>NZ_CP139717.1 GCF_034377285.1 Thalassobaculum sp. OXR-137 | reverse complement strand
CCGGAAAATCAGGGGTTTTCGTGTCGCATGTCTTTGTCGCAAGTGCTACGCCACTTGCGACATGATTTGCGACAGGGGAAGCCGTGAACCGCCAACCAGATTCCGACGCCGGCCGGGTGTTCATCGGCTATGCCCGCGTCTCGACACGCGGGCAGGACTTGGAGCAGCAGCGGGCCGCCCTTGGCGCGGCCGGCTGCGTCCGCATCTTCGAGGAAAAGGCTTCCGGGGCGAAGCGCGACCGGCCCGAGCTGGTGCGGATGCTCGACCACTTGCGCGCCGGCGACGTGGTGACGATCACCCGGCTAGACCGCCTCGCGCGATCGACGGCCGACCTTCTGGCGATCGCGGAGCGGATCAAAGAGGCCGGCGCGGGCCTGCGCTCGCTGGCCGAGCCGTGGGCCGACACCACGACGCCGGCCGGGCGCATGGTGTTGACCGTGTTCGCCGGCATCGCGGATTTCGAGCGCAGCTTGATCGTGGACCGCACGAGCGCCGGCCGGATCGCGGCGAAGGCCCGAGGTGTGCGGTTTGGTCCTTCCCCTGCCCTGTCGGCCGAGCAGATCGCCCACGCCCGCCAGCTCATCCATGAGGACAAGAAGCCGGTGGCGGAAGTCGCCCGGCTTTTGGGGGTGCATCGCGCCACGCTCTACCGGGCTATAGAACGCAATAACGTGAATACGCATTGACGTTACTACGTTTAGCTGCCGGCCCTAGTTTCCCGGTTCCTTCCGCAAGGGATTGCAGAATCGGGCGGCTTGCTCTTAGTTGTAAACATGAAGGAACGCGCGGAAGAGATTCGCAGGGGCGTTGCCGCCCACAGGGCGCGGCAGATCGCGGCCGGCCGCGTGGCGTTGAATACCTATGTTCCGGGCGAGCTTGTCGAGGCAATCGACAGGATCAAGGAGCAACGGGGCGCGTCAGCTCGCGCGCCGATCATCGAAGAAGCGTTGAGGTTCTATATCGAAGCGAAGCAAGGGACATAACGGCAAAACGCCCGACCGCGCCAACGGTCGAGCGTTTTTGTAGGCCGTCAGACACACCGTAGAGCCGGGGCCGATAAGTCTCCCCCTATCTACGCTAGAGCACTCCAATTCGCAAGATTGATTCTTGCGGAAACGGGAGCGCCGTGCCTGCCGTCCTCGCCGTCATGTCCTTCAAATGGAAGGACGAGGGCATATGTTGAGGACGCACTACGCGGCCGCGATCGGCTGCGCGCGCGGGCACGCGCTTGATGAAATCATGCGGGAGGTCTGGAACCGCTACGGCGCGGGCCAGCTCACCGACGACGAGGCCGGCGAGCTTACGACGCTCGCCCATGAGCGCCGGGCCACCCTGCGAGGATCGGGACAGACTGCGCTAGGGCTGATCTTCCCGCCCCCTGCCCCGCGCTGCCCGACGCCAGTTCGCCGGCATAGCCATATCCGGGGCCGATCGGAGGGCCGCATATGGCGGCCGACGACGCGCAGGGACGTGCAGGCGATCTTGAAGGCGGCCGAAATCTACAACGAGGCCGGATTGCGCGAGAAGGGCGAGCGCAGCGGCCCGCTAGGATCGGTGGCGCTCGACGTGCTGCGGCTGTTCGTCAATCTCATCGACTTCCGCACCGGCCGGCTAGAGCCGTCAATCACCACGATCATGGACCGCTTGGGCCGGTCGCGCGATACGATCGTGCGGGCGCTGAAGAACCTGCGGGCGCATGGTTTCATCGACTGGCTGCGGCGCTATGAGCCGACCGGCAACGAAGGGCGCGGCCCACAGGTCCAGCAGACGAGCAACGCCTATCGCCTGTCCCTGCCGGAGAAGGCGCGGCAGTTCCTTGGGCGGTTCGGCAAGGCCCCGCCCCCGCCTGCCGATCATGGACAGGATCAGCGGGCTTGGAGCGAGGCAATTAGCGCCTACAAGACCACCCTGCCCCTCGATGAGCGAACGCAGATCGACGCCGGCGATGGCCCGCTCGGAAAGGCCCTCGTGATGCTGGCAAAGAGTGTGATGAAACGTGAGTCTGATAACCAGACTGAATCCCCATCTGATCTTTATCTAAGAGTACAAACATAAGCGGACGCCGCTGTTCGGGCCGCTCACGCGGCCCTGCGGCGGTTCCGGCCCGCGTATAGGCGGGCCGGGAAACGGCATCCTCACCACCTAATCCGCACCGTTCGCGCCTGCGGCCAGCGTCCTATGGGCTTTCGAGAGGGAGCGAGAGGCAAGGCCGGTGTTTAATTATTTACGTTAATACGTATTAACGTGTAAACGTATCACCTTGATAGAAGGCGATAGCGGCGGCCGGGAAACCGTGCTAGGATGTACACAATTCAACACACGGAGGCGATTCCATGACCGCCAGCACCACCATGACGATTCGGGTTAGGCCCGATGTGAAAGAAAAGCTCGACCGGATCGCGAACGACACGCAGCGAAGCAAATCCTTCCTCGCCGGCGAGGCCGTCGCCGCCTATGTCGATCGCGAGCTTGAAATCATCGACGGTATCAAGCGCGGCATGGCCGATGCGGCGGCCGGCCGAGTGATCCCTCATGCGCAGGCCGTCGCGGAAATGCGTGAGGTTATCGAGGAAGCGAAGCGCCGGAAAGCCGCGCGCGGATGAGGCCGGTTGTCTGGTCGATTGAGGCGCAGCGGGATAACCTCGAAATCCTGCGCTATATCGCAGAGGACAACCCATTCGCCGCCGAACGGGTCGTGGACGCGATCGAGGACGCCGGGAACAAGCTCGGCGAATTTGCGACCGGCCGGCCGGGGCGGGTGAGCGGGACCTATGAAAAGTCCCTCGCCCGTCATCCCTACATCATCGCCTATGAGCTGCGGGACGTAGCGGGCTGGGAAAGCATCGTGATCGTGCGCGTCATCCATACGTCGCGGGACTGGCCGGCCGAGGAATGGCCGCACTAGCTTAAAGACGTAGTAACGACCTTAGCTATATGCTTTAATACGTATTCACGCAAAGAAGGATTGACGCATGAACGTCATTGCGTTTTTGAGCCAGAAAGGCGGGAGCGGAAAAACCACGCTTTCGGTTCATACCGCCGTGGCGGCCGAGGCGACCGGCGAACGGGTTTGCGTCATCGACGCGGACCCACAGGAAAGCGCGACCGCATGGGCGAGTGCGCGGGAAGCCGGAACGCCGATCGTCGCCACGGCGCAGGCCGGGGAACTGGACGCCGCGCTTAGGGCGGCCGAGGGCGAGGGTATGACCTTGGCAGTAGTGGACGCCCCGCCCCATGCCGCCCCGGCGGCCGGCCAGATAGCCCGGAGGTCGGAGCTGGTCTTGATTCCGGTCCGACCTTCCGCGTTTGACCTCGCTGCGGTCCCGGCCGCCGTCGAGATCGTGACGGCCGCGAAGGTGCGCGGTGCGTTCGTCCTGTCCGCCTGCCCGTTCCGCGCGCCCGAGATCGGGGAGACGCGCGCGGCGCTGGAAGCCTACGGCCTGCCGATCGTCCCCGGCGAGATTACCGACCGGCGCGCGTTCGCCCGCGCCGTCACGACCGGCAGCGCCGTGACGGAGTTCGAGGCCGAGGGCAGGGCAGCCGAGGAAATCCGGGCTTTGTGGGCGTGGATCAAGGACACCTTAGAACGTAAATAGCTAAATACGTAAGAGCGTATTGAAGGAGAGAAACCTATGGCAAAGAAAGCAACCGGCCTCGCGGCCTTCACCCGCCCGAGGGCCGGCGCGGAAGCCACCAGCCTTGCAGCGATCGAGGACGACCGCCCGGCCGTGGAAATCCCGACGCCGAGGCGAAAGAGGGGAGGGGGCGAGACTGTCGCGCTTACGGTCAAGGTCCGGCGATCGGACTGGCAGCGCCTTCGCCAGCTCGCAGATGCAGAGGGCACGACAATTCAGGCGATGGCCGAGGCCGGGCTTTCGGCCGTTCTGGCACAGCACGGATTGCCGCCGATCGAGCCTTATGCACGTTGATACGTAAATAGCTAAATACGCTAATGCTTGCGCGTGTGGCCCGCCCCCCGACCGTCCCTACGGCCCTAGATGATGAGAGCGGGCCGGCCGGGGGGCTATCGTCGCGGCCGTGGTTTTCCTTGAATAGAGCTTGCACCAGGTCGGCGGGTGGATCGTGGCGCAAGCCGCGCCGGAGGGCCGTTCGTAACAAAGTCCCGGCGCAAAGCGCCGGGTCCGCTTCTTGATACGTCAGGGAGCGTCATACAGCCCCCGGAACTCGGAATCAGCATAATAGGCGAGCTTGCCGGCGACGATCGGCCGTTGCCCGGCGAGGAACAGCAATTCGACATTCTGCGGCAGGTTGCGGACCTCATCCGGCGTCAGCAGCGGGCGGGCGGTGTGTTGCTCGCCGTAGGTGATGCCGGTCTTTTCGGCATCGAGGGCGCGGCTCATGGTCTGGAACACGACCGTCTCTTGCCCGAGCAGATCGGAGACAAGCCGGGCGCTGTCGTGATCGTTGACGCCGAACACCTGTAGGACGCCGGCATTTGACAGGAAGGTGCCGGCGCGTTGCCCATAGGTGGCGCGGAGCTGGTGAACGTCTTGCAGGATCGGCCAGAGCTGGACGCCGTAGCCGGCCATGAGGCCCATTGCACGCTCGACGGGGGCCAGATGGCCGAGGGCGGCGAACTCATCCAGTAGATAGAGGACCGGCACGGCCGGTTTTTGTGGATCGCGCGCCATGTCGGTGAGGCTTTGGGCGACGAGCAGGCGCAGCCAGCGGGAATAGGTAGCGAGCCGATCGGGCGGCAGGGGGTCGGAACAAGAGCAGTTCAAAATCCTGCGCTAAGGTCGAACGGAGCGGGAACGGCCCACAGGGCGCATTTCAAATAGTGCATCAATGATCGGGCATTCCGGAACCTGGTTGCCGGTGCATTGCGCGGCCATATCCGACATTGCCCGCTCCAGACGTCGTAGATCGGCGATTTTCTGACGGATATCTTTCAGGTGTTCGATGGTGAGGTCATGAACCTCACGGCAGGTGTAGCTATGCCCGTCGACCAGGCGAAGCAGTCCACGCAGTTCGTCGAGGCTGAAGCCGAGCTCACGGCCGCGCCGCACGAAATGCAGCCGCCTTGTGTGATCGTTGCCGTAGACGCGATAGCCGGCGGCACTGCGCGCGGGTTTCGGCATGACGCCGATCTTCTCGTAATAGCGGATCGTCTCGATGTGGACGCCGCTGCGCTCGGATAGGACGCCGATAGAAAATTCGTCAGTCTTTTGCATCACGTAGCTCGCACAAATCCGTGAATTTTTCCCGCTTGACCCTGTAGTTACTACAGGCACTAGGGTCACCATAGATCAATTGCGGGAGCATGTGAACGATGACGCAGGACGAAGTGCGGCCACTGGCAGACAAGGCCCTGGAGCCCGTCGAAAAGGGTTTTGATCAGGCAGCGCTGCTGTCGGTTGGCGGCATCGTGGCGGCACTGGGCGCGGCAACCTGCTGCGTGGTGCCCTTTGTCTTGTTCTTTGCCGGCATCAGCGGCGCGTGGATCGGCAATCTGACCGCGTTCGAGCCCTATCAGCCCGTGTTCGTCACGATCGCGCTCGCCTGCCTCGGCTACGGCTTCTATCTCGTCTATCGCAAGCCGAGGGCGGCTGAGTGCATCGAGGGCTCCTACTGCGCGCGTCCGTCGTCCCATCGCGACGCCAAGATAGGCCTTTGGATCGCAACGATTCTGATCATCGTCGCCGTGGGCTTTCCCTATGCAGCGCGGTTCTTCCTCACTGCCTAACCTCAAGGAGTTCCTGATGAAAACTTTACCCCTTATTGCTCTCACCGCGTCCCTGCTGGCGAGTGGCGCCGCTTTTGCCGCCGAGCAGACCGTCACGCTGAATGTCGCCAATGCCACCTGCGAACTTTGCGGCCCGATCGTGAAGCGGGCGCTCAGCAACGTGTCAGGGGTGCTCGCGGTTGATGTGTCGGAGGCGACAGATGGGGCGATCGCCAAGGTGCGCTTTGACGACGGCAAGACAAATGTCGCTGCGTTGATCACCGCAACCACCAACGCCGGCTATCCCTCCAAGGTTTCGCAGTAGGGAGGCTCGGCATGACGGATGGAAAGTTCATCGGCATGGGCAGTGTCGGGCTTCTCGCCGTCATCTGTTGTGCCGCCCCATTTCTTTTGGTCGCTGCGGGCTCCTTCGGGGTTTCCGCATGGCTCGCTGCAGCCGGCTATGTGCTGATCCCGATCGCACTCGCTGCTATTGGGCTGGCGGCATTTTACCTTTATCGGCGCCGCCATTCCGGCTCAGCGGCGGATGCCGCTTGCTGCGGATCACCGACAGAAAACAAGGATAAACTGAATGTGTGAACATTGCGAACCGACGCCAAATAAGGGCAACGGCCGTTACGATCTTGTAGTCGTCGGGGCTGGCTCGGCCGGGTTCTCCGCCGCGATCACCGCCGCCGAACAAGGCGCGCAAGTGGCCCTTGTCGGGCATGGCACGATCGGCGGCACCTGCGTCAACATCGGCTGTGTGCCCTCGAAAGCCCTGATCCGGGCCACGGAAGCCGTACGTCACGCCAATGATGCGGCAGCCCGTTTCGATGGTATTGAAAGCGGCGCGCGCGTCGTCGATTGGGCCGCTCAGATTGCCCAGAAAGACGCCCTGGTTTCCGGTCTTCGGCAGGCGAAATACGCCGATCTGCTGCCAGAGTATAACAATGTCGTCTATCGCGAAGGGCAGGCCCGTCTCGTTGACGGCGGCGTCGAGGTCGCGGGCCAGCGCCTCGCCTCCGAACGGATCATCATCGCGACGGGCGCGCGCCCAGACCTGCCGGGAATTCCGGGGATTGCCGACGTGTCGCCGCTCGACAGCACGACGGCGCTCGCCCTGAACGAACTGCCGCGCTCGATGATCGTGCTCGGCGGCGGCTATATCGGCGTGGAGCTGGCCCAGACGTTCGCGCGGGCCGGCGTCGCGGTGACGCTCGTATTCCGCAGCCGGCTTCTGCCGGAGGCTGAGCCCGAAATTGGATCGGCGCTCGCCACCTACCTGGCCGATGAGGGTATCCGGATCGTCGGCGGGATCGCCTACGAAACCGCCCGCAGGACCGATGACGGCGGTATAGCCCTCGCCATTACGCGAGACGGTCGGCCGGAAATCCTGACGGCCGAGCGGATTCTCGTGGCGACGGGACGCCGCCCGAACACTGAAACCCTTGGCTTGGCTGAGGCGGGTGTTGCCGCAACGCCGGCCGGCGCCATCATTGTCGATGACCGCATGCGCACCTCAAAAACCGGCGTCTATGCCGCCGGCGACGTGACCGGAAAAGACCAGTTCGTCTATATGGCTGCCTATGGCGCAAAGCTCGCCGCCAAGAACGCATTGAACGGCGATGGCCTGCGGTACGACAATGCTGCAATGCCCGCTGTCGTGTTCACAGACCCGCAGG
This sequence comes from Thalassobaculum sp. OXR-137, assembly GCF_034377285.1. NCBI lineage: Bacteria > Pseudomonadati > Pseudomonadota > Alphaproteobacteria > Rhodospirillales > Thalassobaculaceae > Thalassobaculum > Thalassobaculum sp. OXR-137. The sequence goes on along the minus strand of NZ_CP139717.1, from coordinate 10,712 downwards.
TGGCGAGTGTCGGCATGACCGAGGCGCAGGCGCGCGCTGCGGGGCATTCGGTTCGCACGTCTGTTCTTTCCCTCGACAATGTGCCCCGCGCGCTGGCGGCACGCGATACACGCGGCCTGATCAAGCTGGTTGCCGACGGGGCGACCCGGAAGCTCCTGGGCGCGCATATTCTTGCGCCGGAAGGCGCTGACAGCATTCAGACGGCGGCGCTGGCTATCCGCGGCGGCCTGACGATCGACGATCTGTCGGAGGCGATCTTCCCGTACCTGACGACCGTCGAAGGCTTGAAGCTTGCAGCTCAGACCTTCGACAAGGACGTAAAAAAGCTGTCCTGCTGTGCAGGGTAGAGGTGGAACCGCAACGGGCTATCGATAAATCAGAGCGGGCCTGGATAGAAAGAAAGCTTTCTTCCTATATGGCCTATATGGCCAAAAAGCGCACTTTTCACTTGACCTTCCAACCGCTGGAAGCAGCACGCTATTGGAACAGCGGAAAGGTGGTGCGCGATGAAGAATGCCAATATGCTTCAGGAATTGGTAGCGCGGGCTTTCAAACGAGCTTTGCACGAGCAGAACTTCGCCGTTGCCGAATTAATGCTTCAGGCACTCGAAGACATGAACTCCGAGTGCCGATGCAGCACCACCTTGGACGATGCCTTGCTCATGATTGACACTCCGTCACAATGGATGCAGCCGCTAAAGCGGAGCATCCATTGAACGACGCGGTGATGTAGCCGTCAGGATGGTGAGCTATTGTCCCTGACGCGCATGATAGTCTGTCGGCTGGTGTCGAATTTTCTGGCGAGGGCGGAAACGCTCATGCCGCCAGCCAGGTCGGCGCGAACATCACGTTTCTGCTGTTCATTGAGCCGGGCGGGTCGGCCGAGGGCCTTACCTTCCGATTTGGCGCGCTGAAGACCGGATTGGGTGCGTTCGATCAGGAGGTCACGCTCGAACTGAGCCACAGCATTGATGACGTTCATCGTCATTTTCCCGGCCGAGCTTGCCAGATCGACCCCGCCAAGGGCGAGGCAATGTACCCGCACGCCCATGTCCTCCAGCTTTTTGACGGTCGTGCTCACGTCGATCGCATCGCGGCCGAGGCGATCGAGTTTGGTCACGATCAGCACGTCCCCGAATTCCAGCCTGTCCAGCAGCCGAGAAAATCCCCGGCGTTTGGCGATGGCGACACTGCCGGAGACGGTCTCGGTGACGATGCGGCGCGGCTCGACGTGGAAGCCAGCCGCCTCGATTTCCTGAATCTGGTTTTCGGTGGTCTGGCCGGTCGTGGAGACGCGGACATAGGCGAAGGTGCGTGGCATAAGTCAATTTCGTCCGAATAGGCTGTCCGAAATATCTTGCCTGTCCATAAGAATGTCAAGGTAATTTGTGGACAGATCGTTTTACCCCTGTACGGAATCGGACCTTTCCGTACAGGGCAAGGTCATTGGCGCGCAAATGTAAGGAGTAGCAATGGCCAAGCGGAAACTTCTCAAAATTCAGGATCGGAAAGCGCTTTTCGATATTCCCACCGACGAGGACAGCCTGATGCGCCATTATTCCTTGTCACCGGCCGACCGGCTTGAAATCGAGGTCCGCAGACGGGAGCATAATCGGCTTGGCTTCGCGGTGCAGCTCTGCCTGATGCGTTATCCGGGCCGCGCGCTCATGGCCAATGAGATACTGCCCGAAGCGATGCTCAATTATATTGCCGAGCAGATCGGAGCCGATCCAGCATCGTTTGATCTGTATGCCCGGCGGGAAGAGACGCGCATGAATCATGTCGCTCGCCTACTCCGTTATCTCGAAATGAGGGCTGCGACCACAGAGGATCGGCGTGCTGCGCTGCTGGCGGCAATCGAAGCTGCGACCGTGACGGACAAGGGAGCAACGATCGCGACTGCGATCATCACCACGTTCCGCGAACGCCGGGTTCTGCTGCCTGCAGCGAACATGATCGAACGGATGGGACTGGCTGCCCGTGCCATCGCTCGTCGTCAAGCCGAAGCCGCTTTGATCACGGACCTTGATCCGGAAACGCTGGGAACCCTCGATGGACTGCTGGCCGTCGATCCGGCAATTGGCCAGACGCGCTATCATTGGCTGCGGTCAGCGCCGGAGGCACCAGGCGCGGGAAACTTGGTGGGCCTGACCGAACGAATCGCATTCCTGAGGATGCTTGGGATCGATCCCCGTTTGCAGACCCGTGTCCCTTCCGGGCGGTGGGATCAGATGATCCGCGAGGGTGACGCCACTCCGGCATGGCTGGCCAGCGACTTCAATGCCAGCCGCCGGCGTGCGACGATCGTCGCGCAGATCATCAAGCTTGGCCAGAAACTCACCGACGATGCGGTGATGATGTTTATCAAACTCATGGGCCGGTTGTTCTCCCAGGTCAACAACCGCAAAAAGCAGCGCCATATGAGCGCACGCCTGGAAACGTCGAAGGCACTACGGCTGTTTCTGGACACGATCGTCGCCCTGCAGGCGGCCAACGACATGGATGCAGATCCCATGACGATCCTGGATCGGCGCGTAGGATGGCATCGGCTGCTTCAGGTCAAACCCGGTCTCGAGGCCATGGTGGAGAACAGTGATGTGTCGCCTCTGGTAATGGCGGCCGAACAACATGCGACCGTCCGCAAATATGCCGGCGCCTTTCTCCAGACGTTCACCTTTCGCTCGCAGCGACGGCACGATCCGTTGCTTTCCGCCGTCGCCACCATCAAAGGGCTCTACGCGGAAGATCGGCAAAGCGGAAATCCGATCGGCCGAGGACGGCGACCATGCGCGGGCTGTCGAGAAAATGGGTATGGCGCTGCGCGGCCGAGAGGACGCCGGCGGCCTCACGGTCGGATTTGCCGAGGTGGCGGTTTGCGGCGCGGGCGATCAGGCCGCCGGCGGCCGTTGATGCCTGCATGTCCTTCAGAAGCGCCGCGAAGGCTTCAGGGGCGAGGGTGAGGGCTTCGCGGAGGGTGGCGAGGTTTCGCCTGTCGCGCGGCTCGCTGGCGGCAATGTGGAGGATCAGGCCGGCAACGAGCGCCTTGGCTTCCTCGTTCCAATGCGCTTCGCCGGCCATGCCCGGTTCATCGAACACGAGGGCGTCGGCCAAGGTGCTTGCGTCTTCCGCGACATCGAGGCCGGCCGGGTCGAGCTGGTCGAGAGGATTGAAGGCGGCCGAGGCCCTGCCGGTGACGCCGAAGGGGTCGAGGACGTGGACCGGGCCGAATTGCTGGCGGGCGCGGCCGGCGATTTTGGCATTCTCGCCCTTGGGGTCGATGCAGATCACGGAGCGGTCGGCGGTGAGCAGATTGGGGATGATGGTTCCCACGCCTTTGCCGGTGCGCGTCGGTGCCATGGTCAGCAGATGGGCCGGGCCGTCATAGCGCAGGGGCCGCTTTGATTTCGGATCGCGGCCGATCAGCAGGCCGGTATCGGCGCGGGTGAGGGGAGCCACTTCCTTGTTGGTGGCGAAGCGGGCCGAGCCGTGGGTTTCGCCTTCCATGTCCCCGAAATGCTCAATCATGGGATTGGTGAGGGCACGAAATACCATGATGAGAAAGACGGCGATGACGAACAGGCCGGCAATCGTTCTGGCGATCCACCATTCTTGCGGGATGCCGTTGGCAATGGCGGCGAGAACGAGCGCCATAAACAGAATGAACACGCCGACTTGCAGCAGATATTGACCGCCCCGGATCGGCGATAAAATGACCCGGACCAAGGCCCATACCGGATCGCGAGCGGCAGCGCGCAGCATGTTCTTGAACGCGGCCCATGCAAGTGTCGCCTGATTCATGAGCTGGCTTCCCCGGCGCTCCCTGCCGTTTGCGTGTCGGCCGCCTTGCCGAGTAGATCGGCAAAGAGTTCCTTATCGCCGTCGCGTGTCAGGAATCCGGGCAGTTCTCGACGGAGCCAGTCACCGAGCCGCTTGGTGAAATCTGGATCATTGGAGTTTTCGAGCCGATGCAGGACGAGCGCGCCGAGCAGCACCTTGCGGCGTGTATCGTTGGCGCGTTCCTGCTTAGACAGCCGGGCCTTGAGCGCGGCGCGCTGCGCATCCAGTTGGGCTAGACGTTCTTCGATCGTTTTGCGCGCCATGCCTCAATCTCCTTTTCCGTTCGCTTGCCAAGAGTATCATTCCCGGTCGTGATTTCCAGTTGTTTGGCTGTTTTGCTTGAAAATTCGCCGGTCTTGCAGCACAATCGCGGCCTCAGTTTATTGCGTCGACGTTGCCGCAAGCGCCACACCGAACGACGAAAGAGCGAAGCGATTGAGTTGAGAAGGGCGCACTTACGAGTTACTGCGTAACTCAGCGCGCCGCCAGCTAGAAGGCTGGCGGGAAAGACTGAAACGGTATTGGAGCTTGTTGCTTGGCGATCTATCATTTGAGCATGAAGCCAGTTTCGAGGACGAAGGGCCGTAGCGCCGTCGCTTCGATGGCCTATCGTGCCGGGGAAAAGCTGACCAACGAGCGCGACGGGATCACGCATGACTACACGGCCAAGCAGGGCGTGGAACATGCGGAGATCGTCTTGCCGCAAGGTGTCTCTGCCGATTGGGCGCGCGATCGGTCGGATTTGTGGAATGCCGCCGAGTTTGCCGAAAAGCGGAAGGACGCCCGCGTCGCGCGGGAGTTCGAGATTGCCTTGCCACATGAGCTTTCGGCCGAGCAGCGGCTAGAGGTAACACGCGAGTTCGCGCAGGAGCTGGCGAACCGTTATGGCGCGGCGGTGGATTTTGCGATCCATGCGCCGCATGACGCCAGCGACGTTCGCAATCATCATGCCCATGTGATGATGACCACGCGGCAGGTGACGGAGGATGGCTTAGGCGACAAGACCTATCTTGAGCGCGAAAACAAATGGCTCTTGGCGAACGACCTGCCGACGACCGACATGCAGCTTCGCGACCTTCGCCAGAGGTGGGAGGGGATCGCCAATGAGCGGCTGGCGATGGCCGGGCTTGATATTCGCATCGACCATCGTTCGCACATGGAGCGCGGGCTTGAGATCGCGCCGACCGAGCATATGGGCGTCCATGCCTCGCAGATGGAGCGGCGCGGCCTCGACGTGTCGCGGTCGCGGTTGGACGAGGATGCGGCCCGGCGCAATGCCGAGCTGATCCGCGAGAAGCCCGAGCAGGTTCTCACGATCATCACCAGCGAAAAGAGCGTGTTCGACCGGCGCGACGTGGCGCGGGCGCTGCATCGCTACATCAACGACGACCCGCAGGAGTTTCAAAGCGCGTTTGCGAAGGTGATGGCCTCGCCGGCACTGGTCGAGTTGCAGCCCGAGCGCGCCCACGTAGTGGGGGACCATGCAACGGGCGAGATCGAGCTTGCACGGTTCTCAACCCGCGAAATGGTCGAGATCGAATCCGGCATGGTGGCGTCGGCCGAGCGGATGCACGCGGCACAATCGCATGGTGTCGATCGCCGGCATGTCGAGCGCGCCATAGATCGACAGGACGCCGCCATTCAGCGGAGCGCCGGCGACATGACGGCGCGGCTTTCGGACGAGCAGCGCCGGGCGATCGAGCATATCACCGGGCCGGAGCGGATCGCGGCCGTTGTCGGTTATGCCGGCGCTGGCAAGTCCACCATGCTCGCGGCGGCGCGCGAGGCATGGGAGGCCGAGGGCTATCAGGTCCACGGCGCGGCCCTGTCGGGCAAGGCGGCCGAGGGGTTGGAGGAATCTTCCGGCATCCAGAGCCGCACACTGGCGTCATGGTCCCGCGGTTGGGAGAACGATCGTCACCAGCTCGGCCGCGGCGATGTGTTCGTGATCGACGAGGCCGGCATGGTCGGGAGCCGCCAGCTCTCCCAGTTCGTCACCGAGGCCGAGGCGCGCGGGGCGAAGATCGTCCTAGTCGGGGACCATGAGCAGTTGCAAGCAATCGGGGCCGGCGCACCGTTCCGGGCGATCACGGAGGAAATCGGCCATGCCGAGCTTTCGGAGATTCGCCGGCAGCGCGTGGACTGGCAGCGGGAGGCTTCCGTTGACTTCGCCACGCACCGGACGGCCGAGGGGCTGGCGGCCTACCGGGATCATGGCAGTATCAGCTTTGCCGAGACGGGCGAGGACGCGCGGGGCGAGATCGTGCGCGATTACCTTGCCGATCGCGATGAGCGTCCGGACGGCACCCGGGTTGCGATGGCGCATCGCCGGGCCGATGTGCGCGCCATCAATGACGCGATCCGGACGGAGCTACAGGACCGGGGCGAGCTGGCGCAGGGCAACGTGCCCGCCGTGGGCTCGGACGCCGGCGCGCTGACCTTCCAGACCAATGACGGCAAGCGGGAGTTCGCGCCGGGCGACCGCATCGTGTTCTTGGAGAACAACCGCGACCTTGGCGTGAAAAACGGGATGCTAGGCACGGTCGAGCATGTCGAGGCCGGCCGGATCGTCGCGCAGCTCGACGGCCGGGGCGGCGATAGCGTTTCCGTGCCGATGGGCGACTATCAGGCGATCGACCACGGTTATGCGACGACGATTCACAAAAATCAGGGCGCGACGGTCGACCGTGCCTATGTGATGGCGTCGGGGACGATGGACCGGCATCTAACCTATGTCGCCATGACCCGGCATCGCGACAGCGTGCAGCTCTACGCCGCCCAGGACGAGTTCACCAATGCCGGCCGCCTGGTCGAGTATGGGGCCGCGCCCTATGAGCACGACCCGCAAAAGTCCGACAGCTATTTTGTGACGCTGGAAAACGACAAGGGCGAGCAGCGCACCCTATGGGGCGTCGATCTTGAGCGCGCCATGAAGGAGGCCGCGCCGGAGATCGGGGAGAAGATCGGCCTTCAACATGAAGGTTCCACCCCTGTCACCTTGCCGGATGGCACACAGACGCACCGCAACACATGGAAGGTTCAGGACGCCGGCGAGCTGGCCTATGACCAGCTTGAACGCCGCCTGTCCCGGTCGGGCGTGAAGGAAACGACGCTCGATTATACCCGCGACTTTGCCGAGCGGCGCGGGATTGCCGAGCAAATGGGCGTCCGCAGCGAGATCGAGATTCCGGCCGAACATGCCGGGCTACGTCCGGACAGGGAGTCGACGGCCGAGCGGCACCCCGGCGAGCGGGAGCGGATCGAGGACCGTGCGCCGAGATCCTCGCAAAAAGTCGGCCGAGATCTCGCGCAGGATCTTCGTGCAGATCCGCGCGCGGATCTCGTCGGCGATCGGCAACAGCGCCGCAATCCGTTCGAGGGCCTGAAACTCGGGCGCGGCGCGGCGGTCGAGGGGCCGCAGCAGGATCGCGCCGGCGAGGACGGCCTGCAGATCGACCAGAAACGGCCGCAGCAGGCCGAGAAGCAGCGGCGCGGCATGTTCGCCGGCCTCAAGCTCAATGCGCGTTCTGCGCCCTCGCAGGAGCGCACAGAGCGGCCGGAAAGGGAGGGGAGCTTGCGGCAGGCGCCGGCGCCCGACCGGCTGGCCGAGCGGGCGCGGGGGCAGTCGCCGCTTGAGCAGGCCGTTGACCGCTATGCGCGGGCCTATCAGTCGATCGACCAGCACCGGCGCGAGGGCCTGCCGGTCCTCGACATGCAGCGGCAGGAAATGGGCGCTGCCGGCCAGCAGCTCGACCAGGTGCAGGCCGGCATGAAAGATTTGATGCGCTCGACGCTGGAAAACGACCCGGCAACGGCGCGCGCCATGACCGAGCTTTCCGGCCGGGAGCGTGTCGCCCATGTCATCGACGGGATGAAGCGCGAAAACGCCGCGCTGCAAGACCCCAATGTCAGGGCCGAGCGGTTCGTGAACCGCTGGCAGGAGCTACAGGGCCAGCGCCGAGAGCTTCGCGGCTGGCAACACGACGACACCCGCGCCAAGGTCGAAAACCAGATGAGCGGCCTTGCCAAGAGCCTTGAACGCGATCCGCAGGCGGAATCCCTCGTGCGCAATCGCAGCCGGGAGCTTGGAATCGGGCAGGAGCTGCGCCGGGGCCAGAGTATCGCCCGCGAGCTGCAAGAGGAAATGACACGCAGCCGGCAGATTAGCCGGGGCATCGGTTTGGGAATGTAGGCAGGGAGATCATGGCGGAACTGGACGACGACAGGGAAGGAATCGAGCCGGAAACACTGGACGAGGACGCCGGCGACCCGGCCGCAGCCTTCGACGCGCTCCGGCGCACGATCGAGACGCAGGGCGCGCAGATCGGCGCGGAAATGACCGTGATGCGGCGCGGGCTGGAAGCGGCTTTCGACCAGCTCGACAAGATCGAGCCGCAGACCGATTACAAGCCCCAGCTCGCCCAGCTCGTGCAGGCGCTCGATACTGTTGCGGAGCGGATGCACGGCGTCGAGCAGTCCCCCATTCTCAAGCAGGGGGCGCAGCACTATGCGGCCGCGCTCGAGCGCAGCGGCGAGGCCCTGATACGCACCGCCGCGCAGCAGCTCGAACGGCAGGCGTCCGACCTCGAGCGCGCCGGCCGGAACCTCGCCGCCCACACGAAAAGCGCCTACGACCGGAAAAATCAGGATTTCCGCATGTGGATGGCCGGCCTTGTCGGGCTGTTCGTCGGCATATTCCTGATTTTGCTGTTGCCGCGCTTCCTGCCCTTCTCGGCCGACACCCATGTTGCGGCGACCGTCATAGGTCAGGACCGATGGAACGCCGGCGTCACCATGATGCGGGTGGCCGATCCCCTAAGCTGGCGCGGCGTGGCCGATTCCTCGCAGCTCGTGCGCGACAACGCCGAGGCGATCGGGCAATGCGCCGAGGCCGCGCGCACGGCCGGCGCGGATCAGCGATGCACGATTACAGTGAAAGCGCCGACAGCGCCGGCGCAGTAGTCTTTACGCCCGCCTGCCTACGTAGAAGCGATAAATACCATTATGAAATAGCTGAGTTTTTCTTTCCTTGGGCCAGTGAAGCAGCCAGAAGAACGCATGCTCCAGCCGAAATCCATACGTCCGCAAGGTTGAACACAAAGGGGTGCCAATCCCCGAAATGAAGGCCGAGGAAATCTGTCACAGTGCCCCGTGCCGCACGGTCGAACAGGTTGCCCATCGCCCCGGCGGTGACGAGCGATAAGGCCACCCGTTGCCACCCACGCGAACGATAGGCCCACCCTGCCATGATAAGCGTCAGCAGTCCCGTTGCCCCGAGCAAGAGGGCTTGGCCGCTCTCTCCCTCGAACGCGAGCATAGAAAAGGATACACCTTCATTAAAGGTCAGACGCAGCGAAACGAAAGGCAGGAAGTCCGACGCGGGGCCGTAGGGTTCGAGGCTGCTCCGCGCCCAAGCCTTTGTCGCCAGATCGAGCGCAGCCCCTGTAGCCATCATCAATGCGGCAAGGGCAACCTTCACGCCCGGCTTGCCTGTTCCAGATCAGAACGTGCGTCCTTGATAATCGACCAGGCCGATTGCAGGAATAGGGCCGCCACGACGAAAGCCATCAGCAAATCAGGCCATGGATTGTTGAGCCACCAGACGAGCGCGGCCGCCGCGATCACGGCGAGATTGCCAATGGCATCATTGCGGGAAAACAGCCATACGGCCCGCATATTGGCATCGCCCTTACGGTGCGGGATCAGCACCACGGCCGCCAGCACGTTGACGACGAACGCGACAAGGGCAAAGCTACCCATGAGCAGGGTTTGTGGCTCATGTTCGACAAAGACCCGGTAGGCGGTCGAACCTATTACCCCGAGGCCGAGCAGGGCCAGAAAGATACCCTGAAGCAAGGCCGCCTTGGCGCGAGCCGCAAGGCCCCAGCCCACGGCGATCAGCCCAAGGAAAGAAATCAGACCATCGCCAATGAAGTCGAGGGCGTCGGCCTGTAGGGCTTGCGACCCAGAAATGATGGAACCGCCAATCTGGATGATGCCGTATCCGGCATTGAGTAGCACCACGATCCAGAGCGCTCGCTTATAGGCAGGGGTCACATGCGACAGGTTGGGAATATGATCGTTACCCTCTGCGACGACGCGGTCGAGTTGGTAGCCGAGGTTTGTCACGGCGGTTTCTAGCATCGGAAGACGCCGGGCAGGGTCATCGATTTCGAGCGTCATAATCTGCGAGGCAATCGACACTTTTACATCGGCAACACCTTCGACCGTGCGGGCTGCGCCCTCGATTTTTGCCGCGCAGGATGAACAGTCCATGCCGGTGACGTGATAGCGGATGGTGTCGGTTGCGGCGGCGGCCATGTGTCTATCCTCGAAATTTTAGTGACGCCGTGCTACATCCTGTAGTTACTACAGGAGCAAGCAAAAAATGCAGATTGGTGACTTATCTCGACGAGCCGGCGTGAATATCGAGACGATCCGCTATTACGAGCGCATCGGGGTCTTGCCGAAACCTGCCCGCCAGTCGAACGGACGGCGCACTTACAGCCCCGTCGATGCTAGGCGTCTAGGTTTCGTCCGTCATGCCCGCGATCTTGGTTTCGACTTGTCGAGTATTCGGGAGCTGCTAGCCTTGCAGGAGCAGCCCGAGGCGTCGTGTGACGACGCGAGCCGCATTGCACAGGCCCAGCTTGAGGCGGTTGAAAGTCGAATCGCTCGCCTGCTCAAATTACGCGACGAGCTGAACCACATGGTCACCGAGTGCAGACGTGGCCGCGTATCAGAATGCCGTGTAATAGAGGCTCTAACGTCTCTAACGGAGAGCAGTTCAGGCCCGACTGAGCTTTGAGGCCGTTACTTACCCCAAGGCTCCATCTGTCGCGGAAATCCTAAAACCAGCGACAGATCGGCCGCCC
>NZ_CP139716.1 GCF_034377285.1 Thalassobaculum sp. OXR-137 | reverse complement strand
GACGAACCCGAACACCAGAATCGCAATGACCTGCAAACCGCCAACGAGAATCTCACTGGATCGGTTCATCTGATCGATTGCCAAACGACTACGACGCGTGACATCGAGAGGTGCTGGAGGACCAAACAGGAGTCGCTCCAGATCCGACATCACTTGCGTGAAGGCAGAGACGCCAGTCTCTTGGCGAGGCTGGCCGTCACTTCCATGCCTTGGTGCCCATGATGTGCCCGGTTCCAGCGTTTGCTTCATCTGCCTGTCCATCTGGGCCTTGGCATTTATGGGCTCCTCGCCGGCGGGTCGGCCGCGACGCTCCGACGAAATCAAATTCGACATGCAGCGGGTAAATGTTTCATGGGATTCGGGCTGTTCCCTGGAAGTCGGAGGGGATTGGGGTGACCTAAGTCACTGCAGTGGTCGGCGTCGGCTGTTAGCCTTATGCCTCAGTGGTGTAGTAGCGTAGCAGTGCCGCCGCTTCGTCGGAGTTCCACTCGACCGCGCCGATGATATAACCACGCACCCGGGACGCCTTGTCTATGACGTAGCTAATCGGTAGCCCGTACAGCGCGAAGCCTGATCCGTCCTCCAAGTTGCCGCGACCATAGGTCGTCTGGTTTTCAATATTGAAATACATCGCTAGATTGAACAGCCGACGCTCGTGGTAGAAATTGGCGACGGCAAGGCTACCCTCCCCGTTCAACGACACTGGTAAGACAACGAGATCTGCATCTTGGCGCGCCGCCAACTGGTCGAGAGACGGCATCTCCCAAGCGCAAGGCGCACACCATGTCGCCCAGAAGTTGAGGAGCACAACCTGCCCGGCGAAGCGTCGGATCTCGACAATGTCGCCGGTGACTGTTCGGATCGGTACCGATCCTACATCTCGAGTTGGACGAACAATTGTATACTGCCCACCAAGACCCATGAGGGAGGGTGGAGCGTCAGCGGTCGCCGGACCTGCAAGTATCGGCAAGTATGGCGCGAAGAACGGCAATGAAAGAGCCGTACGGCGGGTGATCGGCGTGAACGGCATAAGTGTACTTCAGCCTCTATGACTATCTCCTATTGATTGGCTCATAGTTCGCGGCAAATGCCATGACGCACAAGACAATAAGCCGCACGATTGCGTGAACCCGATAGGGTTGCAGTTTACTTATCTCTTTGAAGAGTGCTTTTGTTTTGGGCTTTCCGCCGATTGGAATACAAAGTCTCTTAATTATTCGGTTTATGTTAATATATTAGGATCTTTTGAACTGCTGATTCTGCTAACGTGCCAGCACTTCTAGCGTGCCGTGAGATAAACGTTCGCGTTATGTTTCTCACTGATCGGTTCATCAGGATTCAGCTCTAGAAATTGGTGGACCGGCTCCCGAGCGACGGGCTGCTTCGATGGGGCCGCCGGTCCGCCCGACCCATATCTCATTTGGTTGCCTAGGCCGGTCACCGGAATTCACAATTCAGAGCGTTGTCACCGACCACCAAATCTTACGGACGCTACCGCTGACCTGCATCTACTCAGCCTATTGGTATGACCCGAGCATCAATGACCTGCTCCCCGTAATATCCTCGCTCAGAAGTTATTTCTGTTCCGGTTTTGGAATGCTCCCGAAGCTGCGCCCGGCTAGGCATGTCCCCCCTCGACCAGCTGGATCACGCGGTCTCGAAGATCACCGCGAACGGCTCGTCTCATCATGGCTTGCCGCCAATCCCCAGCCATCATCGCGTCTCCGATTCGTTCCGAAGGTAGAGGCCCCGCCGCTTCACTCAGGTGCCAAAGCGCTCGAGCCAACCGGATGGACGATGGGCATGCGCTGAACAAGCTGGTATCCAGTTTTCAGAGCTTTTGGGGGCCCAATTGCAGGCAACCCGCACTATGATCGCCGTGGCTGCCCGTTCGGGGGTTCCCGTGCCAATCCTGCAAAAAGTGCCGCTTAGAGAACCCTTATAGAACAAGGCGTTCTAGCGCGGGCGTTCTGTAACTGTTTGATTTCAAAACACACTGAGCTTTCTATCTATCACGGTACCCCGTATCGGCGAAGAAGCGTCGGATGGATCTCTCTGCCGAGTCCCCAGGAATAGGAACTGCCTCTAACCCGTTGAGATCACGAAAAACACGAATCCACTCACGCTTGTAAGCCATTGAAATCAAAGCCACTTCCTACCGGTACTTTGAGGGAATCTGGTAAGGAAACCCCTGTTCGAGCTCGGAGATGTAAGACGCGGCGCGCCGTGGATTGTCTTGGGCGATGAAGTCGCCGATCTCAAGCAGATCGTCCCGCGCTGCGGGCAGAACCACCAGGCGATGCATGATCAGGCCTTCGTGGCGTAGCGCGTGCGCAGTTCTGCCAGCACCTTATCGGCCGGGATACCTGGTCCACTATCCAGCCCCTTCTTGATCGCCGCCCGCAGAGCCTCCAGGTCGCGGCGTTCGTCATTGCGGTTGTGGGTCCATTCCCGCAGCGCCTCGCGCACGACCTCGCTGGCCGAGGCGTACTCGCCGCCGGCGACAGTCTGTCGGAGAACATCGGCCAGCTCGGTTGGCATGGTGATGGTCATTCGCTCGACGGCAGGCATGGCGCCTCCTTTCAACGGATACCCTGAGCATCATACTTATGAAGCTCGGGCGTTTCATCCAGGGTCTCCCGCCATCGGTTGGGACCGAGGGGTAGTGTAGCTTGGACTGCAGCCCCCTCCCCTGCCCTCCCAGCCTACCGACTGTGCCTATCCGAGCCGATTTCAGCTCGTTTCACCGACGTGACGGTGGTTTTCCCAAGTGCGCGATAATAGTTCCATATCGCGCATTAGATTGATCAAGGTACTGTTTTTATAGAACTTTATAAGCGCTAAACAGGACGGGTTTGGCGACAACCAGATCGTCGGGATCGACCCATAGCGGACGTTGGAGGTCTATGAGACGTTCAGCCCAAAGTGGACGTTCAACGTAACGGAATGTTGGAACATACAATCGCTCAAAACACGAACATCGGTGCCTGGATCAGCCAATCCATCCAAATATGGCTAACCCGACGAGAGGCGTCCTAAAGTGCCCGAGCCCAGCGCATTCTCCAGGGCCTTTGGATCGTCGATCGTGACCCGGTTGCGGTCGATCGAGATCCCATGGCAGCCGAGCTTCGCCAGATTTCGGGAGAGGCTCTCCGGCTGCATGCCAAGGCGCTGGGCGATCAGGCTCTTGTCGTAGGGTAGCTCGAAGGTCGAGCGCGCCTTCCGCCTGTCCGGGCAACACGTCAGCAGAAAGGCGGCGATCCGCTCCGTGGCGGTGCGGGTCTTCAACTGTTCGACTTCGGTCGTCAGGGCGCGCAAGTGCATGGCCAGGGACGCGATCATGCCCGTGGCCACCCGGGGAGAGGCGGCCAACAGACGCTCGAAGGCCGCGCCATCGATGGAGACCAGCCGCGCATCCTCCGCCACTTCGCCGCTGGCCGGAAACGTGCTGTCCAGGAACAGGGCCGCCTCGGCCAGGGTTTCTCCCGGCCCGAAGACCCGGATGACGACACGCTGACCCGTGTTGGTGTCGCGGAACAGGGTCACCCAGCCGCTGATCACGAGATACAGGCGGTCCATCGGCTCGCCCTCGTGGAACAGCGGGGTCCCCTTGGCCAGCGTCTGTTCCCGGACGATCGGAATCAGGGCGTCGATCTCGCGATCGGAAAGACGGGAGAACAGTGTCGCGGCCCTGAGATCGTCGGCGGCAAGCATGAATGCAGCGACCTGTGGCTCGGTGAGACCGCCAGGAAATCGATCCACTTGACCAAAGTCAAGGCGAGTGCGCCGCCGCAGGCGTAAGGTCTGCATCAACAAACGGCGTGTTATCGCCGAAAGAACAAGAGCCACGCGACCAGGGAGGGCTCGGGTTGAAAACCGACCTTGAGAGCAGCGCCGGGCGAGCGGAGCCGCCGGCAACCAGCAGCCGCGAGATCACGGCGTTTCTGGTGACCACCTTCCTCGTTTTCCCGGGGCTGGCCGTCGGATTCGTCGGAGCCTACGGCTTCGTCGTCTGGATCTCGCAGATGATTCTGGGGCCGCCGGGGCCGCCCGCGGGATGAGCCGCTCCAGGACATCGACGCCCGCGCAGCCGGCCGGGCCCGACCGGGCGCGGCGTGCCTTCCTGCGAGGCGCCTTCCTTGCGGGCCGGGCGGACACGAGGCCTGAGCCACTGCGACCACCCTGGACCGACGACGGACGTGTGCTCGACGCCTGCACCCGGTGCGGCGACTGTCTGCGCGCCTGTCCCGAACAGATCCTGATCACCGGCGAGGGCAGCTTCCCGGAGGTCGACTTCGGCGCCGGCTCCGGCGAATGCACCTTCTGCGGCGCCTGTGCCGTTGCCTGCCGGTCCGAGGTTTTCGAGCCGGACCGCGATCCGCCCTGGACCACGCGGGCCGTGATCTCCGAGACGCGCTGCCTCGCCGTCGCCGGGGTGCATTGCGAGGTCTGCCGGGATGCCTGCGGCGAGACCGCCGTGCGGTTCCGCCCGCGATTGGGCGGGCCGCCGCACCCGGAGCTCGACCCCGACCGGTGTACCGGCTGCGGCGCCTGCGCCACCCCCTGCCCGGCGGACGCCCTCACCCTGCAGGCGGAGGCCGCATGAGCGCCGAATGCCACATCGCCAGCCTTCTGATCCAGTGTCGCCCAAACGCCCTGGAGGCGTTGGCCGCGACGATCGGGGCCGAGCCCGGGGTGGAGGTCCCAATCACGCACCCGACCGGCACCCTGATCGCCATGCTGGAGAGCCCCGATCAGGGGACGATCGCCGATCTGGCCCACCGGTTTACCGGGCTTGCCGGCGTGCTGAGCTGCAATCTGGTTTTCCACGGCATCGACGGGGAGACCGGTCCGCCCGCGCCGACCGCGGATGCCGGGAAGGCTAATGCTGAGGGAGTGAACGATGAGCGAGCGTAAGACGAGCAGACGGGACGTTCTGAAGGCTCAGGCGCTGCTGGCTGCGACCGCTGCCGCGGGACTGCCGGCTCCCGCCGCGGCCCAGAACCTGGTCACCGACCGGTCGCAGACCGACCTGAAATGGTCAAAGGCGCCGTGCCGGTTCTGCGGGACCGGCTGTTCGGTGATGGTCGCCACCAAGAACAACCGGGTGGTGGCCACCCACGGCGACGCAAAGGCCGAGGTAAATCGCGGCCTGAACTGCGTGAAGGGCTATTTCCTGTCGAAGATCATGTACGGCCGGGATCGCCTCACGCAGCCGCTGCTGCGGATGCGCGACGGCAAATACGCCAAGGACGGCAGTTTCACTCCGGTGAGCTGGGATCAGGCCTTCGACATCATGGCGGAGAAGTTCAAGAAGACCCTCGCCGAGAAGGGCCCGACCGCGGTCGGCATGTTCGGCTCCGGCCAGTGGACCGTCTGGGAGGGATACGCCGCCTCCAAGCTCTTCAAGGCCGGCTTCCGCTCCAACAATATCGATCCCAATGCCCGTCACTGCATGGCCTCGGCGGTCGGAGGCTTCATGCGCACCTTCGGCATGGACGAGCCGATGGGCTGCTACGACGACATCGAGGCGGCGGATGCCTTCTTCCTGTGGGGCTCGAACATGGCGGAGATGCACCCGATCCTGTGGACCCGGGTGACCGACCGCCGGCTCAGCGCGCCCCATGTGAAGGTCGGTGTCCTGTCGACCTTCGAGCACCGCTGCTTCGACCTCGCCGACATCGCGATGGTGTTCAAGCCGCATTCCGATCTGGTGCTGCTCAACTTCATCGCCAACCACATCATCCAGACCGGCCGCGTGAACCGAGATTTCGTGGACAAGCACACGATCTTCCGGCGCGGCAATACGGATATCGGCTACGGCCTGCGCCCGGAGCATCCGTTGGAAATGGCCGCCAAGAACGCCAACGCCGTCGGCGGCTCCACGGCCATGACCTTCGACGAATTCGCCGAATTCGTCTCCGAATACACCCTGGACAAGGCATATGAGATGTCCGGGGTGCCGAAGGAACGGCTGCTGGAAATGGCCGAGCTCTACGCCGATCCGGCGGTCAAGGTGACGTCGTTCTGGACCATGGGCTTCAACCAGCACACCCGCGGCGTCTGGGCCAACAACCTGATCTACAACATCCACCTGCTTACCGGAAAGATCGCCGAGCCCGGGAACAGCCCGTTCTCGCTGACCGGTCAACCGTCGGCCTGCGGCACCGCCCGCGAGGTCGGGACCTTTTCCCATCGCCTGCCGGCCGATCTGGTCGTCACCAATCCGGAGCACCGCGCGACAGCCGAGAAAATCTGGAAGCTGCCGGCCGGGACTATTCCGGACAAGCCGGGCTATCACGCGGTTCTGCAGAACCGGAAGCTCAAGGACGGCGAGCTCAACGCCTACTGGGTGCAGGTCAACAATAACATGCAGGCGGCACCCAACATGATGGAGGAGACCCTGCCGGGGTACCGCAACCCGGAGAACTTCATCGTCGTGTCCGACGCCTATCCGACGGTCACCTGCGAGGCTGCCGACCTGATCCTGCCCACCGCCATGTGGGTGGAGAAGGAGGGCGCCTACGGCAATGCCGAGCGCCGCACCCAGTTTTGGCACCAGCTCGTCGACGCGCCCGGGGAATCCCGCTCCGACCTCTGGCAGCTTGTCGAGTTCTCCAAGCGGTTCCGTGTGGACGAGGTCTGGCCGGAGGAACTGCTCTCCCAGATGCCCGAGTACCGGGACAAGACCCTCTACGACGTGCTCTTCGCCAACGGGCAGGTGGACCGGTATCCGCTGGAGGAGACCGCCGACGACTACGCCAACCGGGAGGCCGAGGCGTTCGGCTTCTACATCCAAAAGGGCCTGTTCGAGGAATATGCCGCGTTCGGGCGTCATCACGGTCACGACCTGGCACCGTTCGACGCCTATCACGCCGCGCGCGGCCTGCGCTGGCCCGTGGTGGACGGGCAGGAGACGCGGTGGCGCTACCGCGAGGGCCACGACCCTTATGTCACCGCCGGGGCGGGCGTGGAGTTCTACGGCCACAAGGACGGCCGGGCGCGGATCTTCGCTCTGCCCTACGAGCCGCCGGCGGAAAGTCCCAACGAGGAGTATCCGTTCTGGCTGTCGACCGGTCGGGTGCTGGAGCACTGGCACTCCGGATCGATGACCCAACGCGTGCCGGAGCTCTACAAGGCGGTGCCGGATGCGGTCTGCTACATGCACCCAGAGGACGCCCGTTCCATGAACCTGCGCCGCGGCGACGAGATCGCGGTGATCTCCCGCCGCGGCCGCATGCGGACCCGGGTCGAGACCCGGGGGCGCAACCGACCGCCGCAGGGTCTGGTCTTCGTGCCCTGGTTCGATGCCAGCCAGCTCATCAACAAGGTGACGCTCGACGCCACCGACCCGATCTCGAAGCAGACGGACTTCAAGAAATGCGCTGTCCGCATCGAGAAGGTCTGACATAGGGATCGGGAGGGAACCATGCTGCAAATCCTGGCCGCCGCCGCCCTTATCCTCGCCGGGTTGACCTCGGTCGCCCTGACCCAGGAAACCCGGCCGCCGGAGGTGGCGGGTCTGCGCGGTACCGCGCCACTGGCCGACAACAGCGACTCGCCCCGGATGCCCCGGATCGAGGACGGCGCCATGCGCCGGGTGCGGAACTATCCAGAACAGCCGCCGACCATTCCGCATCACATCGACGGCTATCAGGTGGACCGCAACGCCAACCAGTGCCTGTCCTGCCATGCCCGAGCCCGCACCGGCGAAAGCGGCGCGCCGATGGTCAGCATCACCCATTTCATGGATCGGGAGGGCCAGTTTCTGGCGACGGTCTCGCCCCGGCGCTACTTCTGCAACCAGTGCCATGTCCCGCAGGTCGACGCCCGTCCTCCGGTCGAGAACGACTTCGTCGATATCGACTCTCTGATCAACCCCACCGGAAGACAGTAGGCGGCCGGCGATGCGCAAGCTACTGACACTGCTGCGGACTTACTGGCGGACCCTCAGCCGCCCGGCAGTCCATCTCAGCCTCGGTACCCTCACGGTCGGTGGCTTCCTGGCCGGAATCGTATTCTGGGGCGGTTTCAATACGGCGCTGGAGGCGACCAACACGGAGACCTTCTGCATCGGCTGCCACGAGATGCGCGACAACGTCTATGCGGAGCTGCAGACGACCGTGCACTTCACCAACCCCTCGGGCGTGCGGGCGACCTGCCCCGACTGCCACGTGCCGCACGAGTGGACCGACAAGATTGCCCGCAAGATGCAGGCCTCCAAGGAAGTCTGGGGGGCGATCTTCGGCACCATCAACACCCGTGACAAGTTTCTGGAGGAGCGGCTGCGGCTGGCGAAGCACGAGTGGCACCGGCTGAAGACCAACGACTCGCTGGAATGCCGCAACTGCCACAGCGAGGAGTCGATGGACTTCACACGTCAGAGCCCGCGCGCGGCGGATGCGCACCAGGCGCTTCTGGTCTCCGGCGAGAAGACCTGTATCGACTGCCACAAGGGCATCGCCCACGAACTTCCCGACATGTCGGGGGTCAAAGGGTGGCAGTAGACGCGCCGCGCAGGCGCGGGGCCGCGGCCGGGAGCGGTCGATGAGCGACGACGCAGGATCGGGCGGTGGCGGCCTTGCCTTTCTGTCCTTGGGCTTCCGGCCGTTCTTCCTGTTGGCCGCGCTCTGGGCGGCAACAGCTGTGGCACTGTGGATCTGCCTCTATGAGGGCCGGATCGCGCTGCCGGGACCTACGGATCCGCTGACCTGGCATATCCATGAGCTGATGTTCGGCTATCTCTGGGCGGTCCTGGCTGGCTTCCTGCTGACCGCTTTGCCCTCCTGGACAAAGCGGCCACCGATCGTCGGCACCCCGCTGGCGCTCCTGGTAGGGCTGTGGATCCTCGGCCGCGGCGCGATGCTCCTGCCCGGATTGTCTCTGCTCCAGGCCGGAGGCATGGCGCTGCTGTTTCCGGTCGTCTTCGCTGCCGTCGCCCTGCGTGAGATCGGCGGCGGCGGGAACCGGCGGAACCTGCCCGTGGGCCTCGCCATCGTTGCGCTGATTCTGGCTGAGATCGGCTTCCTGCTGGAGAGCTCGTCGGTCGGATACCCATCGTATGCCCCCCGGGTCGCGATCGCTGTGATGGTCATGCTGGTCGCGCTGATCGGCGGCCGGGTTACACCGAACTTCACGACGAATTGGCTGAAGCGTAACGAAAGCGGCGCGGAACCCGCACCGTTCGGCGTCCTGGACCGGCTGGTCCTGCTGGCAGGCGCGCTAGCGCTCGTGCTTTGGGTCCTGCTGCCGGGCGCAGCTCCCTGGCTGGAGCGGACGGCCGGGGTAGCGCTCGCCTTGGCCGGGTTCGGCCATCTGGTCCGGCAGGCGCGCTGGTCGCCGTTCGCTGTCCGTCGCGAGCCCCTTCTGGCTGTTCTGCATCTCGGATACCTCTTCGTCCCGCTCGGCTTCCTGCTTGGCGCCACGGCCGTTTTCCGGCCGGGCTGGATCGACGCCGCCACCGCCCTGCATGCCTGGACCGTGGGTGCCTTCGGATTGATGCCGATCGCCATCATGGTGCGCGCAACCCGAGGGCACACCGGTCGGCCCCTAACCGCGCCACCGGCCACGGTCATCGTCTTCGGCGCGATCTTGACGGCAACCCTCCTGCGCCTTGGAGCCGGTGCCGGGCTGATCGATCCGCACCTTGGGCTCCGTCTCGCGGGCCTGTGCTGGTCGCTCGGCTTCCTCGGTTTTGTTGGGCTGTACGCACGGACCCTGATCGGCAAATCAGCCCCGGCTACGCCATAAAGCGAGCATGGATCTTACCCCTCACCCTCTGCACGTCGCAGAGGTGATCCGACACGGAAACGCCTTGCAGGACAACGGCCTCCCGCTCTACTGACCACACCGAACCAATTTAATACGGTGCCCGATCCTCCGGGTGTCTGGTCAGGCGGTCTTCATCAAACCAACCCTGCCTCGACGACCGCCACTTCCGCGGACTGAAAAGGAATTGCGTTGAGTATCCTGCGAGCGCTTGGGCCGGTTGTAGCCCGCACGTCGTCGACGGAAGCCATCCGGGCTGGGTTCGGGGCCTTGCTGGGCTTGGGATTGGTTGGCCAGTTTCTCTTGTCTCCGACCGTCGATCTGGCTGTTGGGCTGTACCTCGTGGCGCCGCTTGGCGCGACGTCGGTGCTCCTGTTCGCCGTGCCGAACAGCCCGCTTGCCCAGCCCTGGTCCGCGGTCGTTGGGAATACCGTTGCCGCCCTAGTCGCCGTATCCGTCTGTATGGTCGTGAGCGATCCGGTTGCCCGAATAGCGCTGTCGGTCGGACTTGCGGTCTTCGCCACAATCGCCTGTCGCGCGGTCCATCCGCCTGCGGGTGCCGTCGCCATGACCGCCGCGATGAGCCCCGACGCAATGGAGCAGCTAGGCTTCCGGTTTGCCCTCGCCCCCATTGCAACGGGCACGATCGCCTTGGTGCTCGTCGCGATCGCCTACGCGCGGGTCACGGGGCGCCGGTACCCGTTCCGTCAGTTCGACGATCCGCCCTCGAAGGACGCCGGTGAGTCGGACCCTGCCGAGCGGCTGGAACTGTCTGAGCAGGACCTGACCGACATCCTGGAACGCTACCGGCAGTCGTTCAATCTCGGCGTCAAGGATCTTGCCCGTCTGATCGGCGCCGCCGAAGTTCAGGTGGCAACCCAGCATACGGGTCCGCTGACCGCCGCCGACATCATGTCCAGGAATCTGACAACCGTGAGACTGGCGACCCCGCTCGGAGACGTCGCGGATCTGTTCAAGAGTCACCGCTTCACGTCACTTCCTGTCATCGATTCCGACACCCGATTCCTCGGAGTGATCTTCCAGGTACACCTGATCGGCCGTGCGCGAGGCGATGCCTTGCGCCTCGATAGCGGCTTCGCACCCGCCCTGCGGCGGCTGGTTGACCGCGCGCGCGGCAGACCGGTTCTGGCGGGAGATATCATGAGTGTGACCGTGCCCCGAGCCGTGGCCACGACCCCGCTGAGCGTCCTTCTGGCGATGATGTGCGACCGGGATGTCGATGCGGTGCCGGTGCTCGACTATGGGAAGCTCATCGGGATCGTCACCCGAACCGATCTGATCGCGGCGATGGCACGCCGCATCGCGAGAACCCCGCCCGGTTAAGCGACACAGATCTCCTGTCGACCGATACTGTTGAAAAAGGCGACAGCAACTGAGGCCCGCCACATTCCGGCGAAACGGCCAGATTTGGCACAGCAATCCTACTTCTCAGCCTGTCACGTGACTCCTAATTGCTGGGAGAGTGGCGTCTGGGGACCGACGCCGACTTTTTTTTCAACAGTCGACCCATAGCGGTCCTTCGACGTCTAAACTACGTTCCACCCTGAGCGGTCACTTGATCTCCTTCAGGAGCACTCCAAGACCCGGAAAACTCTAACCAAATTCGAGGGCGTTTCGCGGAGGCACATCAGCACATAAGCGGCGGCCATCTCCTACACCCTGATCGAGACGGCGAAGCTCATTGGCGTCGACCCGCAAGCCTGGCTCATCGACGTGCTCGGGGGCATCGCCGGTCACCTGATCACCATGATCAGCGACCTGCGCCCCTGACACTCTTCTAGTGTCAGTTGAGCCGAATAGTGTTACCCCAGCCGCCGACGACTGCTGCTGATCACGTTTTCGACGCTTCGCAGCCGGCACGGTCCAGGCAACAGATCGCACGGAGTAACGCTGTATGGAATCGACACTCGGCCCAGGTTTTCGCGTGCACGCCCTGCTGTTCGACATGGATGGCACCCTCGTAAACTCGATCGCCGTGGTCGAGAGAACGTGGACCCGCTTCGCCGATAGACACGGGATCGATGCGGATAAGGTGCTAGCTGCCTGTCATGGACGCCGGACGTCTGAGACAGTAGCGGATTTCGCCCCACCCGGTGTTTCGATCGCTGAGGAGACGGCACGCATAGATGCTGAAGAGCTCGCCGACTTCGACGGCATCGTAGAGGTCGAAGGCGCGACTAAGCTGCTAAAGTCTATACCCGCCGGTCGATGGGCTGTGGTGACGTCCGCCGACAGAAATTTGGCAAATCTCCGAATGGCAGCTGCAGGGCTGCCATTGCCGCAGGTTATGGTCACGGCTGAGGATGTCATGATCGGCAAACCGGCGCCAGACGGCTACTTAGCTGCCGCGGAGGCACTCGGAGTTACTCCGGCCAACTGTCTCGTATTCGAAGACGCCCCTGCCGGAATCCAGGCCGGCAATGCCGCAGGTGCCAAAGTCATCGCGGTCGCAACAACGCTTGAGGAACAGGATCTCGAGGATCAATTTTGGATCCGCAACTTCACCTCATTGCGAGTTGGCCTCGCAGCAGATGGATTGCTCCATGTCGCCAGTGCAAGGCAGATCACATTATAATTGCCTGCTCGAAACTGACCCGTGAGCACAAGGTCGGGCAGACCGAGCGGTTACACTCTATGAGCCGTTCGACCCATAGCGGCCGCTCGTTAGCAAAGCCCCCCACATCCCATAGCGGTCGCTGGAAACCTAGGGGCGGTTCTACTCTAAACGGTCTTACGGCGTTGACCTCGTAGACCGCGCAACTATCCAATTTCACTCAAAGCAACGTCCCGCGCTTGGGCGAGTGCCGGCCTCGACGACCTGCAGCCTTGGGCCTATGTTCCAGGAACCTGAGCGCAACCTGCCAAGCTGCGGTCGCTCCGCATGGCCAGATGCATACCTGTCGCTATCGAAATCACCTCTAGTTGGAGACGGCAATTGAGCGCCAGACCCGTCGAAATGTATCGCCCGCGCGCAGTCTCAATGCATGGGGTCCGCAGTGTCGGGCCATTGGAAATGAAGATCTACGGCCTATGCGCCGAGGGCCAAATGGTCACTGACGAAATGATGTCTAGGTGCGTGGAAGTCCTGAAAACGGAAGTCTTACCGCAGGTAGCGGCGACTGACGACAGCAACGACTTGGGTTTCGTCATCGTGCATCCTGGTGAAATGGGTCTGTCAATCTCCGCACATTGGTGGATCCAAGGTTGCGTCCTCTGCCAGCATTTCTTTCGTCAGACCTATGGCAACCAACAGCCGATCGCTCCACATCCTAGGCCAGTGATCGGATGCGTATGGGAATTGGCCTTGGTCAATGCTGAACAAGAAGCATGGCGAGAGACCATGATGATTGGAGCACCCAAGCGATCCGCGTATCTCGGCAGGCGTCCCAGCTTCACTAATGCTTAGCAACGCTGACCGGGGAAATGGAAAGCCCGACCCAGAGCGGTCACTGCATGGTCTCCATGCAGTGACCACTATGCTCTACAAGCTGGAGAGATTAGCGGGGCTCCGATCACACGATCAATAGATCCCAAATTTCTGCTCCTCGTCACGTTTCCGTTCTCGATTGATGAGTTGCGTAATGGAGTCTAGTTCTTCCTTCGCGAACTTGCGGACGGCGTCTTTCCGATGCGATGCTAGCTCGCGCAATGGAGCCTCGAACCGCTCGTAGTAGGAGACGAGTGAGCCGACAGCTCCGAAACTGCCCATATTTCCGGACAATGCGGTCATAACGTCTTCTCGATGGCCAAATTCGTCTACTACTGATGAGGCGAGTGCGGTCCAGCGAGGTGTGCCGTTGTCATTATTCTCAAGTAGCGGCATGCACCGCGCCAGAAATACCGGCGCGCGGTGTTGTCGGCGGCACCACTCCAAGAGGAACTTGTCGCTAAGTATGAAGAGGGGCCCGGTACTTTCGTCAAATGCTCGCTTGGAACCGAGGATGTGGTCGAGATGGAATCTCACGAGCGAGTCAGCGTTCTCTATCGCCTCCTCGAAAACGGGCCAAGCCGTATCCGCGTGGTGCTCCAATAAGACGTGGAGCAGTGTGCCGATGAGGTGGTCGAGGCTGTACGGAAACGGCGTCAGACGGCAGATTTCAACGATCTCGGACGATAGGTGCCGGGCGAGCTCGGAACTGTCGCCTCCGTCGGTGAGGAGCTTCTTACCGAAGTCTTCGAAATGGTGGGCATCCAAGTTTGATCGCCTGCCAGCCGTGAGCATGCCGGGCTGGAGCAGGATTTGAAGGATGCGTGGTCGGAGTGCTGTGTAGTGATCCGGCTTTCCGTGAACGAAGAAGTACGCGATCTCCAGCGCTGTCCATAGTGCTTCGCCCCGAGGTTCCATGAGCATTTCTATTAGTTCATCGACCTCCGCGGCAGGAACTGGTTTGAGGACAGAGCCATAGGCAAGGATTTGGACCTGCCGATGCTCAATATTCCCGGATCTCAAAGCGTTGATGATCCGCTGGATGTCAGCAGGTTTGATGTTCGTGAACCGTGTCAGGTCAACGAGATAACGGTGAAGGGCTGGGCGGGACGCGACCGTCTCCAAAGTTTGCTCAACCAAGCTTGGCTTGCTGGGTTCGACGCCTTTTATGAATGCGCCAAGAAGGGCTGCGTTGACGTTGGGGTTGTCCTCATCCTCCAGCACGGACAGACACTGTTCTATGAAGCGCCCCGGGTCAGGGAACACTTCACCCAAACGCTTCCCGAAAGGGAAAAATTGCCGCTGCGGCCCAGTCAGCAACGTGGCGAGCTTTTCCAATAGCAATTCCGGCTGGTCGGCGCATTCCTCAGCGAGTTCTACGATCACTCGCTCGTCATCGTCCTCCGTGTCACTGTGCCTAAGAAAGCCCCAGGGGAGTTCAGATACGTAGAAGCTGAGCCGGTCGTCGAGCGACTGGGGGAGCAACCGATCGTGAAGGGTTTCTGTCTTTGCAACGATCTCGGGATGTAGGCGATCCCGATCGAAGTGCAGGGTGTCCGCAATCGCTTCGAGCGCTTCTGGCCAGTACGGACCATGAGCGGCCACGATTCGGTCTATGCTTCTATCGATCTCCTTGATGAGCCCTGCTCCGATTAGCCCGCGCAGATTTGGAGCAATCTTGCCCCTTGCAGAGTGAGCGAATTGTCCGTTGCCTGTGGCCAGAACGACGAGCCTAGAAAGTACTTCTCGATAATAATGATAGGCTTCCCGTCGGTTCGGTCTCCAATCGGTCAAACGCGTCGTCGTCCCCTGGACCTCATTTCCCCCCATGCGCATGAAGTGATGCGTGGTGAGGCCGTGACCTAGGGCTTCGATCGCAATCTCAACCTCCCGAGGCACACCGGATGCAAGAGCCTCGTCGATTACGGCTAGCTTCTCTTCGCCGTCTGCTTCGGTCCCCGAAAGATGAAGCTGATAGAGGTGGACGAACTGGTTGGTTGCGTTGTTTCCCCATTCCTCGTTCTCGTCTACGGCGAACGCAAGAAGCAGCCTCGCGGCATCAGCAAAAGTATCTTTGCGAAATACAAGCTTCTCCAGGGCCCAAACGAGGTTTCGTCGGCCCGCCGTCAATCCGGCAAGATCACCTCGCGAAGCCGAGCCGAACGCTCTTACAAGGGTCGCCATGGTAGCGTGCGGGTTCGTCTCGACCAGCGACCGAAAGCACCGAGAACCCGCCTCAGTGTTAAGTACCTCCGGTTTGGCGAAAGGGCCTTCGGCACCGCACAAGGTTTCGACGATCGCGCGGGCACTTGGGTGAAAATCAAGGAGAGCAAGTTGATCGCACAGTGCGTGCTGCAATCGTTCCGGCATAGCGCCGGCGAACCAACTTTGTACAATGTCAGGCGGTAAGCGCTGCCAAAACTCGCCGGCGAGTCTCAGGGCAAGTGGTTTCGGTAGAACTTGCACGAAATCGCCGCGCCGCTGAACAATTTGCCTTTCTCGGAAGTGCTCTAGCCATTCATAGCATCTGCGCCAATCGACGCCGCAGACATGTTCAGCAACGAATTCCAGTTCTGATCTTCTTTGGCCGTCGACGCCAAGAACATCGAAGAGCGAGCTTCCCGACAGGACCCGTTGACCCGTATCGTCTTCGGCCCTTCGGCCCCACACGAGGCGTCGAAGAACGGCATCGTCTCGGAGGGTGTTGACCCGCCCTTCCTCCGACAGCGAAGCATCACCGAGCAGGACTGCCATCCGAGGAAAGCCCTGTGCAAAGCTGCATATCCGGCGGATCTCGGTTTCGGGTAGAGACTGGTATGCCTGTGTTAGAATGCCCTTTATCGCTTCGTCATCGAGAGGCGACAGTTTGATGTAGTACAGCTCACCATCGACTGTGGTCGGGTCAAAGTCGAGCGTCAGAAGGCTAAGGCTACTGTCGGTGTGCTCTACGATCCTGGCCAGAGACCGGTGAAGGTCGATATCGCAATCATCGACCACGAGGATGCCGGGTAGCTGTTCGCGCCGCAGGTCGTGGCACATGCGCACCAGGTAGTCTGAGCCAGCATTCGAATTCGTATAGACGACACTGATGGAAGTCGCGTCTGATGAAATGTCTGATCGGTCGTAGGACGGCCGGAACGTTTCGAGTGCTACTCGCGTCTTTCCGAGGCCCGAGAGGCCAACAATTCTGGCAACGGATCGTGGTCTAGCGAGATGGTCTCGTACCGTCAGCGGGATTTGCGCAAGATCAACTGTGCCATCCTCTGAGCGGCCAGAAACGAACGCGTATTGCTCAGCATCGAGATCGGGATTTCGGCTCCAACTCTCCCAAGATTGAAGCGCTCCGACTGGGCGATGCAAAACCTCGGCAAGCACCCAGACCGCCACCGTCGTGTACTCGTTGACCCATGTTGAAATTTTATTAGCATCATAGAAATCCACTTGAGCTGTCGAAAATGAGTTGTTTGTTGCCTTACTTATACCGTCGCGGATCCCCAGCATGCGTTCGTTGTATTGTTTAGGTCCGCACTTGTCGGTGCAGAAGACGATGTACGCTCCTCCCCGCTCCAGCGTCTCTCTTATTGCTGGCTTCAGTGCGCCATCCTCTTGTTTGACCTCCGTGGCACAGGCGTTTCGAGGCATCGACGTCGCCTTCGCCTGAAACATAGTGAGCCGCGCCGGGAGGTAGTCGGTCTGAGGGGGGCCGTCCTGCCACTCAATCCGGCCGTCCTCGCCGCCGTCAGACACCGTAATTTGAGCCGACACCGACACACCACTGCGGGCAATTTCGTTGGCGCGGGCTTCGGCGAGTAACAATCGTCTCAACAACTCGACAAATTGTCCCGCTGAATCGATCGAGTGAATTTGCTCCGCCGTCACCTTAAGAACCGACATCACCATACCTCGCTGCTCGTGCGACGTCGCTGCGTCGGCACCATGGATTTTGCCTGCGACGAGCCGTACGAAACCGCAACAGGATCTCGTGGTCTCACGGCGGCCATCCGCCCCCCTCGCGTCCTGACTCTTGTGCGGCAGCAGCGGCTCGATGATCGACCATTCCGTATCGCTCAACTCTTGGTAACGGATACCAAGCTCCCGCTCAGGAGGTTGAATCAAATCTCAACCATCAACGAACCTCTCTTGTGGGAACACACTCTACGCAAATTGTTGCTTGATGCATGACCGCTATCCACCCGAAGGGCCCAATTGCCTATTCGGCTGGCAGCGACCCATTGCGGAGGTTCCAAGACCATCGGCGACGTTCAAAAACAGCTATCATTGCGCACCAAGCGGAGTACATAGACTAGCGCAAACGGCGAATTTCCAAATCCAGGCAGCGATAGACTGAGGTTGTCACTCTGAATAGAATCTCAACCCGGTTCTAAAAAGTTTGCGGAGCGATCTCATGGCATTGCCGATTCGGGTGGTAGTTCCGGCCGACTGCCAAGCACCCACTACATGGGCGACCGCGCTTAAAAAAGCTCTGGAGATCGGAAAGAAGGCGCAGCCTCCAGCGAGCGAATACATCCTCGTGACCCATACCAAACAGCAGCTAAGCCAAACGGCGCTCAGGAGCCACATCGGGGTGGACAACGCCAAAGCGCTTCTGGCGAACAAGGTCATCAACATCACCGAGGGCTGCGATTTGCGTCACGCCACACTCCATACGCTACCTAACTCGGCACAGCAGGCGGTGGTAATTGCCTACTTCGCGGAAGAAAAGATGATGGAGAAGATCGATAGCTTGGCCGGACTAATCGGTATCGTGGTGGTGCCGGAGTCTTCAAACGCGGTCGACACGTGGAGCAAGCGCTGGACGCATGCTGTGCACGGTCAGCCACCGACCGCGCCGGTAAAGCTAATCTCGGATAGGGTGGTCGAAAAAGCGCTTCAGGGCCTCTCAGGAACGGTGAACCTCTCCATCGGGGTTATGCACCCACTCGACAAGGATCAAGCGAACGAGACGCTCCGCATCCTCCGGAACAAAGGTCACGCACTCGAGCCTGACAAGATCAAGTCATGGGCCATCCAGAATGGCTGGAAGCCAACCGCAGCCGATGAATTGGCAAAACTCGCAGCCAAGATCCAAGCACTCAAGAGCAAGCCGCCTATTAAGAGTTTTCCCGACGCCGACGGCAAATATCAGCGCTGGAGCACGTAGGTGGCGCGCGACAAGGGAGAGGGGATCGCCAGCTTCACCGAACTGTACCAACGGATGGTCAGCGATAGGCCATTCGTCAGCGCCCTACTATCGGGACATCTGGCGGTCGAGTTCTTGCTCAGGCGCCTTGTGCGCCAGTACGATCCGAAGCTTGCGGAGCATGGTGATACGCTACGCCACCGTTCGCTTATCGGGCTAAATCGGCAACTCGGGACTATCAGTGACGCGCAGTACGAGGTTCTGATCTCACTTAACGCTCTGCGCAACAGGCTCGCGCACGAGATCAGCTACGAGCCAACCCTCGACGAGCTGCTCGAGTTGTGGAGGCGAGCGGCCCAGGCCTTCTCCGACCTGACCGACGGTATCTCGCAGGGGATCGATTCGTTCGAAGCTGCGGCGAGCCTCAGGGAGGTGGACGATTGGGCTTTCGCCGAGCTGTTTGTCCAGATCAGCTACGATCTCCATGAGCAGTATGTGTCGCGCGGTGGTGATCTAGAGGAGTTCTGACCTAACCAAGATAATCCCTGCTGCAATTCGAACGACTGCTTCCCACCCGTTCCCGTCATTCCGGTGCTTCGCAGATCCCTTCCCCTCCGCCCGTTTTCAGCAGCGTACAAACCGTCGACGATGCTACAGTGATCGACCATGCGAGCTGGTTTTGCGCGTCACGTCCAGCCGGCGACAAATGTCCCCAAGCATCAAGTCGGGGTTGGCGCCGCGCATGCCGGCCAGGACGACCAGAAGCCAGTCATCGGCCGGATAGCCCTGCGCGCGGCCGAGCAAGGTGGGCTCTGCCACGCCCTTTCTCACAAACCTCTTTGCCCGCCGGCATTCGTGCGTTGAGGGCCCTGACTACGTCTTGGCAGGGACATTGAAGTCGCAGGCGTTGGACGACGGAAAGCCAGGCCGCCGCCGTCGAGCTAATCCCCTCGAAATACACCTGGTCCAGCTTGTCGACGAGCTCGAGGATCGCGTCGGGGGCTCGGGAGCGAAGACGTGGGTCGCCCCCTACCCTCCCCTGTGCCCTGGCAGCCACCAGGCCTGCATTCCTGCGTTCGTGGTTCAGCGCACGGTCGAACTCAGCCGCGGCGCCTGAAGCGGCTCGTTCTAAACATTAACTGCGCTGAAAGCCGTCTTCGAGGGCCGGAACCGGCGGGATCCGAGGTTTCTAGAGCGGCTTCCCCGGTATCCGCACTCCCCGCGACTTGCAAACGGACTTCCTGCCCTTCCCCATATTCAGCCGTCGATCGCGAGCGAGCCCTCGACCTCTGAAGCCCACACTGTCCGTCGCGAAACGCTCACCCCGCGATGCCGATATCCTCGCGCATGCGCAGCCACCAGCCATAGGACGACGGCCAGCGGTCCCAGTCCTGCGCGCCAAGCACCGCGCCGGCGGCGTTCAGGGCCCAATGCGGATCGACCAGGGCCTCGCGGCCGATGGCGATGAGGTCGGCGGAGCCCTGCTGCAGGATCTCCTCCGCCTGGGGGCCGTCGATGATCACGCCGACGGCCATGGTCGGCATCTCCAGATCCTGCCGGATGCGCGCCGCATAGGGCACCTGGTGGCCGCGCTGCAGCTTCTGCCGTTTGAGCAGGAAGTCGGTGCCGGAGCTCGCCGCCCGGATACCGCCGGACGAGCAGTCGATCATGTCTACCCCACGCTCACGCAGGGCGGCGGAGAGGGTCAGCGTGTCCTCGATGGTCCAGCCGTCGGTGCGATCGTCCAGGTCCGGGCGCCAATCGACGCACGACAGGCGGAACACGAGCGGAACCTCGTCCGGCAGGTTGGCCCGGACCGCCTCGGCGACCTCCAGCGAGAACCGCATGCGGCCGTGGAGGTCGCCGCCATAGGCGTCCTGGCGGTAGTTGGACACCGGCGACAGGAAGGAGTGCAGCAGGTAGCCATGGGCAGAATGGATGTCGATGAACTCGAACCCGGCTTCGACCGCCCGGGCGGCGGCGGCCCCGAAGGCCTTCACGATCTCCCGGATCTCATCAATCTCAAGGGTGCGCGGGATGTGCCAGCCTTCCACCGTGCTGTCGTTCCAGGCAGCAACCGGCCGCCAGGCGGTTTCGCCGCGGGCAGCGGCGTCGGCCTCAACCAGCGGGCCGCGTCCGTCCCAGGGGCGCTGGCGGGACGCCTTCGGCCCGGCATGGTGAAGCTGTGCCGCCGGCACCGCGCCGGCCGACTTCATGAAGCGAGCGATACGGGCTAGCGGCGCGATCTGCGCATCCTCCCACAGGCCGAGGTCGCCGTAAGTGTTGCGCCCCTCCGGCGTGACCATGAGGGCCTCGGTCATCACCGCGCCGAAGCCGCCGGTGGCGAAGCGGGCCAGATGCTGGAAGTGCCAGTCGGTCGCCTGCCCGTCTGTGCCGGCCATGTAGGTCTGCATCGGCGACAGCACCATGCGATTGGGCAATTCCACGCCACGCAGTGTCAACGGGGTGAGCAGGGCGGGCTTTTCGGCAGTCGTCATCAACACTCTCCGACGGAGGCAGGGACAAGGAGGGCCTGACCGTGACCGGTCTTAATGTTTTCTTCAAATTCAATAGCTTATACAAACCATAGACGAAGCGACTACATAGCCTGGACGCATAGCCCTCTCAACATACGGCATTCGCCTGAATACCTGCGGCGGAGTAGGCTGCTCCGTTGACCACCGACGCCCTGGCCTCGTCAGCACGACAGCGGGAGTTCAGCGCCTTGAACCTGAAATGGTTGGAGCATTTTCTGCGCATTGCCGAGACCGGCAGCCTGTCCAAGGCGTCGATCGCCAGCGGCGTCAGCCAGCCGGCCCTCAGCCGCTCGATCCGCGACCTGGAACGGACGCTGTCCACCCAGCTCTTCTATCGCGACGGCCGCGGCGTACGCCTGACAGAGGACGGCACCCGCCTCACCCTGATGGCCTCCCAGGTGATGAATTCGGTCGACGAACTCGCCGCCTCCTTCGCCGATATCGAACACGGGCTGCGCAGTGCCGCGGTCGGCATGCTGCCGTCGACCGCCCAGTTCCTCACCATCCCGCTGATCGCGCGGATGCGCAGCCAGCATCCCGATGCTCGCCTCCACCTTCTCGACGGCTCCAGCGGCCATGTCCTGGAATGGCTCGCCGACGGCCGGCTCGACCTGGCGGTGCTGCACGACACGCCGGCCCTGCGCCGATATAATCCCGAACCGGTGCTGACCCATGCGCTCACCCTGGTGGGCTCGACCCGTCATCCGCCCCTGCCCGAGGTCGTGCCGTTCGACGATCTGGCGCGGTATCCCCTGATCCTGACCAGCCGGGCGCATGCCACCCGGCGCGACATCGACACCCTGGCCGCGACCCGGGGCGTGCGGCTGAACATCGCCTACGAGTCCGACAGCATGACGGCGCTGCTGCAGCTGGTGGAGGCGGGATACGGCTGGTCGATGCTGCCGGAGCAGATCTGCGGGACCCGGCTGCTGAACGGGCTGGTTCAAAGCGCCAAGGTTGTCGATCCGCAGATTACCCGCACGATCGTCCTGGCCACGCCGATCAACCGGCCGGAACGCTCCGGGGTGAAGGACCTGATCCGCACGATGAAGGACGAGATCCGGGCGGTCTATGCGGACCACGCGGCCGGCGACTGACCCGTCACCCATCCGCGCCGCCGAGCCGGGCGGCCGCCGCGGCACGCAGGTCGGCGGCGAGCATGCGGACCAGCGCGGGGCTGGGCGGCATGTCACCGAGCACCAAAGTCAGCGGCACCTCGACCCGGGGCCGGAATGGCCGCCAGACCGTGCCCCGGCCCGCCGTTTCCGCCAGCAGCCGGTCGATAATCGCGACGCCGGCCCCGGCACCGACAAGGGCGGGCGCCGATGCGCCGGTATGGATTTCGATCGCGACCCGTCGCTCCAGCCCCTTCTCTGCGAAGGCGGCGTCCTGCAACTGCCCGAAATGGCTGTCGGAACCGAAGCTGATCAGCGGCCGGTCGACGATGTCCTGCGGCCCAACCTCGGCCAGCTGCGCCAGCGGATCGCCGTCGGGGAGCAGCGCCGCCATCTCGACATAGCCAAGGATCTCGGTCTCCAGGCTCGCGGCCATGACCGGCGATAGGGTCAGACCCAGATCCGCCTCGCGCGAGCGCAGCTTCTCCGCCACTTCCAGCGCCGGCAGGGCGTGAAAGGCGAGATGGGCATCGGGCCGACGGGCGTGGAACTTTGCCACCGCCTCGGCCCCGATTGTCGCAGCAACCGACGCCGACACCGCCAGCCGGGCCATGCCCCCTTCCCCATCCCGGATCTGGCCGACCAGCCGGCGCAGGCTCGCCAGGTCGCGGAACACCCGGTCGGCATGGGGATAGAGCTTCTCGGCCTCCGGCGTCGGCACCAGCCGGCCACGGACGGTCTCGAACAGCGTCAGGCGGTACTGCGATTCAGCATGGCGCAGGATCTTGGACAGCGTCGGCTGGGTGACGTTCAGCAGCTTGGCCGCGGCCGTCACCGACCCGGTCTGCATCACGGCCCGGAAAACCTCGAGCTGGCGCGCGTTCATCCTGCCTCCTTCCTTGTCCCCGGACCGCTCAGGCGCCTCCGACGGCCTGGCGTTCCAGCCGATCCAGCAGCCCCCACCAGGACCCGACCGCCGGCAGGAACCACGGCCTGCCCGCATAGAACGGCAGGCTGAGCGGCGCCATCCGCTCGAAGCCGCACGGCCTCTCCTCCACCCCGAGCAGCTTCTCGGCGGTGCGGTGACCAAGATAGCTCATCATCGCCACGCCGGACCCGTTGCAGCCGAAGCAGAAATGCACGCCGTCATGTACGCCCATATGCGGGATGCGGCGAAAGGTGAAGGCGACGTTGCCCGACCAGGCATGGGACAGCCGGACACCCTCGAGCTGCGGGAAGATCGTCACGAGCCGTCCGTGCAGGATGCGCGCGGCGCGCCCAACATCCGCGTCGGCGGCGAAGGTCGCCCGTCCGCCGAAGATCACCCGCTTGCGATCCGGCGACGGGCGGAAGTAGTTCAGGATCCGCTTGGTCTCGCCCATCATGTGCCATTGCGGGAACAGCTCGCGCACGCGCCCCTCGCCGATCTCTTCGGTGGCGATGGCGTCGCTGGCCACGGGGATCGTCCGGTTGCGCTCCCAGCGTGTCGCCGTGTTCGCATAGCCGTTGACGCTGACGAGGACGTCGCGGGCCCGGATCGCGCCCGACGGCGTGGTCACCTCGAAGTTCCCCGGGCCGCCTGACAGCCCCAGGGCCGGCGTGCGGTCCAGCGCCGTCACGCCCCGCCGCAGGGCTGCGTCGAGCAGGCCGCCGAGATAGCGCGCCGGCTGGATACCCGCCGTCCGCTCGACCACCATGCCGCCGAAATACCGCTCGGAGCCGATATATTCGTGCTGCTGCTCGAGCGGCACCAGATAGGCCTTGCCGCCGGAATCCCGGGACAGCCGCTCCGCCTTCGCCTTCAGCGCGGCGTAGTGCTTCGGCGTCCACGCCCCGGTGAAACGGCCGACCGGCTGGTGATCGCAGTCGATGCCCTCGTCGGCGATCACCCGCTCAAAGTGGTCGAGCGACTCCCGCGCGTCGAGCAGCAACTCGCGATAGGCCTGCTCGCCGATCTTGCGGGCGAGGTCGGTCGACTTGCCGACATTCGCGCCGCCGGAAACCATCCCGCCGTTACGGCTGCTAGCCCCCTCGCCGAAGCGCTGTGCCTCCAGGACACAGACCGAGCGGCCGTGATCGGCCAGGGTCATCGCGGCGTTCAATCCGGCATAGCCGCCGCCGATCACGACCACGTCGCAGGCCGCCGGGGGTTCGGCCCGCGGCAGCTCCCGCAACGGCGCATCGCGCCACCAGTATGGAGTCTCGGAATAGTCGGTGGCGAAGATGTCGCGGTCGCTCATCGGGGCTGGGCACTCCTGAAATCCGGCACGGGTCCCGCCGGGTGGGTCAGTACATCATTTTCGGCAGGAACATCACGACGTCGGGGAAGGCCACGATCAGCCCGACCATCACCACCAGCAGCACGAGGAACGGTGCCGCCCCCAGGGCGATGACCTCTAGCGGCGCCCGGGTCACCCCCTGGAGGACCGACAGGTTCACGCCCACGGGCGGGGTGATCGCCGCCATCTCGCAGAAGATGATAACCAGGACGCCGAACCACACCGGATCGAAGCCCATCGCCACCGCCACCGGGAACACCAGCGGCATGGTCACGACCAGCACCGCCGAACCGTCCAGGAACATGCCGAGGAGCAGATAGAGCACCGTCAGGACCATGATGAACTGGATCGGCCCGAGCCCGGCATCGGACACCGCCGCCACCATCTGCTGCGGGATGCCCATGTTCGAGAAGCCGTGGCCGAGCAGCATGCCGCCGACCAGTACGAACATGATCATGCCGCTGATATGCGTGCCCTCGCGCAGGGCGGTGCGCAGGTTGGCCCAGGTCAGCCCGCCGCTCGCCGCGGCGATGGCGAGGCTGGCGAGGCAGCCGACCGCGCCCGCTTCCACCGCGGTGAACACGCCGAAATACATGCCCCCCAGGATGCCGACGAACAGGGCCAGGACCGGCCAGACGCCGAGGGCGAGCCGCAGCACCTCGCCACGCGGCACGTCGGTCTCGACCGGCACGTCCTTTTTGATGCGGCAGCGGATGTAGATGTAGCCCATGAACAGGGCGCTGAGGACGATGCCCGGGATGATGCCGGCAACGAAAAGCTGGCCGATGGAGGTGTCGGTCAGCACGCCGTAGACAATGAAGGCCAGGCTCGGCGGGATCATCGGACCGAGCGTGCCGCCCGCCGCCAGCGTGCCGACGGCGATGCCCTCGGGGTACTTGCGGCGGCGCAGCTCCGGCACGGCGATCGTGCCCATCGCGGCACAGGTCGCGGCCGTCGAACCGCAGACAGAGGAGAACATCGCCGAGCCGGCGATGTTGGCGTGCAGCAGACCGCCCGGGAACCGCCCGAACAGGGCCGCCGAAAACGCATAGAGACGGCCGGCGATGCCGCAGGAGGACAGGATGGTCGCCAGGAACACGAACAGCGGCAACGCCACGTAGTCGTAGCTTTCCAGGCTGTTGAAGATCAGGAAGCCGACCGACTGCACGCCGGACCAGCCGTCCCGGAAGATGTAGAGCGCGAAGCCCGACAGCCCGAGCGCCACCGCGACCCAGACGCCCGACGAGAGGAACAGCAGGAAGACGATCGAGACCACGATGGCCACAGTCTCATAGGTCATGGCGTGACTCCTGCGTTACGGAACTGGCGGCCGGCGCGGGCGGTTCCGATCTCAGACATCGTCGGGGGTCCAGCGCGGCGAGAGGGTGTAGATGCACTCGACCAGGGCCAGGATCGCGACCAGACCGAAGCCGATCGGCACGCAGATCTGGAACGGCCAGAGCGGCATTCCGGAGACGTCGAACTTCGTGCCGAGCTGAAGCGAGAAGCGCATCAGCGTGTCCATCGATGCGAGGACCAGGACGGCGTAGATCGCCGTGAGCGCGTGGGTGGCGACCCAGAGCCAACGCTGCAGGCCGACGGGCACCCGTTCGGCCAGGCTGGCGACCCGGATATGGGAGCGCTCGACCAGGAGCTGGCCGAAACACAGGGTGCAGAACGCCACCAGGAGCCCGGATGCCAGATCGACCTGAAAGATGAGCGGAGAGACGAAAACGTATCGGGCAACGACGCCCGCCGCGATCAGCGTGACCCAGAACATCATGATCGCCCAGGCGGCCATCTCGCCCGCGGCGGACAGCATCTTGAGCCAGCGGCGGACGGTCAGAAACATATGCAATGGCGATCTCCGGGCAGGCAGAAGGGCAGGAAGGACGGGCCTCGGTCAGGGGGCGCGGAGAACATCGGGCTCTCCGCGCCGTCCGGCTCAGAGCCCCTTGTCGATCACCTGGCGGACTTCCTCGTAAGCCGCGCGGCTCTCGTCGTCGACCGCGGCGAACTCCTCGGCCATCGACTTGCCGACCGCTTCCAGCTTGGCGGCGATCTCCGGCGACGGGTCGATGACCTTCATGCCATGCTCGCGGGCGTAGTCGAAGGCGGAATCGGAGGCATCACGCTCGTCGAGCTTGGCCCAGTAACCTTCCTCCCAGGTCTTGAAGATCGCGTTAACGGTCTCTCGGTCCTCCGGGCTGACCTTCGACCAGGCCTTCTCGCTCACGCCGAGAATGTGCGGCAGGAACACGGTGTCATAGCGCAGGATGAAGGGCGCGACCTCGTCCATGTGCATGGCCTCGGCCGAAGTGTCGCCGGTGATGGCGCCGTCGATCGTACCGCGCTGCAGGCCCATATAGACTTCGCTCTTGGCCATCGAGGTCGGCACGCCGCCCAGCGCCTCGGCGATCGCCTTGGTCGCGGCGTCATAGGTGCGGATCAGCATACCCTTGGTGTCGGCCAGCGACTGCATGTCCCGGGTCGCATAGATGACCATCCAGCGGTCCATGTGGATCGGATAGGCCAGCGGCACCACACCCTTGGTCTCGGCGAAGGCGGCCAGACGCGGCTTGGCGGCCTCGACGATCGGCCGACGGAAGCCGGCATCGGGAAGCAGCAGCGGCAGGCCGTAGACGCCGGTCCAGTGGTAGTCGGACGACATGGCCGAGGTGGAGATCAGGGCGCCGTCCAGCAATCCCGCTTCAAGTGCTGTGAGAAACTGCTTGGAGCTGAAGCCCGACTCCTTGCCATAGCTGACCTGGAAGGCGACGCGACCGTCGGTCTTCTCCTTGACCTCGTCGAACGCCTTGTTCAGCTCGACGATCATCGGGTTCTGCGGCGACTGCAAGGTGGCGAAGCGCAGGACGGTATCGGCATCGGCGGCCGAAGACAGCGACGTCGCCAGGGCGAACGCACCGATCAGCGCGCGACCCGCTCGGGACTTGATGGGATGAAACAGCGTCAAAACGACCTCCGAGTTTGCAAAGGGGAAGCGGCACGTTCGGCGTGCCGTCTGTGGACATTGTCGGGGTGCCGGAGCGCCGATCCGGGACCGGCGCTCCAGGAATTCACTCAGGCCACCGCGCGTGCCTGGGCACGCCCGCCGGTCAGCGTGTCGGGATGCATGGCCGCGATCCGGTCGAAAGCCTCGTAGACCTGCTGGGCACCGCCCGTGCCCGGCGCGTCGGTGACCATGGCGAAGATCCGGTGCTTGACGTAGTGGCGCCACGGGATCGGCGTGGTCATCAGGACCTCGGTCAGAGCTGCGTACCGCTCGGCCGTCCAGATCCGCTCGTAGGCCTCGCGGTTGGCGCCGTAGTCGAAATGCCCGCCCTGCTTCCTGGTCGCCAGGGCAGCACGCAGCCGGCCTGTCTCGACCTCGTCGACCGACAGGTCCTCGCCGATCGCCACGCCGTAGTCGCGCCGCGCGCCGTCGCGGGTTACCGTGCCGGCCTTCACGTCGGCGAGCACCATGTCGACCGGGCGCGTCTCCGGCGCGCCGTAGCCGCCGCCGCCGGGCCCTTCGATCAGCAGCACGTCGCCCGGATCGCATTTTACCGCGTCGATATTGCCGAGATTGACTTCGTTCTCCTGGCCCTGGTTCTTCCAGAAGCTGGAATTGCCGCCGGCACGACCGCCGAGCACCCCCCAGGAACTGAACCGCGTGCGGTTGCGGTTGCGCGCGGTGACCACGGAGCCGGGTGCGAAGACCTTGAACTCCATCCGCATCGCC
Organism: Thalassobaculum sp. OXR-137; assembly: GCF_034377285.1. Taxonomy (NCBI): domain Bacteria; kingdom Pseudomonadati; phylum Pseudomonadota; class Alphaproteobacteria; order Rhodospirillales; family Thalassobaculaceae; genus Thalassobaculum; species Thalassobaculum sp. OXR-137. The sequence continues at coordinate 140,981 of NZ_CP139716.1, read as the reverse complement.
AACCCGCCGCGATGCGCACCCGCGCCGCCGGAATCCGGCACCAGCCCGTAGCGCTCGATATGGATGGGCACTTCGATCTCGTTGATCTCGACCGGGGTGTTCTTCAGGAACGAGCGGTTGCCGCCGCTGCCCTCGGCCCCATCGGCGTTCAGCGAGCCGCCACCGCCGCCGCCGACCGGTCCGATGGACGCCATCACCTGCTTGCCGCCGGCGGTGGAGGTCTTGACGTTCATGATCGAGGCGCTGCCGGCCGGCGACGCGGCCAGACGCTGCGGCAGGGCCTGCTGGAACGCGCCGAGGATAGCGAGCTGCGACACCGCCACGACCAGGCTACGCATGCCGACCGCGGCCGGCGCGACGGCGTTCATCACCGTGCCTTCCGGCAGGATGCCCGTCGCCACACGGGCGGTGCCGGCGTTCAACACCAGATGCGGGTCCAGGGTACCGAAGACCAGGATCATCGCCACGGTGACCAGCGCGTGCCGGCCGTTGCCGCCCGTCGGCATGTTCAGCGACGAGGCAAGCTGCGGATCGGACCCGGTGAAGTCCATGGTCAGCGTCTCGCCATGCACCTTCAGGGTGATCGCCACCCGGCAGGGCAGCCCCGCGTCGGAATCCTCGTCCGAATAGTCGGCGAAGAAGTATTCGCCGTCGGGAATCTCGGCCACCAGGCGCCGCGCCTGCATCTCGGCATAGGTCAGCAGATCCTCCTGGGACTGCTTGAAGACCTCGACGCCGAACCGCCGGATCATATCGTGGACCTTGCGCTCGCCGGTGTTCAGGCAGGCGATCTGCGCGTGCATGTCGCCTTCGTTCTGGTCGGGCACCCGGACGTTGATCCGGATGATGTCGAGGACGTCCTTGTTGTACTGCCCCTTCGACATGATCTTCAGGGGCGGCAGCCGCAGGCCTTCCTGATGCACCTCGATGAGCGAGCGCGACAGCGAGGCCGGGACCGCGCCGCCGACATCGGTGTTGTGCACGTGACAGGCGACGAAGCAGACCAGTTCGCCCTCATGGAACACCGGCTTCCACATGTGGACGTCCGGGGCGTGGGTCGCGACATGGCCGGAATACGGGTCGGAGGTCAGGCAGATATCGCCTTCCTCATAGCTGTCGACCATGCCGAGGACGGGGCCGTAATCCAGTCCGGTGAACCAGGTCGCCCCCAAGCCCTTGGGCGACGCGAAGGTCTCGCCCTTCGGCGTTACCAGCTGGGTGGTGAAGTCCTCGGTCTCCTTCACGAAGGTCGAATAGGCCGTCCGCATCAGCGTATGGGCCATGGACTCCGTCGCCGCCGCGCAATAATTGGCGAGGATCTGGAGAGTGACTGGATCGAGCTTCATCAGTGCCCCCGGGTCTGAGTGATGCGGAGATGGCCGTAGGCGTCGACGCTGGCGCGCGTGTCGCTGGGCATGAACACGGTGGTGTCGTCCTGGACGACGATGGCCGGGCCGTCGAATTCCTGGTCGGCCAGCAGAGCGGCCCGTCGGAACAGGCCGACATCCGTCCAGCCGCCGTCGATCCAGCACTGCACCATGCGATCCGGCACGGGTACTCCCTCGCCCTTCTCGATCAGGGGCAGGTGTGGCGCAGGCTGACGGCCGGCCACAACTAGGCGCAGGTTGACGATCTGCACCGTTTCGTCGCGGTTCGCGTGCCCGTAGAGCTTTTCATGCTCGCCATGGAAGGCCTCGGCCAGCGCCGCGACGTCCCCCGCCTCCAGGGCAGCCGGATCGAAGATGCCCTCGACCTCGAAGGACTGGCCGCGATAGCGCATGTCGGCTGAGTAGACGATCCGCACCTCGCCGTCGTAGCCCTGATCATCCCGCAGCCAGGTCTCGCCGCCCTGGCGCAGGGCTGCGAACGTCTCGCGGATCTCCGGCACCGCCTCGGCATCGAGGTCCAGGTAGACAGTCTTGATGAAATCGTTCTTCAGGTCGGCGATCAGTCCGCCCAGGGCGCTGAGCACGCCCGGCACGGTGGGGATCACCGTCTCCGGCATCTCCATCTCGCGGGCCAGCAGGCAGCCCATCATCGGGCCGGCGCCGCCGAACGGCAGCATCGCCGTGGACCGCGGGTCGATGCCGAACCGGGTGACGAGGCCTGTGACCTTCACGAACATGCCGGAGACCGCCACCTTGATGATGGCCTCGGCGGCCTCCTCGATGCCCATGGAGAGTTGGTCGGCGATCACGCCCACCGCCTTGCGGGCCGCCTCGACATCGACCTTCACGGCCGAGTAGCCGAAATCGGAAGACTGGCCGACGATGCCGCAGACCGCGAAGGCGTCGGTGATGGTCGCCCGCTCGCCACCACGGCCGAAGCAGGCCGGACCCGGGGTGGAGCCGGCACTTTCCGGACCAACCTTGAGGACCCCCAGCGTATCGACCCAGGCGATCGATCCGCCGCCCTCGCCGATCGAGGTGACCGAGACCGACGGAATGTGGATCTGGTGGTCGCCGATATACTCGCCGATGCCGTATTGCGGCTGGCCGTCGACGATCAAGGCAACGTCGGCCGATGTGCCGCCGACATCGAGGCTCATGCATTCCTGAAGACCGCAGAGCTGTGCGACGAACGCCGCGCCGATCACGCCGGAGGCGGTTCCGGACAGGATGGTCTGGACGGATTCCGTCTTGCCCTGCTCGACGCTCATCACGCCGCCGTTGGACTTGGCGACCCGCGCCTCGGCGGTGACCCCCGCCTCCTTCAGCGCGGCCTGCAGCGAGGTGAAGTAATGGGCGACCCGCGGCTGAACGTAGCTGCCGATCACGGCGGTGGTCGTGCGCTCGAACTCCCGGACGATCGGCCAGATCTCGGCCGAGGTGAAGACCGGGATGTCGGCGACCATGCGCTCGACGATCCGCTTGGCGGCCATCTCGTGCCGGTCGGAGCGGAAGGAGTGCAGGAAGGAGATCACGATGCCCTCCGCGCCGGCCGCCTCGGCGGCGCGCACCGCGGCCTCCACACTCGCCGGATTCAGGGCGGTGAACTCGGAGCCGTCGGCGCGCAGGCGGCCGCGGACGCCGAAGACCATGTCGCGGCTCACCAGCGGCTGCGGGCGCTGCGACAGCAGGTCGAACATCGAGGGCAGCTTCAGCCGGCCGAGTTCGAGCACGTCGCAGAAATTCTCGGTGGTGAACAGTGCGAGCTTGATGCCCTTGCGCTGGATCACTGTGTTCACGCCGACCGTCGTGCCATGCGTGAAATAGGAAATATCGGCACCCGAGATCCCGTAGCGCTTCCCGGCAGCGTTAATTCCATCGATGACTTCCGCGCCAGGCCTATCTGGACGGGAAAATACCTTGAGCGCTCTAACCTCAAGAGTTTCTTCGTCAACGATAGCGAAATCCGTGAATGACCCGCCGATATCGACACCGACTCTATGGCGCATAAGCGCGATTCCTTTCTTTTTCGTCCCGTGTACTGATCACACGACTTAGAAGACGAGCGTACTGGGACAGATGCTGCTGCGAAGCCGCATAACAGTTATTCGGGCGCCGAGCCGCCGGATCGCAGGGCGCACCTCGGACGACCTCCTGACCTAAGACGCGCGCTCATAAGGCTTTGACCCAGATGCGCAGCGCGGTCGGTTTGACGACTGCAGATAGTTATCCGCTCGCCGGTCGTATCGAGTGGCGATACCACGCATCTGTTTGAGGCGATTGAAGAAGCGCCCGACGAGTCCGATCGACCCCGAGTTCCTGATGCAAATGGTACTTGCGGGCTATTGCTTCGGCATCCTTATCAGGCCGGCGGCAACTCGGTATTTTCAACACTATCGACCCGAGGCAGCCGATTGCCCTACCCCAGGAGGCGTGCCAGGTTCCTGGCCCCGTGAAGCACTCGGACGATCTGTATCTCTTCTCCGCGTTCGACGAAGAAGATCAGATACGGTCCGTGACGCGCCGACCTGAGGCCTACGTGCAGGTCGTCTCGCAAGGAATAGCTGCCTGGACGTTCCGCAATCTGGGTCAGCCGCTGTTCGAGCTCGTCGATGTAAGACGCGGCGCGCTGTGGATTGTCCTGAGCGATGAAATACGCCGATCTCAAGCAGATCGCTCCGCGCTGCGGGCAGAACAACCAGGCGATGCATGATCAGGCTTTTGCGGCGTAGCGCGCGCGCAGTTCTGCCAGCACCTCATGAGGGCAGAGCGTTGAAAGTACGCTAAACAACGCTAAGGAAGAACGATCCAGGAACACCGGCCTGCTCCAGGAGCAGGATCGCGTCCTGATTGCCGGCGCAGACTCGCACATAGCCGAGAATGTGCCCCATAATCGTCCCTCAACAGACGTTCCGTGGATGATCGTCGACAGACCCATCGTATGCTGCCAGACCCGTCCGTAGATTACGTCTCCAAACAGAGCAGCGTCCACCAACCACAGTGATAGTTTGTGGACACGGGAGGGAACATGCATGCGCAAGCACGAGCTGCTGACCGATGCCGAGCGTGAACGGTTGATCGGCATCCCGACCGGGTATGACGAACTCGCCCGGATGTACACGCTCGAAGGGCCGGATCTCGATCTGATCCTTCAGCGACGCGGAGATGGGAACCGCCTTGGCTTCGCACTCCAGCTCGCGGTGCTCCGTCACCCGGGCACGATGCTGGCGCAACTGCTGGCGCGCACGAATCGGCTGCCGGAGGCCCTGGTCCGCTACCTGGCGCATCAGCTCCATCTCCCAGCTTCGGCGCTCGCCGACTACGCGACCCGCGAGCAGACCATGACGGACCACGGCCGTCAGCTCGCGGACCTCCTCGGGCTGCGCATTCCGACCAGGGAGGATATCCCGTTCATGATCGATGCCGCTGCCGTGGCCGCTTGGTCAACCGACCAGGGCGTCGTCATCGCGGCGGGTATGATCGATGCCCTGCGAAACGCTCATATACTGCTCCCGTCGATCGCGACGATCGAGAGAGCGGGCATCGCCGGCCGGGCAAGAGCTCGAAAGCGCACCGCGCGCGCACTTCTGTCGCGGATCAACCAGGAGCAGATCGATCTGATCGACAGTCTGTTTGTCGTAGATCCGACGACCAACGTGACACCGATCGCTTGGCTGAAGGCAATCCCGGTCGCAGCCAAGCCGGACCACATCCGTGAGATCCTCGACCGGTTACGCCTCGTGCGAAGGATCGGCATCCCTGCCGATACGGCCGCAGCCGTGCATCCGGGCCGCTATCGCCAGCTCGTGCACGAGGGCCGAGCCTCACCCGTCTACCTGATTGAGCGCTACGCGACGGCGCGGCGGCGCGCCACGACCGTCGCGTTGTTGATAGACCTTGAGGAGCGACTGACCGACGTCGCGATCGAGATGGCCGACAAGCTGATCGCCGGGATCTTCACCCGGGCCAAAAACACGCAGGCCCGGCGGTACGCCGCGACATCGCGGGACGTGTCGCGCCTCATGCAGTTGTTCCGCGGCACCATCGACGCGCTCGCCGAGTCCATCGAGGGCGACACGGATCCGATCGATGCACTGAACGAGACCGTCGGCTGGGGGGCCCTGCTGAAGGTCAGGCGCGAGGTCGCGGCACTTGCAGAGATTGCCGGCGATGATCCGCTGATCGTTGCTGCTGACCGGTACGCGACCCTGCGGAAGTTCGCGCCAGCGCTGATTGAGGCGCTCGACTTCAAGGCCGGCCGTGGTAGTGCGCGCACGATCGCCGCCGTCGGCCTGCTGCGCGAGCTCAATGGCTCGGGTAAGCGCGATGTCCCGCCGGATGCGCCAATGCCGTTCAAGAAGGAGTGGCGCAAGCTGGTCACCGAACCCGATGGCAAGATCAACCGTCGTCTGTATGAGACGGCGACCCTCGCACATCTGCGCAACAAGCTCCGGTCCGGAGACATATGGGTCGATAGATCTTCTGCCTACCGAAGATTCGACAGCTATCTGCTGCCGGAGAGCGAGGCGGCGCCGATCGCCACGGAACTTGGGCTGCCGACCAGTTCCGACGCGTGGCTTGTGGCTCGCAGTGCCGAGCTCGACCAGCGTCTGAGGCGGTTCGCTCGGCACCTCAGCCGCGGGCGACTGGAGGGTGTCGCCTTCGTGGATGGCCGGCTGCAGGTCTCGCCGGTCAAGGCAGCCGTTCCGGACGAAGCTCTTCAGCTGGCCGACCGGCTGGACGCCCTGATGCCGCGCGTTCGCGTGACCGAGCTACTGCACGAGGTCGCACGCGACACCGGGTTCATGGCAGCGTTCACGAACCTACGAACCGGAGAGCGATGCCCTAACGACAACGCGCTGCTCGCGGCGATCCTGGCCGACGCCACCAACCTCGGCGTGTCGCGCATGGCCGCGGCCAGCCAAGGCGTTACGCGCGACCAGCTTGTGTGGACACAGGGCGCATACATCCGGGAGGACACGTACAGGGCAGCCCTGGCAACGATCATCAATGCCCATCGCCGGTTGCCGATCGCCTCCGTGTGGGGCGATGGCAGCACGTCCAGTTCGGACGGGCAGTTCTTTCGGGGCGGCAAGCGGGTGGCGCCCGGCGGCGACGTGAACGCCCGCTACGGCGTCGATCCAGGCTTCAGCTTCTACACCCATGTCTCCGACCAGCACGGGCCTTATCACGTTCGGGTGCTGTCGGCAGCCACGCACGAAGCACCCTACGTCCTCGACGGCTTGCTGCATCACGGCAGCGATCTCGCCATCGCCGAGCACTACACTGACACCGGCGGCGCCACCGACCACGTGTTCGCCTTGTGCTCGATGCTCGGGTTCCGGTTTTGCCCGCGGCTTCGAGATTTTCCGGATCGTCGTCTCGTTCCGATCGACCCGCCGGCCGGCTATCCTGAGATTGCACCCCTTCTCGGCCGGCGCATCCGCGCCGACGTCATTGGAGAGCACTGGGGTGACGTCGTCCGTCTGGTCGCCTCGCTGAAGGCGGGCCACGTGGCGCCCTCCATGATGTTGCGTAAGCTGGCCGCGTACGAAAGGCAGAACCAGGTCGACGTCGCGCTGCAGGAGATCGGCAAGATCGAGCGGACGCTGTTCATGCTGGACTGGCTGGAGAACCCGGCTCTCAGGAGACGGTGCCAAGCTGGGCTCAACAAGAGCGAACAGCGCCATGCGCTAACGCAGGCGATCTGTACCTTCCGGCAGGGTCGGGTGATCGACCGCACTCATGAGGCCCAGCAATATCGCGCGTCCGGGTTGAACCTGATGATCGCGGCGATCGTCTACTGGAACTCGACATACATGGCAGATGCGGTATCTCACCTGCGGGCGACTGTCGGCTGCGTTCCGGAAGCACTGCTCGCGCATACATCGCCGGTCGGCTGGGAGCACATCGCATTCTCGGGGGACTTCCTGTGGGATCGAGCGGCGCTGTCAGCGGGTCGCAGGGCACTCAACGTTGCCGAAAGGTGGAAAGTGGCTTAGCCGTGTTCCCCGATTGTTCTTCATTAGCGTTGTTTAGCGTACTTTCAACGCTCTGCCCTCGGGATGTTCCCGAAACCGATGGCCGCTCGCTTCTGGCTCAGGCGGTCCGAGGTTTCGTACTGCCAGTCGGGTTGATTGTCTTCGTGCTTGGATCGATTGTTGCCGGATGGGTCGCCCCTTCGGAGGCCGCCGCCGTGGGAGCCGTGGGCGCCGCACTGCTCATTTTCATCTATCGTGGCTTCACCCCGTCGCTGGTGCGCCTTGCGCTTTTTCGCACAATGAAAATCACCGCGATGGTGTTTTTCGTCGTCCTGGGAGCGAGCGTGTTCTCCCTGGTGTTCCGGTTCTACGGCGGCGACGATATTGCCGTCGGGCTGTTCGACGGTACGGCGTTGTCGGATTTCTGGATTCTGGCGATCGTGCTGTTGATCCTGTTCGTCCTCGGTTTCTTCATTGACTGGATCGAGATCACGCTGGTGTCGCTGCCTATTTTCTATCCGGTTATCAGCACCTTGGACTTTAGCCAATACGTCGGCTCGGACCACCTTGCGCGCGTCTGGATCGGGGCGCTGATCGCTCTGGTGCTGCAGACTTCGTTTCTGACCCCGCCCTTCGGCTTCGCGCTGTTCTTCCTGAAGGGGTCGGCGCCGGACAGCATCAAAATGTTATCGATCTATCGCGGGGTCGTGCCCCTTGTTGCCATTCAACTGCTGATGATCACGCTCATCCTGATCATGCCGGCCGTCGTGACGTGGCTGCCCGTGTCTTTGCTTGGCCTTCGGTAGTCGGCGACCTCTCGAAGATAATGGAATCTGGCCCACCATCAGCATCAGTTGCCGCACTCCACCCGTCCTTTGTCGCCGTGATCGTGACCGAGACAATGGCCGTGGGAATGGTCCGCCAAGGTCTCGACAATGCGGCACTGCGTGACGCGGCCACCTTCGCACGCTTCGATCATGTGCGTGAGTTCGTCCTTCAGGGTCGATAGGCTGGCAAGGCGCCGGTTCACGTCCGCCAGATGCGCCGCCGCGATCTCGGTCACCGCCTCGCAGGACCGATCCGGATGATCGGTCAGGTCCAACAGACCCCGGATCGCTGCCTGGGGGAAGCCGAGTTCCCGGCAATGCTGGATGAAATCAAGGCGCGCCCTGTGCGCAGGGCCGTAAAGCCGGGTATTTCCGGCGGAGCGGATGGGCTTCGGCAGCAGCCCGATCTGCTCGTAATAGCGAATTGTGGGAATCTTACACCCGGTCTCTCTCGCCAGGCGGCCGATGGTGAACTCCACCACTGTCATGGCCGTCATACTCCTCTTGCATCTCTAATAGCTATAGATCGCAGGGTGTCGATCGCGAGGGCACAAGTTCTGGAACGATCTGACAAGGATTTTATCTCGATGGCCGGCTGTGGTCGTGGCGCTGCCGTTTAGTACCTGTCCTATAACCCGTCCTTGTCGATGGTCAACGAAATCGTACCATCACATACCGGGACTAAACATCTAGCGCTTCCAATGACCGTCATGGGGCGACGCCCGATCGTGAGCGTCTGGCCAAGCCCATCTGACCAGGTCTGACGATCGCCGGTACGCTCAGCAGTGCTGAGCGTAGGTCCAGGGCAACAACTCATCGAGCCAGTTGATCTTGTGCTCGGCGATCCGGCCGAGCACGTCGGTGAGCCAGGCCTGCGGGTCGACGCCGTTTAGCTTGGCGGTCTCGATGAGGGTGTAGGCGATGGCCCCGGCCTTGCCGCCGCCCTCGGAGCCCATGAAGAGGTAGTTCTTCCGCCCGACGGCGATCCCTCGGATCGACTGTTCAGGGGTTTCCGTACCGGATTCCCCCAAAGTACCGGGGAAAATGGTACGGAAACCCCGATGGGCAATCCTCGGTATACGTTGGGGCAGGATCATCCGGCGCCCGTGCTTAGAGAGAGGCAGGCCCAACGACGGAGACGGGAAGTGCGGTTTCCAACCCGCGGATGAGAGCGTGATCAATCGTCGTCGATCAGGAGCTCGCGGCACACCCGCCAAGGTCTTCCAGGCGCTGGCCACAGGCCGGCGAACGAATACACTTTGCCTACGGGCCCAGATTGCAGTCATTAGAACGTTGTTTAGCGTACTTTTTGACGCTCTGCCCTCCAGAAGGTGTGACAGCGCCTCAGGGAGCACATTTTAACCTCCGAGTTTGAGTGTGCGGAGCCTCAGGGCGTTGCCGATCACTGACACCGAGGACAGGCTCATGGCCGCCGCGGCGACAATCGGCGACAGGAGGATGCCAAACATTGGGTAGAGGACGCCCGCTGCGATCGGCACGCCTGCCGCATTGTAAACGAATGCGAAGAACAGGTTCTGACGGATGTTGCCCATCGTCGCCTGAGCCAGCCGCCGGGCGCGAACAATCCCCATGAGGTCGCCCTTCACCAGGGTCACGCCGGCGCTTTCGACGGCGACATCCGCACCTGTTCCCATGGCGATACCGACATCGGCGGCCGCCAGGGCCGGGGCGTCATTGACCCCATCGCCGGCCATGGCGACTTTAAGCCCCTGGGCGCGAAGTTCCTCAACCAAAGTGCCCTTGTCCTCCGGGCTGACCTCGGCCCGCACATCGTCGATGCCGAGATCACGGGCCACCGCATCGGCGGTTCGTCGGCTGTCGCCGGTGGCCATGACAATCCGCAGGCCGGCCTCATGCAGCGCACGGATCGCCGAAGGTGTAGTCTCCTTAACCCGGTCCGCGACGGCTATCAGACCCGCAGCTAGGCCGTCGACCGCAACAAACATGGCGGTCTTGCCCTGCTCCTGAAGCGACGTTGCAGTTTCCGCGAACGCCTCCGGATCAGCGCCAACATCGCGCATCATCGCCGCATTACCGAGGGCAATGGCCTTGCCCGACACCGTACCGCGCACACCCTTGCCGGTCACGGCCTCGAAGTCTGCGGTGTCTGACAGCGCCGCACCCCGTTTTTCGGCACCGTCGACAATCGCCTCGGCAAGCGGGTGCTCGGAGCCCCGCTCAAGGGAGGCAACGAGGGACAAAAGATCGCTCTCCACCACGTCGTTGGCGGCAATGACGTCGGTCAGCGTCGGCCGGCCTTCTGTTAGTGTCCCGGTCTTGTCGACGATCAGCACGTCCACTTTTGCGAAGCGCTCCAGGGCTTCGGCGTCGCGGATCAGTACGCCGGCCTGGGCTCCGCGCCCGGTCGCGACCATGATCGACATCGGAGTCGCCAGGCCAAGCGCGCAGGGACAAGCAATGATCAGCACGCTGACTGCGGCCACGACCGCGTAGGACAACGCCGGGCTCGGCCCAAAGATCAGCCAGGACGCCATCGCGGCGAGGGCGATTAGCACGACCGCAGGCACGAAATATCCCGCGACCCTGTCGGCCAACGCCTGGATCGGCGCCCGGCTGCGCTGCGCCTTTGCCACCATATCGACGATGCGCGACAGCACGGTGTCGGCGCCGACCTTCTCTGCCGTCATGATGAAGCTGCCGGACTTGTTCAGCGTGCCGCCCGTGACGCCGTCGCCTTCTGCCTTTTCGACCGGGACCGGCTCACCAGTGATCATGCTCTCATCCACGGCGGACCTGCCCTCAAGCAGCACACCGTCGACTGGGACGCTTTCACCAGGACGCACGCGCAGCCGATCGCCCTGGCGGACCTCCTCCAAGGGAACATCGGACTCGCCGTCGTCAGTGATCCGCCGCGCCGTCTTCGGGGCTAGGTTGAGCAAGGCGCGGATCGCATCGCCGGTTCGCTCCCGGGCCGATAGCTCCATGACCTGCCCGACCAGCACCAGGATCAGGATCACCGCCGCCGCCTCAAAATACACCGGCGCCTGCCCGTGCTGGTTCAACAACGACGCTGGGAAAACGCCGGGAAACAGCATGCCGACAAGACTGAACAGATATGCAGCACCGGTGCCAAGGGCGATCAGGGTCCACATGTTCGGGCTTCGGTTCACGATCGATGACCAGCCGCGCTTGAAGAACGGAAACGCGATCCAGACCACGACCGGTGTCGCCAGCAGGAACTGCAGCCAGATATGCAGTGTCGGCCCAAGCTCCTCGGCGAGAGGCAGTCCTAGGTGATCTCCCATCTCCAGAACGAACACTCCGGCCGCCAGAGGTCCGCCGATCCAGAGGCGGCGGCGGAAATCTATCAGCTCGGGGTTGGGACCGGCATCGGTGGTCGGCGTCATCGGCTCGAGCGCCATGCCGCAGATCGGGCAGTCGCCGGGATGATCCTGGACGATCTCGGGATCCATAGGACAGGTGTAGAGCGTCCCCTCCGGCATCGGTCCCGGCGCGGAATGGTTCCCGAGGAAGGCATCTGGTTCGGCCTCGAAGCAGGTCTGGCATCGCTCGGAGCAGAAGTAGAACCGCTCTCCGGCGTGCTTGGCCATGTGCTGCGCCGAGGCGCGGTCGACGCTCATGCCGCAAACTGGATCCTCCGCCGTGATGTAATCTTCCGGGGCCGCAGCGAACCTCTCCCGACAGCGTCCGGAGCAGAAGTGGTAGGTGTGGCCAGCATGCTCGCGCCGGGGCTTGCCGGCGTCGGGATCGACCGTCATGCCGCAGACCGGGTCGCGCACGATCACGTGGGCATCAGTCTTGGTATGGGAGTTCATGGTTACCTCGCCAGATTGACAGACTGACCATGAGGTTTCCTCTCACTGGAAGGTCAAGCGGCATCTCATCACATCGACGCGCTTGACCTTCCAGTTGCCGGAGGGTGCATAGTTTGATTATGGCCCTACTTGAAGTGGAGGATCAGACAATGATCAAGATAGTCGCTACTGTCGTGATCGTGATCGCTTTCCTGTCTGGAGGCTCGGTGATCGCCGAACCGAACTACAGCGAGTACGGCTACCACCCGATGATGAGTTGGGGAGGCTGGTTCATGGGACCGGTCATGATGCTCATCTTCATCGCCTTCCTGGTTGGCGCGGTTCTCCTCATCGCGCGATTTCTCGGCTGGCATCCGGCATCCGGTGACGGTCGTTCTGGCGATCGTTCGCTCTCCATCCTGCGGGAGCGCTTCGCCAGGGGTGAGATCGATCAGGCGGAGTTCGAGACGCGACGGAAGGCGCTCGAATAGCGGCTTGGAGCCCGACACAGTATTTATCGAAGGACGGCCATGAACATCAGCGACGTCGCCGCTCTGAGCGGCCTCCCTGCCAAGACGATTCGGTACTATGAGGACGTGGGCCTGGTCCGGCCCGCCCACGGCACCAACGGATACCGTGCGTTCGACGAAAGCGACGTACACAAGCTGACATTCCTGGCGCGCGCCCGCTCGCTCGGCTTCACCATCGAGGACTGCCGTGCCCTGATCGCGCTCGGGCGAGTGCGGACGTCAAGCAGGTTGCCGAAGATCACCTCGCCAGCATCGACCGGAAGATCGGATATCTACAGGCGATGCATGCCACGCTGACCGAACTCGTACACCGCTGCCATGGCGACGATCGACCAGACTGCCCGATCCTAGACGATCTGGCCGGAACGAAATCGGGGACGCTACAATGAAACGGTTGTCAGTCATTGCCGGCGTTCTGGCAATTGCTCTTGTGGGTCTAGGAAGCGGACTCATAACGCTTTGATCCAGATGCGTGTCGCGGCGAGTTTGACGGCGGCGAGATAGTTGTCGGCGCGCCGGTCGTATCGGGTGGCGATGCCGCGCATCTGTTTGAGGCGATTGAAGAAGCGCTCGACGCGGTTGCGCTGGCGGTAGACCCAGCGGCTGAAGGCGAAGGTGTCTTTTCGGGTGATGCGCGGTGGTATGTTCGCCCATCCGCCGCGGGCGGCCACGAAGGATCGGATACCGTCGGTGTCGTAGGCCTTGTCGGCGAGCACGGTGGCACCCGGCATCACTGTTTCCAACAGCCCCGCCGCCATGGGGGCGTCTCCCGCCTTGCCGGCGGTCAACGCCAGGCGAACAGGCCGGCCCTCGGCATCGACAACGGCGTGGATCTTCGTCGTCAGCCCGCCTCGGGACTGTCCCATGCACGGATCGCCAGATCCCCCTTTTTCGCGCCGGCACCATGCTGGTGGACGCGGACACACGAGCTGTCGATCAATCACGATGTCGCCGTCGTAAGCCTCTGAGACCGCCTCCAAGAGCCGGTCCCACACACCCGAGGCCCGCCAACGGCAAAACCGGTTGTAGAGCGTCGTGCGCGGTCCATAGCGCTCCGGTACATCGCGCCACGACGACCCGGTGCGGAACCGCCACAGGATCCCGTTGATCACCCGGCGGTCATCCACACGCTTCACCCCGCGGCTCTTGCGCGGCAGCAGCGGCTTAATGATCGACCATTCCTTATCGCTCAACTCGTGACGGCGCATACCAACCTCCTTCTCAGAAGGTTGAATCAAATCTCATCATTCAACGAAACCCGTTTATGGGGACAGGCCCTAGGCGGATGGTGGATGTATGGACCGCACAGTATGGGCGGCCAGGCGGCAGGGCGAGGCGGACCGATAGTTGAGGTTAGCGTTCCGGAGTTTTCTCCCAACGGCCGTGCCGGAGAGATTCTGTTCAATGTCAACTGCTCAAGCTGCCATGGCGCCAATGCGGCCGGGTCCGAGGTGGGACCGCCGCTGATTCACCCCATCTATGAGCCAAGCCACCACGGCGATCCGGCGTTCTATCGTGCCACAGTAATGGGCGTTCAGGCACATCACTGGCGCTTCGGGAACATGCCAGCGGTTGAAGGGGTCTCTGAGCAGGACGTCGATATGATTGTGCGCTACGTTCGCGAGCTGCAAAGGGCCAACGGGATCTTTTGATGGGTGAGATCGGGGGTGGAAGCAAGGAGGAAGCGCGGGAAGGGTTGTCCGCGAACGCCTGCCTATTCCTGATCATGCTTCTGATCCTTGGCCTTATCGCACCCGCACAGGGTATGGCGCATCAGGCTCCGGCAGTTGCACTCTCCCCGGTGTACTTGGCAGTTGGTGAGCTGCGAACCGGAAGTACGCTCGAAGCGGAGCAGCCGTCGGATCCCAACCCGTTGTTTTTTGCAGGTCTGGGGATCGGCTGTTCGCTTGCCGGCCTCGATGTGCCTGCTCAGAGCGGTACCGACCAGGTAAGGGAGCCGGCGAAGGTCGGTCGCCCGCTTGTCAGACGGCCGGTTCTTGACGTCGCCCGGGCGCCGCCCAATCCCCCTCCGATCCTCGATCTTCGTTTTCAGACTGACTGATCCTGTAACGATCCGACGACGAACGGAGTTTGACGATGAAACGCAAGATGATTGCCGCGGTCGCGATGGCGGCTGCGATCGGAGCCGGTGCAACCACCGCGATCGCCCATGGCGGCGCCTCGGGCGTGGTGAAGGAGCGCATGGACTCCATGGAAGCGCTCGGCGACGCCATGAAGGAACTGACCGCGATGATGCGGGGTCAGCAGGATTACGGTGCCGAACGGGTCCGGTCGCTGGCCGCCACCATCGAAAGCCATGGCGGCGAGGCGCTGACCAGGCTCTTTCCCAAGGACAGCCTCGACCACCCGTCGGAGGCGCTGCCGGCGATCTGGAGCGATTGGGACCGGTTCAGTGCCCTGTCGGATCAGCTCTCCACATACGCTCAGGCTCTCGCCGCCGCAGCCGACAATCAACGGCCGGCGGGCGGCGCCCAGGGCGGAATGATGGGCCAGGGGATGATGCATGGCCAGGGCATGTCCGGAGGGGGAATGATGGGCGGCGGCATGATGGGCGGGGGACAGGGTCCGACCGCCGAGATGCTGGCGCAGATGCCGCCTGACGGGGTGTTCTTCCATCTGGCCGATACCTGCTCGGCCTGCCACCAGAGCTTCCGCAAGAAGCAGAACTGATGGCCCGGACCTTATGGCTGATCGTCGGCGCCGCCGTCCTTCTGGGCGGCGGTGCCTTCGCGTGGCTCACTGCCAGTCCAAGCGTGCCCCAGCGCAACCTGGCGAGCCTCTCCGGCGACGTAAACCGCGGCGCCTATGTGGCGCGCCTGTCGGGCTGCATCGCCTGCCACACCGACCCGGCGGGCGACGGTGCCGTGCTGGCCGGTGGCGCCGGGATCGACACGGAGTTCGGCAGCTTCTTCGCGCCGAACATCACGCCCCACCCCGAGGACGGGATCGGGTCCTGGACGCTGGCGGATTTCTCCCGATCGCTGACGGCCGGAGAAGCGCCGGACGGCGGCCACCTCTTTCCGGTCTTTCCTTACAGCTTTTACACACGGCTGACCGATCAGGACGTGGTCGACCTCTGGGCCGCCGTCAACTCGGTCCCCGCCGTCGCCGGCGGTCCGCCCGAGCATCGGCTGCGGTTCCCGTTCAACTGGGCCCGCGGCGTCGGGCTGTGGAAGCGGCTGTATTTCAAGTCCGGGCCACAGGCACCGGTGGAAGGCTCGTCGGACGCCTGGCTTCGCGGGCGTTATCTGGCGGAGGCCGCAGCCCATTGCGGAGCCTGCCATACGCCACGGACCGGGCTCGGCGGCCTCGATTCCGACCGCAAGTTTGAGGGCGGCACCGGTCCCGGAAACGAGAAGATCCCGGCGATCACGCCCGAAGCCCTGGCGCGCGAGGGATGGACCGCCGACGATCTGGGCTATGCCTTCAGAACGGGTTTGACGCCCTCCGGCGACAGCCTGGGCGGAACGATGGCCGAAGTGATCCGCGACGGCACGCGGTACTGGAGCGATGCGGATATCGCGGCCCTGGTCGAATACCTGATGGATCCGGAGAAACAGCGATCAGGCGCCAATCGGTAGTGACCGACCATTCGACCCTCACCTGCCCGCCCGTGCAGACGGGCGCAGACGGCCCTTGACCTTCCGGTACTGGAAGCCCTATTTGACCGTCATGAAGCGCTTCATCGCCATCGCCACCGTGCTCCTGGTCGCCCTCTCCGCGGGGCTGATGGGGATGACGGATATGCATCGCAACGGAGCCGGGACCATGTCGGTGCCGCCGGTAGCAGAAACGGTCATGTCAGGGCACGTGCATGGTCCCGGTGAGCGTATGCAAGACCGGGCTGGTTACCATACGTCTTGTGCCATCGCGGGGCACAGCTGCACTGGCTATGTCACACCGGAAATGAAGTCTGTGTCCCGTCCTACCTTTGCCCGGCAAGCCTGGTCGGCGCCTTCCGACCAATTGGCCGCTGGGCTGCATGCGGAGGCGACAACGCCACCTCCTCGCGGCTGATCGGAACTCCGGAGGCCCAGTTCATCGGCCTCTGAAACCATCCGATTCAAATGCCTATTCGCGAGGATCTTCTTGATGACCTACCGCATGATGATGCGCGCCGCTGCGGTCGCGCTCGCCCTCACTGTATCGTCCGCCGGAATCGCCGCGGCGCAAACCGCCTCCCACGGAGGACATGGCAGCGCCGACAGCCATGGATCCACGACCTCCATCGGACAGCCCGGTAAGCCCTACGAAGCCAGCCGGACCGTCAGAATCAGCATGCACGAAAACTACTACGAGCCCGAGTCGGTCTCCGTTTCAGCGGGTGAGACAATTCGGTTCCTTATCAAAAACGAAGGCGAATTCGTCCACGAGTTCGCCATCGCTACCGCCGAGATGCACAAGTCCCACGCCCCCGAAATGATGATGATGGTCGAACACGGCGTTCTGCTTCCGGATCGGATCGACCAGGCCGCTGCCGAGAAGATGAAGGCGTCCATGGGCCACGGCATGCACGACGAAGGCAACAGCGTGCTCGTTGAACCGGGGAAGTCTGGTGAGGTGATCTGGCGTTTCTCCGAGGCGCAAGATCTGCAGTTCGCTTGCAACGTTCCGGGCCATTATGAGTCCGGGATGATGGGCGACATCAAGATCAGCCACTGATCTTTCTCACGTTGCCGCCGGGCCGCCGAAAGCGCGGCCCGGCCTCCACATCAACTCTGCCATACGGAGACAAGCCGTGAGACCACGTTCCTATGCCCGGGCCTGCGCGCTCGGAGTGGCGATCGCCACCTCCTTCGCGACCGGCAGCCTTGCCGGCGAATACGATATCACCGTCGACCGGATCACGCTCGAGACCGGCGACTTCAGCAAGACCGGGATCGGCTACAACGGATCATCGACGCCAACGGTCCTGCGCTTCAAGGAAGGCGAGGAGGTCACGATCAACGTGACCAACAACCTCGATGAGGACACGTCCATTCACTGGCACGGGCTGATCCTGCCGTACCAACAGGACGGCGTGCCGGGCATTTCCTATGAGGGAATCAAGTCGGGCGAGACCTTCACATACCGTTTCCCCATCGTGCAGAGCGGCACCTACTGGTTTCACAGCCATTCGGGCTTCCAGGAGCCGGACGGGGCCTATGGGGCGATCGTCATCGAGCCGAAGGAACGCGAGCCGTTCCGCTTCAACCGCGAGTATGTCGTCCAGCTCACCGACGCCCACCCCCACTCCGGTGACCGGATCATGCGGAACCTGAAGCTTATGCCGGACTACTACAACCGGCAGCAGCGCACCCTGCTTGACTTCCTGGACGACAGCCGGGACCGGGGGCTGGCCTCCGCCCTCGACGACCGCAGCGCCTGGGGCGAGATGCGCATGATGCCGACGGATGTGGAGGACCTTCAGGGCTTCACGCCGCTGATCAACGGCATGGGCCCATCGCAGAACTGGACCGGTCTGTTCGAGCCAGGCGAGCGGATCCGGCTGCGCTTCATCAATTCCTCGGCGATGACCTATTTCGATATCCGCATTCCCGGGCTGCAGATGACCGTGGTGCAGGCCGACGGCAACAACGTGCAGCCGGTGACCGTCGACGAACTGCGGATCGCCGTGGCCGAGACCTATGACGTGATCGTGCGACCGACCGAGGACCGGGCCTATACGGTCTTCGCGGAATCCATGGGCCGCACGGCTTTCGCGCGCGGCACCCTGGCGCCCCGGTCGGGGATGGAGGCGGAGGTGCCGGACCTGCGCGAACCGCCGCTCCTGACCATGGCGGATATGGGCATGGCCCATGGCGAGCACGGGTCCATGGATCAGGGCGCGATGGGCCAGGGCGCGATGGATCATGGCTCAAATCAGCCGACGCACACCATGCCCGACAGCAGGGTCATGCAAGGCATGAACCATGGCACGATGGACCATAGCGCTATGGGACATGGAACCATGGGCCAAAGTTCGGGACAGCCGACGCACATCATGTCCGACGGCTCGGTCATGCAGGGTATGGACCACGGGACCATGGCGGCGGCACCGGCCGATCCGTTCTACGCCCCCGGCAGCGGTCTCACCCCCCAGGCGGCGGATGGCGGCAAGTTCCTGTCCTATGCCGACCTGAAGGCGCAGAAGCCACTCTACGAGCACCGCGACGCGACCCGAGAGATTGAGCTGCGCCTGACCGGCAACATGGAGCGCTACATCTGGTCAATCAACGGCGTGAAATTCTCTGACGCCGAGCCGATCCGGCTGCAGTACGGCGAGCGGGTTCGCTTCAAGTTCGTCAACGAGACGATGATGACCCACCCGATGCACCTGCACGGAATGTGGTCGATCCTCGATGTCGGACAGGGCAAGTGGAACCCGATCAAGCATGTGGTCAGCGTCGCGCCCGGCACGACGGTCTTCATGGAGACGGAGGTCGACGCGCCCGGTCAGTGGGCCTTCCACTGCCATCTCTCCTATCACGCCGACAGCGGCATGTTCCGCAAGGTCGTCGTGGAAGGTGGGCCGGTCGGCAAGAGCGCCGACCTCGACACCACCTCGAACCACGCCACCGGAGGCTAACATCATGCGCAGAAATATACTTGTAACCGCGGCGTTGGTTCCGGCGCTCCTCTGGACGGTCCCGGCCTCGGCCGAACCTCTGATCTACGGCCTGCAGGTCGAACAGGCCGAGCGTCGGTTCGACGACGGGTCGGACCTCTATGCCTGGGATTTCGACGCCCTGGTGGGGACCGACGAGCTAAAAGTCGTCTGGCGCAGCGAGGCGGAGTACCTCACCGAAGGCAAACAGTTTGAAACCCTAGAGAACCAGCTTCGTCTTCAGAAGCCGATCTCCACCTTCTTCGATGCGGTGGTCGGCGTCCGGCTGGATACGCCTCGCGGCGAGGATCGCGCCTACGGTGTGGTCGGGGTGAAGGGCCTGGCTCCGCAATGGTTTGAGATCGATGCCGATCTCTATGTCGGAGAGACCTCCTTCGTGCGGATCGAGGCCGAGTACGAGGGGCTTATAACCAACCGAATCATACTGACGCCAAGCGTCGAGTTGGATACCCCGCTGGGGGACGACGCGGAACTTGGGGTCGGCGCCTTTGCGCCGAAACTCGAGCTCGGTGCCCGCCTCAGCTACGATCTTCTGGACCGTGCGGTCTCGCCATATATCGGCGCCCATTACGAGCGCCGGTTCGGTGAGACAGCCGATCTCGCCCGGGCGGAGGGCGAGGCGAGGGACAACCTGTTCTTCGTAGTCGGCACGAAGATGCTGTTCTGACCCGCTGACGCGCCATCCGACCAAGTCCGGTGATCGGGCAACATCGTCGTGGCGCCCGATCACCGCCCCCGGCCGTACCGAGCGGACACACTGGTCTTCACGGTTCGGCTGGTCCTAGCGCCCGCTTGGTACGAGTTCGGCTACTCGTTCTCCGGTGTCAGCGGGCACATGAGCAAGGTGAGGATCCATGCTTGCAATAGATGTCATGACGGACCGCGTGGTGACGGTCTCCCCCGGAACCACCGTCGAAGAAATCGCTCAAACCCTGCTCAACAACCGGATCAGTGCAGTTCCGGTTGTTGACCCCCACAATCGCTTGGCCGGGTTGGTCAGCGAAGGCGACCTGATGAGGCGGCTGCAGAATGAAGGTGACCGTAGAGGTTCCTGGTGGCTTGAGGCATTCACAGGGTCAAGCACAGCTGCCGCAGATTTCGTGAAGGTGCATGGCACAAAGGCCGAGGACATCATGACCCGGGATGTCGTCACTGTTGCGCCAACGACGCCGGTGCACGAGATCGCGAAGACTCTGGAGACCCGCCGGATCAAGCGTGTTCCGGTGGTCGAGGACGGCCGGGTAATGGGAATCGTCAGCCGCGCCAATCTCCTGCACGGGCTGGCTTCAGCAGAGAAGATGTCCGCTCCCAGTGGCGACGACCGTGCGCTTCGCGTGGCCGTCGTCAACGCGATCCGCGCGACTCCAGGGGTAGACCCATCCCTGCTGAACGTCACCGTTAGGGACGCGGTCGTGACGGTCTGGGGTGTGACTGACACAGACGACGAAAGCCGTGCGGTGAAGGTCGCGGTCGAAGAAACCCCGGGCGTGTCGGAAGTCCACCTGCAACTGGGGCATGTTCCAGCCTGGGCCTGGGGACTCTGAACACCCGGCTACCGTATCAGCCGTTCGGGCGGCAACACCCGAACGGCCTGGACCTATACAGAACACCGGGGACGACATGGCCTCCAGCACTTACCAGAAGAACAGCATCACGCTGATCGACGGCATCTCGATGGGAACTGGCGTGATGATCGGCGCCGGAATCTTCGCCCTCACCGGGCAGATCGCAGATCTGGCGGGTCCGTTGTTTCCGCTGTCTTTCGTTGCCGGTGCGCTGGTGACCGGGTTCAGCGCTTACACCTACGTGAAGATGTCGAACGCGTATCCTTCGGCCGGTGGCATCGGGATGATCCTCCAGAAAGCCTACGGCCCTGGCGGGATTGCGGCCGGCGCGGCGGTTCTCATGGCGCTGTCCATGGTCATCAACGAAAGCCTAGTCGCGCGAACCTTCGGAACCTATGTGCTTCGGCCTTTCGACATTGGCACTGACAGCCCGCTCGTGCCGGTTCTGGGGGTCGGCCTCATTGTCTTCGCCTATCTGGTTAACGTCTCCGGAAACCGGTCCGTCGGCCTCGTGTCGCTGATCATGGCGGCCTTGAAGATCGGGGGGATCGCGTTCTTCGGGGCGGCGGCGCTTTGGGCCGGGGGCTTCTCCTTCGAACCACGAGCCAGAGCCGACGACCTGCCGTTGACGGGCTTCGTGGCGTCGATGGCGCTCTCAATTCTGGCGTTCAAGGGCTTCACGACGATCACCAACAGCGGCGCTGAGATGGTAGATCCGCATCGCAATGTCGGCCGCGCGATCACCGTATCGATCCTTGTCTGCGTTGTCGTCTACCTGCTCGTCGCCTTCGCGGTCGGCTCCAGTCTTTCGCTCGACGAGATCGTCGCTGCAAAGGATTACGCTCTCGCGGAGGCGGCGCAACCGACACTCGGGTTATACGGCTTCTATTTTACGGTCGCCCTCGCCGTTCTGGCGACCGCGTCCGGTCTGCTTGCCAGCATCTTCGCGGTGTCGCGGATGCTCGCCATGCTGACCGACATGAAGATGATACCACACAGCCATTTCGGCATGCCTGGTGGGATCCGCGACCATACCCTGGTCTATACCGTGGTCGCCGCAGCGGTGCTCACTGTTTTTTTCGACCTCAGTCGTATCGCCTCACTCGGCGCTTTTTTCTACTTGGTCATGGACATCGCGATCCATGTTGGCGTGTACCGGTGGCTGAAGCACGAGATCGGCGCGCAGGGCTGGGTGATGCTCATTGCGATCCTATTGGACGTCTTAGTTCTCGGCGCGTTCGCGGTGATGAAATGGCAGTCGGATCCGGTCATCGTCGTCATTGCGGTTGTCGCCATGGTCTGTGTCTTCGCCTTTCAGCGGATCTATCTCCGCCGATGGCTGGGCGAGGGCGACAACGGCCATGATGCGGGGCACGGATGAAACGGTTCGCACTAGATCGACTCCCGGAGCTACGGGCATCGGAAATGCAAGCCGACCTACTCTCGGCATTCGTTCGGGTCGGTATCTTCGTGGTCCTTGTGGCGACAGTTGCACTGTCCGCGACTGATGGTGGGATCCACCAGGGGGCGGTGATCGATATCGGTCTGTACGGCTTAGCCACAGGGGCGAGCCTGGTTCTGGCCTGGCGCAGGTTGTATCACCCGATCTTGCCCTTCGCGTTTGCTACATTCGACGTGGTCCTGATCGTGACCCACATGCACATCATGGCAAACACGATGGGATTGAGTGCGGGGATGGGCTCCGTGCCTGCCTCCACGCTGATGTTCGTGGTCCTGATCCATGCGTCGATGCGCTACCAGCCGGCGCTTATCGCGTACATCGTGGCGCTCTTCTTGATTTCGGTGCTTGTAACATCGTTGCTGCCGTTCCCGGGTATGCCTATGGCGATGCCGCAACGCATGGCTGCAACGGGGCTTCGGCCCATGGGGGAGATCTTCGCATTCGATGTCCTGCCACCGGTGCTGGTCGCGACGGCTGGCACGATCCTGGTACTAGGCGTTTACCGAACCAGGCGGCTGCTACTCCGTTCTATCGATCAGGCGGCGCGCAGCGCCCGTCTTTCCCGCTTCTTTTCCCCGCGGATCGCTGAGAGGTTGAGCCGCGACGAACTCAATGGCCTTTCATCCGGCCTGAGACAGCCCGTGGCGGTCCTGTTCGTCGATATTAAGGGCTTCACGTCGATGGCCGAGACCATGTCCCCGGAGGAACTCGGCACGATGTTGTCCGAGTTCAGGGAGCGTGTCACCGAATGCGTTTTCCGCCACGGTGGAACCGTTGACAAGTTCATCGGCGATGCGGTGATGGTTGTTTTCGGCGCACCAATCTCAGGTCCTGATGACGCTAGGGGCGCCGTTGAGTGCGGCGTAGATGTCCTGAAGACGGTGGCAGAGTGGTCAAAGGAGCGAATGAGTTCAGGTGAAGCGGGAATCGAGATCGGCATCGGCGGTCACTACGGCGAAGTGTTTGTAGGCGTCCTGGGAAGCGGGCGGCTGCTCGAATATACCGTCATCGGAGATACGGTGAACGTGGCCGAGCGGCTGGAGCGGCTCAGTCGTGAAACGGATTGTCCCCTCGTCACTTCGCGGACGCTACTGAACGAAGCCGGGATACCGAATGACGGGGCGAGATGGTCTGCACTCGGCGAGCACACGCTTCGTGGTCGAACTACTCCCATAGAAGCGATGGGCCTGATGCGCTGAACGGCCATTGTGAGGAGTGGACGGTGGAGCTGCCACCTCGTCATGCCCCCGCCCGTCTCGACCAATTCCAGCTTCTAACCCATCCTATGCTCCCGGCCCCACCAATCCCTCGTTCTCTCTCACCCAACCGTACGCGACGAACGGTCTGTCAGGAGCACTCCCCACGTTCCAATCAGTCTCCAGGTGCGATGTCCGGCCGTCGCCGACAGGCGTCAGGATCTGGCGCCACATCCAGCCCCGGATGGCCTGCTCCAGTGTGATCGCCAGGCGAGCAGGCCGAGGCCGATCGCCGCGCCCAGCCAGTTGGGGCAGCGCCGTCGTGGGTGGCCGGAGCCTTCAATTCCGACCGTTTTTTCATCCATCAAGCCGGCTCTTCGCGCTCCGGCAACGGCCGTCCGACGCTGAGGATCGCGTCAAAGAACAGGCTAGGCCGGCCCCAGAGCGAGTTGACAAAGATCGCGGTCACGCTCGCGGCCATGGCGACCATCGCCCAGACGGGATAGAGAAGGCCTGTCGCGGCGACCGGTACGCCGATGCCGTTGAACAGGACGGCGAGCGAGACATTCTGGAGCATTTTCCGATATCCCTCGCGGCTGATTTCGCGCGCCTCGGCGACGTTCGATATGTGGTCGTTGAGAATGATGATGTCGGCGGCGTCGATGGCGATGTCGGTGCCCGAGCCCATGGCGATGCCGACATCGGCTTGCATCAGTGCTGGCGCGTCGTTGATCCCGTCGCCGACCATCGCCGTGCGCCCGCGTTTCTGGAGATCTCGGATCAGCTCGGCCTTTTCCCCCGGCAGCACCCCGGCATGCACCTCGTCGAGTCCGAGATCTTTGGCGACGCGGGCTGCTGTTCGCTCGTTATCGCCGGTGACGAGCACGGTGCGAACACCGGCGTCGCGAAGCCGGGTGATTGTATTGGCCGCATCGTCACGCGGTGCGTCGCCGAGCGCCAGAAGTCCAATGAACTCGCCGTCCCGAACGACTACAATGACCGTGCGTCCCTTGTCCTCAAGTATGCAAATCCGTCGTTCCATCGACGTGAGCTCGACACCGCTCTCCGATATGAAGCGTGGGTTGCCGACCAGCACGGTCGTGCCGTCGATACGTGCTGTGACGCCCTTGCCCGGCGTCGCTTCGAAGGTCTCGGCGTCGGGCGGTGTCAGGCCCGCCTCGAAGGCTGCCTCAACCACGGCTTCAGCCAGAGGATGTTCCGATGCCGCTTCGGCGGCTGCGGCGAGGGCGAGAAGCCCATCGGTATCCCCCGACACCGCCTCGACCTCCTGGACGCGCGGGCGCCCCTCGGTCAGCGTACCGGTCTTGTCGAAGGCAATCTGGCGAACCAGCCGGTAGCCCTGGAACGCCTCGCCGGTGCGCATCAGGATGCCCTTCTCAGCCGCCTCCCCTGCCCCGCGCACGATCGACAGCGGCGCAGAGATGCCGACGGCGCATGGATAGCCCATTACGAGCACGCTGAGGCCCGCAAACACCGCGCGCTGTAAGTCCGGCGTAAAGCCGAACATTTGCGGCAGAAGCGCCCAACCGAGGAAAGAGACGACCGAAATTGTGAGCACGGCAGGCGTGTAGACCCTGAGCACGCGGTCCACGAGATGCAGCAGGCCGGGCTTGAGGGCACGGGCATCTTCGACTTCGCGCGCGACGCGTTGCAAGAAGCTCTCCGTGCCGACGGCCGTGACCCGGATCAGCAGGGTGCCGTTGCCGTTGATGGTGCCGCCGATGACCGTGTCGCCCTCCTGCCGCTCGACCGGCATCGGCTCGCCGGTGACCAGCGACTGGTCCACCGCCGAGCGGCCCTCGACGACCTCGCCGTCCACGGGCAAGCGCTCGCCGGGCCGGACGCGCACCACGTCCTCTTGTGCCACCTCCGAAAGCGCGACCTCCGTTTCGCGGCCGTCGCGCTGAACGCGGGCGGTGTCCGGCTGAAGGTCGAGCAGACGCTTGACCGCTTGCGAGGATCGCGTCTTGACGATCAGCGACAGCCACTCGGAGAAGATGTGATAGGTCGCGACCATGACCGCGACTGCGAAGAACGGCGCAGTCGGATAGCCAGGACGGTCCAGAGCGAGGCCGATGAATCCGCCGGCCAGTCCGGCGAAGGCGCCGGCCTCCAGCAGCACGTGCTGGTTCAGGATGCCGCGGCGCAGCGCCTGAAATGCCATCACCAGGATGTGCCGGGCGACGCCGAAGACGAGGGCGGCGGCGATTCCGCCGACGATCCAAGGCGTGGCGCCGGCAAGTGTCCCGTCGCTCTTGAGGGCGAGCAGACCAATCGTGACCGCGCCGAGACTTCCCGCCCCGGCGCTCGCAGGCCACAGCCCACGCGCCCGGAGCACCAGGAAAACGAAGGCGACGAGGCTGACCGTCGCCAGCGCCGGCAGGATCAAGGACAGGGGGCCGGCCGGATCGGTGATTAAGGCGATGGAAAGCAAGCTGAACGCCGTCGCGGTGAGGAACCGGCGACCCTCGGTGACGAGCTCGCGCTCCTCCTCCTCGAAGGGGCGCAGCTTGTTCGGGTCGTGGATCGTGTAGCCGATGTCGCGAAGCGTCCCGAGCAGAGCGTCCGGTGTCGTCGCCTGCGGATCGTATTCGACCAGCGCCTGCTCGTGGGTCAGGCTGACTGCGACCTTGTCGACGCCCGCCTGCCGGCCGAGCGCTTTTTCGATGGTGCCGGTGCATAGCGAGCAGTGCAGCCCGCCGATGCGCGCGCGGCCCGGGCGCTCGGAAGGCTCCTCGCTCCACGGCGTCGATGCCTTATGGGAGACAGTGGTTGTCTTCATGGCATGCGTCCTTTCATGCGGCGGAGGCCTTCACCGGATCGATGTCGGCGAACAGACCGAACCAGATCGACCACGCGCCGAGCGCGATGAGGACCAGCCCCGCCACGATCGGATACCGTCCCGAGAGTGCGGCGAAACGGTCGAGCAGACCGCGCGCCGCCGGGATCAACACCACGGCGACCAGCGGCAGTGACAGGAACAGGCCGAAGACGGCCAAGGCGACGAAGCCCGCCAGGGCGGTCGCCGCGCCCGAGGCAGCTGCCCCCGCCAGAAGCGCCAGGAGAAGTGGCGCGGCGCAGGCCGGGATATTGAGTCCGAACAGCAGGCCGAGACTCGCGGACCCGCCGAGCCCGCTCAGCCGCTTGAGGCTGGGTCCCAGCGAGACCATCAAGGCGCGGGCGCGCCCCGTCGCGAGCAGCAGACCCAGCGCGACATAGAGGGCGCCCAGCATCAGCCAGCCGCTCTTCTGGAGGTCAAGGAACATCGAGCCGATCACGGCGGCAAGAACGCCCAGCACTCCGATGAAAATCGCGCGCGCGAACGCGAACAGGGCGGTCTCCGCGAGCTTAGCCGCCGCGCTCTTGCCTTCGAGATACTTCACGAAGACGAGGCTCGACCCGATCGAGCAGGGCTCGACAAATCCGATCAGGCCGAGGCCGGCCGGGATCGCGACCACGCCAAGGAAGCTCGGCTCGATCATTTGTCGGATTCGCCCGCCGTGAAGCCGCCCTTGGCAATCGCCGCCGCAAGGTCGCCCGCCGAGGACGAGGTCTGGTCGTGCAAAACGCGCGCCTGGCGCTCGTCGAACGAGGCTTCGGCCTTGCGCACGCCCGGGACGCGCGAGAGCAGCGCCTCAATCGTGCGGGCACACCCGTCGCAGTGCATGCCCTCGATGGTCAGGATCGTGGTCTTCATCGCTCGGCTGCCTTTCTCGAACGTGGACGTTGGGGACTCGGGATCGGCGGCGCTCGCTTCGCGCTGCATGGCGTCGAGGATCGTGCAGGCCTTGACGTCGCCGCCGCCCGGACAGCTCGCGATCAAGTCGTCGAGCGCCTCGCGCATTTGCGAAAGCCGATCGAGCTTGGTCTGCACCTCGGCGCGCTTCTCGATCGCGCGACCGCGCACATCGGCGCAGTCGGCGTTGGGGTCGGCGCGCAACGACAGAAGCTCTTCGATCTCCGCCAGCGAAAAACCGATCTCCTGCGCCTGCCGGATGAACCGAATGCGGTCCACCGTCTCTGGCGAATAGGTTCGGTATCCGTTCTCCGGCTTGCGTGGCTGCGCAATCAAGCCCCGGCGCTCATAGAACCGGATCGTCGCGATCCGCACGCCTGCCGCCTTCGCCGCCCTGCCGATCGTTGGGGTAGCCATGTGCTTCCTCCTTATTGCTTATTCTGGACCCTGTACTATGGTGCAGGGTCAATGTCTGATTCGATCGTGAAAGCAGCAGGCAAAGCGCCTCAGACGGCGGCATTAGATGGCAGGGAATGTACCGGTGGGGGCACCACCCTTCTGTTGGGCTTGTGCGGCGTTATCCGATACGCCCAAGCAGTGGGAATGCGTCGAGCAGCCAGTATGAGAATGCCGAGAGCTGACCGGTCATCATGGTGATCCCCATCGCGACCATAACGCCCCCTGCGATTTGTTGGAGCCGGCGGCCGACGCGTCCAATGGTGCGCAAGCGCCTTGCGAGGCGGTCGGTGAAAGCGGCGGCGAACAGAAACGGGATACCCAGTCCGGCGGAATAGATGGCGAGCAGGGCGACGCCTTCCGCGACGGTCGCGGATGCGGCGCTGGCCGTCAGGATGGCGCCGAGAATCGGCCCAATACAGGGCGTCCAGCCGAATCCGAAGGCAATGCCGAGGACATAGGCAGAAAGCGGCCGTCCACCCGGAACGGACAGGTGGAACCGGAACTCTCGTTGCATCACCGTGATTTTTGCCATGCCGATCATGAACAGACCGAACAAGATCACGATCGCACCGCCCACGAGATTGAGCTCATACCGGTAGCTCAGCAGCATCTGGCCGAGCGCAGTCGCGCTTGCGCCCAGAGCCATGAAGATTGTGGAGAACCCGACGACGAAGTAGAGGCCCATGCTGATTGCCTGCCGTCGATGGTCGGACGGCTCGATGTACACGGTGCTCGTCGTATGCCCGGCGACATAGGAGACGTAGCCCGGCACCAACGGCAGCACGCAGGGCGAGACGAACGATACGGCGCCAGCCAGAAACGCGGCGATCAGGCCGATCCCAGACAGATCAAGCATCGACGATCACTGGCTTTCGACGCACCGTTGGGAGCGCCCTGGCAAGACTGAAACCGGCGAGCGGGACGATGATCCATTGCAGGACCGGGCTGAGTCCGACGTCCAGAATCGGGATTGCGGGCATCAGTTCGCGATAGGCCCAGGCTTCCCGTATCTCGATGTTCAGCCATTCGCTGAAAATCGTATAAGCAAGCCCAAAGACGACGGTGCCCGCAAATACAGGAACCTTGCGTTCCGTGGGCCACGCTCCGTCGCCGAAAAGGAACAGGGACAGCATGACGACGCTGAGCGCGATGAGGATATCGCCACCAGTGCAATGGATGGCTGCGAAGATGATCTCCCCTGCCGACCCTGTTTCCCACAGCGTATAGAGTGGCATATGTGCGAATTCCCAGATCAGGTTCGCGAAGGCGACAAAGGTGATATAGCGGCGCAGCGCCGAAAGCCATCCGACCGCGCCTTCACCGCGCATAGGGTCCATGTCCCGATGGGCGCCTGTCATTGAAACAACCCCTTGAGGTTCTCCCACCAGTCAGGCGCCCCCGGCTTCGCGGGGCG
Source organism: Thalassobaculum sp. OXR-137 (assembly GCF_034377285.1). Classification (NCBI taxonomy): domain Bacteria; kingdom Pseudomonadati; phylum Pseudomonadota; class Alphaproteobacteria; order Rhodospirillales; family Thalassobaculaceae; genus Thalassobaculum; species Thalassobaculum sp. OXR-137. The sequence continues at coordinate 111,977 of NZ_CP139716.1, read as the reverse complement.
GTCGGGGGCATTGGTGAGCCCGTTGATGTAAAGCACGAGGTTCAACGGCTCGAACCGCAGCCCGTGGAATTTTGCTGCGAACCGCCCGCCTCTGTCGATCACGTGGGTGGCCACCCCGTGCATCTGCTGCCCGTCATCGAGCGGCTCGAACTTGACGTTATAGGTCTCCGATAGAGCGCGCGTCGCATCCTCGGGATCGCCGGGGCGTCGGGTAAGAAACATCCAGTTGCGGGGATCGAGGCCATGTGCCTCGCCATAGCGCCGCAGAATGTCCGGCGTGTCGACTTCAGGATCGGTCGTCACGGTTATGAATTGGACCATGTCCTCCATTGGTGTGCCGTTGATTTTGGACTGGACATCCGCGATTAGTGCGGAATGGAGCGGGCAGACATCGGTGCAGCTGGCGAAGACGAAGTTGAGCACGACGATCTTGTCGGCGAAGTCTGACAGACGGACGGTATTTCCATCGGCATCGGCCAGTTTGAACGGTGGTGCCGGGCTGTCGATGGCCTGAAAGAACTGCTCCTTGCTGCCCATGAACTTGTCGAGATCGGCACCGGGATGATGCGCCATTGCCGGCACGGCGAAGGTGACCGTTGCAATTGCCAATGCGGCAAATCGTGCGAAATACATGTTGTCTCTCCGGAATATCTGGCCGGCCGGTGATACCTATTGGCCGCGTCACTCTTGTCGATGAAGCGATTGTGACGCTGCGTCCGCCTTGCCGTGGGTGGCGCAGGACCTTGCACCGCCGCCACGCATGCACAGGCCGAGGGCGCACATCGCGGCACAAGGCGCAAGGCTGAGTAAAATTGGTGCGGCACCCACGGCAGTCAGCCAGTCCCAGTTGAGTGCCAATCCCGCGCCCACGGTCCCGAGGGCCAGAAAAAGGACAATCCGCCGTCTTGATAGCCAAGGCAGCCAGAGTGATAAAGGCAGACGTGGGGCAGGTTCTGCGGCATTTCGGTCTGTGATCATTGGTTGGGTTCCTTTTCGGTGTATTTGGCGATCACAGCTTTGAATAAGGCGATCATCGCCGGTGTGTCCCATTCTGCTGGCCCGATCAGCCGACCGAGCTCCTGGCGATTCGGTCCGATGAGAAGTGTCCCTGGAAGGCCGAGAATCTTCAGATCGCGCGATGCCTTCATCGTCTCGTCGATGAAGATGTCCAGATGGGTGATACCGATCTCGTCGAAGAACCGGCGCACGACGCCGGCACCGGCGCGGTCTATCGACAGCGCCACGACATCGAAATGCTCCCCTCCGAGCGTCTCCTGGAGCCGGTCCAGTGTTGGCATCTCTTCACGGCAAGGACCGCACCACGTCGCCCAGACGTTCAGAAGGACGATCTTTCCCTGCCAACGGTCGAGCGTGAGCATATCGCCGCGTTCGTTAGTGAACGAAATTTGAGAGAGAGGCCGCGGCGTGTCGTGGAGTGGGACGGCAGTCGGTTCGGACGCTGCCGTTACCGATGGGAAAATGAGCCCGAGTACAAATCCGAGTGCAATCGCGACCTTCATCGATTGCCCTCCTTTTCCCGACGGCTGATCTCGGCCTGATGCGTTCGCTCGCGCTCGGGCCAAGTACTCTCGATGAAGGCCAGGACAGCGAGAATCTCGTCGTCGGAGAGCACGCCGCCGAAGCCCGGCATGTCGCTCTCATAGCTGCCGCCGACAACAGCGGCAGGCCCTTCCTTGGTGATGCGGAACAGCACGTCGTCGGGGTGATGCCACGTGTGCCCGGATGCATCATGGGGCGGTGCCGGCATGCGACCGGTCGGCAGGCGGCGCCGCCAGTTCGGCTGACCTTCCAGTTCTGCGCCATGGCAGGAGGCACAGTTCTCTGCGTAAATTGCTTGTCCGCGTTCCAGGCGTTCTGCGGACGGCCCCGTCGAACCGTTCCGGTCAAGTTCGACCCAGAGCAGGCTGGCCGCAGCGCCTCCGCCGAGCAGCGACACAACGCCGAAAGCGATCCGCGCCTTCAACGTTCGCCTCGGAAGAGGTATTTTATAAGAGCTGCGACTCCGAGGACGAGTAAGACGATCACGAGCAGCCACACAAGGCCCATGCCCCACATCATCATTCCGCCCATAGCGTCCATCATCTGGCCGCCCATGCCCATACCGGTCGGTGCGTTGTTCATGTCTTTTCCTTACTCGGTCGCGTAAAGGTGCGGGGCGCCGTCGCCGATGGCGTAGATCTCGAAGGCGCCGGTCTTGACCCCGCTCATGCCGGGCGAGCCCTGCGGCATGCCGGGTAGCGTGATTCCCTTGATACCCGGCCGCTCGGCGAGCAGGCGGTCAATAGTCGCAACAGGCACGTGGCCGCTGACCACATAGTCGTCGATGAAGGCGAGATGGCAGCCCTGGAAGCCGTCTGGAATCCCGGACGAGCGGCTCATGGGCACGAGTTCGTGGGTCGGCTCGACGGTGACGTCGAAGCCGTTTTCCCGAAGGTAGTCGGCATAGCCTTCGCAGCAGCCGCACTGCGGGTTCTTGTAGAGGGTCACCTCTTCGGCCTGCACGGCGGTGCCGAGCGTGAGATAGCCGGCGACGCCCAATACAGAGGCGGCCAAAACGGCGATGATGGACTTGCGCATGGTTTATTCCTTCCAAGTCGTGTCAGGCGACGCGGATGACGCCCATCATTCCGCCCGCCTGGTGTTCGAGAATGTGGCAATGGAACATCCAGTCGCCTGGGTTGTCTGCGACGAAGGTGATCTCGACCCGCTCGCGCGGCGCCATCAGGACGGTGTCCTGCCATTCGCGGTGTATCGTCGGCGCGCCGTTGCGCGAAATGACACGGAACGAATGACCATGCAGATGGATCGGATGATGCCAGGCGGTCGCGTTGGTCATCGCGATCACGTGGCTTCTGTCGCGTTCGAGCGTCAGCATCGGGTCGAGGACGTGCCCCTCTGCGGCCTTGCCGTTGATGAACCAGATGCCGTCGCCGTGCATCATGCCCATCATGCCGCTCGAACCGCCTTCTCCCATGCTGCCGCCCATCTCGCGCATCACCATGTCGCCCATCATGCCGCCGTTGAAAACGATCTCATGCCGGCGGACCGTTGCGGGATCGGGCTCCGGCAGGGGGTTGGCCGGCAGGGCGACGGACCAATTGGGTGCGCTGTCCCTGAGCGGCGCGTCGTCATAGGCGAGGTCGATTAGCCGGTATTCGAGGTCCTGATAGAATCTGTCGATGACCTGCGCCCGGCTGCCCGGCTCTGCAGTCATGTCGAGGATAAGATCGGCGCGCATCGCCGGTCCGAGAACGACAAGACCGCCTGCCGGTTCGTGCGGGGTGACCGGCTGGCCGTCGAGGGCAATGACCGTGGGCGCGTGATCCTGGAAATCGAGACCGAAAATGCGAGCGTTCGCGGCGTTGACGAGCCGCAACCTAACCCGCTCGCCGCGCCGCACCGCGAATTCGTCCGGCGCCCGGCCATTTATTGTGGCTGTATTGCCGACCCGGCCACCGTGGCTCATATCGTGGCGGTTGCCGAAATCCTCGCTGATCTCGGCGGACTGCGTCAGCCGCCAGTCGTCCAGCACCCAGGTCACCTCGCGGTCCACACGAAGTGGCTCGGCCTCCTCGATGATCAAAGGCCCGTAGAGACCGCGCCCGACCTGCTCAAAGCTGCGCTGGTGCGGGTGATACCAGAACGTCCCGGCATCGACCGCGTCGAACTCGTAATGGAAGGTCTCCCCAACGCCGATCGGCCGCTGGGTAAGATGCGGCACGCCGTCCATCGCGTTCGGCACGCGCAGCCCGTGCCAGTGGACGGTGGTCTTCTCGGCCAGGGCGTTCTCTACCGTGACGCGCAGACGCTCGCCCTGCCGCACGCGGATTTCCGGACCGGGAACGGTGCCGTTGTAGCACCAGGCCGGCGTTTTGCCGTGCGGCTCAGGCACGAGACGTGTCCGACCGGGTGCGGCGCGCAGCGAGATTTCTCTCGTCGTGGCCGCGCCCGCGGGATCTGTCATGAAGCCCGGCATCGCCAGGCTCGCGGTGCCGGTGGCGGTGGCAAGCGCCGTCAGCAGGCGTCGCCGTGACAGCGGCAGGTCGTGGATGGGGGACATTGTCGTGGTCTCATCTGATGTCGGGATTGCAGCACCCGCACGGATCTCAATCCGTGCATGGAGTCAGCGCGACAGCCGGCGCGAACGCCCGGCAATCGTGTTCCGACGCAGCGATCAAGGCGTACCTCGACCCGCGTCCGATCAGATGAGGGTTCGGGGAGGGTAAGGCTCCGGCAGACCAGTCCGGCCCGCCAAGCGTTGAACCAGCAGTGGCCTGGCCACGTGCGCAAAGTGGGGGCTGAACGGGTTGACCTGGCCCAGGCTCGCAGCGAACGAGACCGTACAGACGATGTCGCAGGTCGGTCCGTTGTCCTCGCCGTCAGTGTCGGTGCCGCAGCCCTCACAGTCCGCCATATCGGTTATGCCGGCATCGCCCAGGGCCATCTTGAGCGACATGGATGTCGCGCCCGCAGAATGCTCGACGATGCCCACCGCAAAGAGGGTGAGCAAAGCGAGGATAAAAATGCGGGTTCGCACGAGCATGGATCTTTATACGGTGCGGGCTGTGGACTGTCGAGGCGCAAGGTGTCGCGGTCTCCGAGATGGGTCTATCCCGCACAGCAGGACAGCATCGCGACGTCCTTGTCGAAAGTCTGGGCGGCAAGTTTCAGCGCTTCGACGGTCGTCAGATAGGGGAATATCGTCTCACCGAGCGCCTTCGCCGTCATGCCGGTCTTGAGGGCGAGGGCCAGCGTCTGGATGCTGTCGGCGCCTTCAGGCGCGAGGATCTGGCCGCCCAACAGCCGGTCGGTGCCCGCGTCCGCGATCAGCTTGACGAGCCCGCGCGTATCGCGCGCCGCAAGCGCCCGGGGCACCTGGTCGAGCGGCAGGATCGAGGTCTTGACGGCGAAGCCCTCTGCATTGGCAGCGGCTTCGCTCAGACCCACGCCCGCCACCTGCGGGTCGGTGAACACCACCCAGGGCATGGCGGTGTTGTCGTAGACGAGGCTGTCGCCGTTCAGCGCGTTGAGTGCGGCGAGCTTGGCGCCGTAGGCGGCCATGTAGACGAACTGGTCGCGACCGGTCACGTCGCCGGCGGCATAGAGACCGGCCTTGGAGGTGCGCATCCGCTCATCGATCGCGATGCCACCGTTGTTGGCGAGCTGGATGCCGTTTTCCGGAAGGTCGAGCCCGCGCGTGTTGGGCGACCGCCCGGTCGTTACGAGCACCCGGTCTGCCGTCAGCGTTTCCTCCCGGCCGTCGACTTCCACGGTCAGGGCAACCGCGCCATTTGCTTGCACGATCCGCCGATAGGCGAGGCTATCACGCACGGCCAGGCCCTCGTCGCGCAGGTACCCGGTCAGGGCGTCCGAGACTCCCGGCTCGGCCTCGGGCAGCAGACGCGATCGGGTCACCAGCGTCACCTCTGCGCCCATCCGTGCGAACATCTGGGCAAGCTCGCAGCCGATGTAGCCGCCGCCGACCACGATCAGAGAGCGGGGAAGCTCGGTCAGTTCCAGTGCGGTGGTGCTGGACAGCCACGGCACGTCGTCGATGCCGGGGATGTCCGGCGTTGCCGGCGCGGCGCCGGTCGTGATGATGGCCTTGCCTACCGGCATCACCTGTCCGTTCACGGCGATGCCGTCTGTGGTCAGGCGTGCGGCACCGTCGAGATAGGAAATGCCCGGCCAGGCGGACAGCAGGTCGATGTACTTGCCCTGACGGAGGCTCGTCACCAGTTCATCCTTGGCGCTCACAAGAGCTTGCCAGTCCGCCACCTGGGCCTCTCCGGCGAGGCCGGGAAAGCGGCTCGCAGCGCGCGCGCCATGCAGCGCCTCGGCGGCGCGGATCATTGTCTTCGATGGGACGCAGCCGACATTGACGCAGGTGCCGCCGATGGTGCCGTGGCCGATCAGCGCCACATTCGCTCCCTGTTCGGCCGCGGTGATGGCGGCGGAGAATCCCGCGGAGCCAGCACCCACAACGGCGAGGTCGTAGCGTCCGTCTGACGGCGGCGTGCGGCAGTCAGTCATGTCAGGTGTTCTCCTGTATTGCATTGGTATCAGTCGTGCAGCAGGCGGCAGCCCGTTGCCGCCGCCAAAGGCCGTAGGCCGTGATGCCGACAAAAACCGCCAGCGCGGGCAGCAGCACATAGTCGAGCCAGCCGAGCCAAGCCGACAGCCCGACCACGCCCAGCCCGATGACCAGCACCGGCGTGAAGCAGCAGATAGCGGCGATGACGGTGCCGATGACACCGGTCTTGATGAGCGTGGCGTCTTTCATATGCCCGCCCTCACGATTTCGGCTGGGCGGGATATCCCGCATTCGTCGACGCAGCGGCGATATCCGCCGTGGACGTGGTGCTCGGGTCGAACACGGCCGTGGCCGTCTTGGCTTCGAAGTCCACTTCGACGGAGCGCACCCCCTCGACCCCTTCCATGGCCTTGCGCACGGTGATCGGGCACATGGCGCAGGTCATTTTCTCTATGGTGAAGGTTTCCGTGGCGGTTTCCGTCGCTGCGGTTGTCGACTGCGCGTTTACCTGCGACTGCGGCACCAGGAAAAGCGCGGCGCCAATGGGCAGGATGGCTGCCGCCGCGGCTGTGATGAGGGGTCGTTTCATATGTTCGTCTCCTAGTAAAACAGCGGCGCCCACCAGTTGATCGTCAGCGCCAGAACGAGCAGCACCGTCCCGATCCAGAGGGCCGTTTGGGTGATGATTGAGGCCTGCGGCCGCGCGCAGTAACCGCCGTCCGCACACGCCTTTTTCGGCTTCACATACATTTGGTAGAAGCCGAGCCCGATGAAGACGAGGGTCATCGCAGCGAAGTAGGGCTTGTAAGGCTCCAGCGCGGTCAGATTGCCGATCCACGCGCCCGAGACGCCAAGCGTCAGCAACACCAGCGGCGCGATGCAGCAGGACGATGCCAGCACCGCGCCGATCAGCCCGCCGGCGGCATACCGGCGCTTTCTGTTGTCACCGGCATTTTCCGGGGTTTGGTGGACCTCGGAGCCGGTCTGCACCTCATGCATGTCGTTCTGTCCTCGATCTTCTTGTTCATTCAAGATAGGGTCTGTAGTAACTACAGGCTCAAGGGGCTATTGCAGAAAAGATGAGAAACGACACGTCAGGGAAGGGATTGCGCAGGGCCGCGCTGGCGCGCCGGACCGGCTGCAACCTGGAGACCATCCGCTACTACGAGAAGATCGGCATGATGCCGGAGCCGCCGCGCACGGAAGCGGGTTATCGCGTCTATGATGACCGCCATGTGGAGCGGTTGCGGTTCATTTTGCGGGCGCGTGAGTTGGGCTTCTCGCTCGACGATATCCGCGGGCTGCTCTCCCTCGTCGATCGCGGTACGCAGACTTGCGCCGAAGTGAAGGAGCGCACGGAACGGCATCTTGCTGATGTGCGTGAGAAGATCGCTGATCTCAAGCGCATCGAGCGAGTGCTGGCCGACACAGCAGCACAATGTTCCGGCGACGAGCTGTCCGATTGTCCCGTGCTGGAGGCACTGACTTCGTGAAACACCATGACGACCCAGCCCTGGGATTCCGGTACGGAAACCCCTCGTCGGACCAACGCCGGTGCCCTCTCTCCGCCATCACCCATACAAACGGCTAGTCAGATGTCTTTCGCTTACCGCCCATCACCAGGGCGGAGGCGCTTCGATCGACCCGCCGGGTCTCTTCCACATACCGCAGAGCCGTCACCGGCGTCTTCCAGCGCCCGGCGCGCTGCACGGCAGTGACATCCCCGTCGGTCGCCTCCGCCACGGCCGTCGCCATGCCCCGGCGCAGGCTGTGGCCGCCCCAGCGTATTGGTGCTGTGATGGTCTTGCCGCCCCGGTAGGTGCTCCGGACATCGAGACCCACCTCCCCTGCCCGCTCCTTCAGGATCAGCCGTACACTCTGCGCTGTCAGGGCCGTATGTTTGAGGCCGCCCAGCGGATCGAACGCCCGGAAGACCGGACCCTCCGATACGCCGGCCCGCTCCATCCAGTCGTTCACCGCCCGAACCGGACACAGGCTCGTACCCGTCTCTGCGATCACACAGACGTTGTCGCGATCGCCCTCGTCCGTCTTCGTGGTTCCCAACCAGATCTCATATCCGCCGTCGACCGCCTGCAGGTGATCCGCGTCTATCGCGACCAGTTCGCTTCGGCGCAGCGCCCCGGCATAACCGACCAGGATCAGCGCCCGGTCGCGCAGGCCGCGCAGCCAAGTCGTAACAATGGCCGCCACGATCGTCGTCAGATCCTCGATGCCCAGCGCCTGCACGGGCTCCTGACGCACCAGGACCGGGTTGTTGCGGGCCAGGCCCTTCAGCTGGTTGCGGATCGCCGGGTGTTTCCAGTCGAGCCCCTGCCCCGCCTCGCGGAAGAAGTGCTTCAGCGCCGCCAACCGCAGTTTGACCGTCGACAGCTTCTTGCGCGCCGCCGCATCCCCCGACGGCACCAGCGACGCTAAAAATGTCGCGATCTGCTCGGGGTGTTCGGTGAGCGGGGTCAGGTAGCGCGGCCGGCACCAGGCGCAGTATTGCCGCCAGCCGGTTTCATAGGCGCGCCGGGTGTTTTCGCTCAAGGCCGCGTCGTTGTTGCGGCCGGCATCGCCGAGGTTCGCGATCAACGCCCGATCGAGTGACGGGTCGAGCTCGACCACGCCTGGTGCCGTCGGGGGTTTCCGTACCATTTTCCCTGAAAGTACCGGTAGGGATTGCCTTTATTAATCAATGTGTTAGAGAATTCGGCCAAATTGGATTATGCGCTTTTTCAATAACTTAGACGCCATTTCTGTTCTCTGAGACTCATCCGACCGAATCACCCTACGCTCGTCGTCCATATGATGCGGGGTAGACGATGGAGAGCTGGCGCCAGCAGTTCCTTGGTTTGGATGCGGTGCCGGCATCGTTGACGTTGGCCGAGATCGAGTTCTTCTTCGCGCCAACCGAGCAGGACCAAGCGTTCGTCGGTAACCGCCGACGGCCGCTGACCCGCCTCGGTCTGATCCTGCAGATCGGCTTTCTCCGGTTGACCGGGCGGCCACTCTCCGCGTTCGAGCGTCTACCAGCGGCAGTACTCTCGTGTGGGGGTTGCCGTACCATTCTTGCAAAAAGTGCCGGGACCGATTGGAACGTGGGGGTTGCTCCTGACAGGCCCTTCGTCGCAGACGGTCGGTTGAGAAGATCGAGGGATCGACGGCGTCGGGAGCATTAAATGGGTTGGAAGCTGGAACTGGTTGAGACGGGCCGGGGCACAGCCTCACGGCGCATCGCGGTTGCGCGGCTCGATGAGATCGTCGCTCCGGCAAGCGTCGAGGACATCGGTCTCAACCACGGCACTGCGCAGCGGATACTCGGTGACATTCAGCGCGCTGTCGTGGCGCTCCAGGAGGATGCTCTACGGGCGAAGGCCGACCTGCGGCGCCGGCTCGATCCGACGGTGCGGCTGAAGGACTACCGGCTTCGCAGGATCCAGAGCCTCCACGGCACGCTGACGATCCGTGTCCCACGCCTCATGCGCACCGGGAGAGTGGAACCAGTGCCGCCACTGCTGGCCGGATCGGCACGCTCGACCGCAGAGTACCGGCTGCTGCTGGCTCGCCTCGGTGCCTGGATGAGCTTCCGCGCGGCCGCCGGGTTGGTCGAAGAGTTGTTCCCGCAGGCATCGGGTGGATGTGCGGACACCGTGCGACGGCGGATATTCGACGAGGCGGAGCGGATCTCGGCGCGACCGCTAGGGAAAGCCAGGACCGAGACGCCGGCGCGGTCGATCGACCTTGGGGTCGACACCACCTTCGTGCGCAGTTGTGCGACCCGCGGACCCCGCCATCACGAGGTGCTGATCGGCATCGGTGTCGCCGACAACGGGCGGAGCCACCGGATCGGCGGGGCGATCGCGGCGCTCGAGATGCCGGCGGACCTGATCGTCGACGCTCTTCGTCAGCTCGGCCGGCACGATGCGACGGCGGTCACCGCCTTTACGGACGGCGACAAGATGCTGCGCCGATACCTTCTGAGGGCGAACATCGAGGAGCGGCCCGTTCTCGACTGGCCGCACCTGGCGCGGCGCGTGCAGGTCGCGAAGACCACGGCCAAGGGACTGCGCGTCCTCACCGAACGAGAGTACCGCGCTCGGCCAGCGATCGGGCGTCTGCTCGACAGCCTGCACTGGCGGCTTTGGAACGGCCAAACAGACAGGGCCCGCGATGCGCTTGTGCAGATCGAGCGCCGACTGCGCGCCTTCGATGCCGGTCGGGCACGGTCCGGCCGAACGGCAGCGCCAGCCCGGCGACTGCGCACAGCCATCGGCAATTTCGCAGACTACATCAATGGCCAGAGCTCCTATCTGGTCGATTACGCCCGGCGCCAGCGGGCCGCGCAGCCGGTCGGTACATCGACCTCGGAGGGCTTGGCGAATGCCTTGGTGAACCGGCGCATGAACAAACTGCAGCAGATGCGCTGGTCAACCGCCGGCGCACACGCCGTCGTCACCGTACGCGCGAACTTCATGAACCAAGCCTCGTACAAGATGGCAACGACAAACTGGAAAGCCGCCTGACCCCCACGTTTCAAGCAGTCCCCGGTACTTTCAGGGAAAATGGTACGGAAACCCCTTTAGGGTCTCGTCGGATGGGTTCCGACGGTTGCGTGTCGAGGATGGCACGCCCCCTCCCCTGCCCTTCTAGGGGTTTCCGTACCAGATTTCCCCAAAGTAGCGGTAAGCCGTTGCAGTGTTTTCAATGGCTTAAGCGGGGTGTCAGAATCATGTTTTTAGTGTTTCCAACAGCTTAACGGTCATTTCTGTTCTTGCGCCCTCCAGCGTGGGCCAACCGGCCATATTCCTCGATCGCAAACCTGATCCGGCCGTTCATATTGATGTGTCGATGGGCGACCGGCGCGATATGCGTGAGGTGCGGCTCGGGCAGGGTACCGGCCGGCAACCTGTCGATGACCGTTTGCATCGCGCGGGTGTTCCACGCCATGACGATGTTTGTGAGCAGCGTAAGTGCGCCGGAGATTGCCGTCGCCTGGGCAAGCGTGCGCCCATGCTTGGCCTCGATCCGTCCAGCCATCAGTGCCCGCTGCAGCAAATGGATCGACTCACCCTGTGACAATAGCCGATGCACCTCACGCCGGAAGTCCGGCTTGATCAGATAATCGAGCAGGAACAGGCTGCGCAGCACCTTGCCGAGATACGTACCGCACTCATAGACAGGTGTGCCTTGGGCGGCACTTCCGTGACGTTCGATGACTGTCGCCGGCGAACCGTAGCCAGCCTCGAGCGAGGCAACCATATGCAGGAGACCATCCCAGCCCTTGCGCGCCAAGCGGCTCGGCGTGATTTGCTCAACCCGGGGCACGAGTTGTTCGGGAACCCGGACGGAGGCCGGCAGATACAGTTTCCGACTTGCGAGATCGGCAAGCCGCGGCGATAGGTCAAAGCCCAGCAGTTTGGCCGTCGCCAGGGCGAAGTGCGTAAATCCGTGAGTGTCGACGGCCAATCGCTGCAGATCAGCCACCTTCTGTTTCAGCGCGCCCTCGAGGGCGGCACCGGCCTGCCGTCGATTAAGGACGATCGGTTGGTCATAGGCGATCGCCCACCGATCCAGCACATGGGTGTAGGTGCCGATCGCCGGCGTACGTCGCCGCGGCTCGATGCGAGCGGTCCACAGGTGTCGCGTTGCATCCAAGCTCATCATGTCTGCCGATGCCGCAACGCCAGTCCCCCACATTCCAGCCACAGGCTGGGACACCATATCGGCGGCGACCTGGTCGCATGCCGCGCGCAGCCGGCCGCTCTCCTCGATCCCGCGTATGGCGAGTTCGATGCGGTCGTCGCTGATCCCGTCCACCATCCGTGCCATGTCGGAGGCGGACTTGTCGGTCCCGAGTGCCAACAGGCCGGCATAGAGAGCCCCCAGTTCGTCCGGGCTCCGTGCTGGCCGTCCCAGTAGGGTGGTCGAGAAGCCGACCTGGGCATCGGTCTCTACGATGACATCCGGCAATTGCGCGCTGCCGATCTCCTGGAACAACCGCACTCGTGTCTCGTCGACCGCCGGGTCCTTAGGCACCGCTTGGAGCCTGGGGACCTGGAACCGATCGCCGGTGATACCGATCTCACCTGCGGCAATCGCTTCCTGCAGCATCTCCATTCGCAGACTGAGTGGTTCTTCGAACCGTCGAAGATATGCGTCCAGGGACACCGGCCATCCGTGCCGACGCGTTGTCGTACCCCTGGCCGCCGCCCAGATCTCGGCGGGCATCAATTGATCGTCGATGCTTCGGTGATGGATGCTGTGCGGTGCACTTACCGAGCCGTTGCGCAGGCTGCGCTTGAGCAGCATGGCGGTCGCGACTTCATAGGCCGCCAGCCTCGCCTCGTCACTGCTCGCAGCTGTGACCGTGCGTGCCGACGTCGGTGGGAACGGGTTGCTCTGCCATCGAGCCAGTTCTGAGGATCCAGCCCGGTAAACGTCCGCCAGAGTGCCGAGAGCGTCTCGCAGCGGATGTTCATCTGGAACCGCCAAGTCGAGCTCTCCGACCTGTCGCAGCAGCGTCCGCAGCCGCTTCGGCGCGGCGGCCATCTCAGCGCGGATCGCCTGCACCCTGCCTCCCGACGGCGACATCGACCGGAACGGCCCAACTGCCCGCTCTATCGCCGTGCGCAAGCCGTTCTCCGGCAGGCACGGATCGTCAAGCGCACCGATGATGGTGGCGACCCCGACACGATAGCGGTTTAGCTCTTCCAGAGCGCGCTCTTCGACCGTCCGGCGGGCCTGACTCCATAGCTGGCCGATCCGGCGGTTTGCCTGTTCAAGCACCGTGTCGGTCAACTCCAACAACTGGAGGCGGAGCCAACAGCCGATCTCGACAGTCCGCCGCGGCTCCCGCAATCGGGATAGAGTTGCCGCCTTGCGCCGTGCAATGCGCCCGCTGTGCTGTCGTATCCGATCGATTGTCAGGTCTGGAACGACAATGCGGTCCGCGCCGAGCCGGTGCAGCACGGCGATACGATCCTGGAGATCAGCGATGTCCTTGCGGCCATAGCCAGCGGGCGGAGCTCGCAACCAGTCGAGCAAGGCCTCCCCCGATCGCGGCCCACCATCCGAGAGTTGGGCTGCCCACGCTCCCGTCGCCTCCGAACCAACCACGATGCGTATGCTCCTGGCCAGTGCCTCGAGTGCATGGAGCTGCGCTGCGGCTGCCATCTCCTCCAATGGCCTGGTGCCGGGCAGAACGTACCGGCGGTCGTACAGCCAGATCCGCACATCCTGCACCAGATCGGCACGCTCGAGCTGAGTGGTGGCCTGGCGCCGGAGGTGCGCTGTCAGTTTGCGTGCTGCGTGCTCGCCGAGCACTCGGAAGCCGACCGCGTCTGCAGCGATGCGTTGGTGCTGGAACAGGGTCATCCGTCGCCGGTAGATCGACCGCAACGTCGCGATCCGCGGCGCCGGCATTCCGGCGTGAGCCGCAGCGCAAGCCAGCACCGCCACGGGCAACCGTTCGAACAGAGCGAGCGGTCGCCCGGTCATCCGCAGAAAGCCGATCTGCAGGATCAAGCCCAATCGGGTTAGCGGTCGGCGCCGAGTGCCGATGAAAGTGCGTTCCTGCTCGCTGGGCTCGAAGAAGAACTCGATCTCGGCCGAGGTCAGCGATGCCGGGACGGTCTCCAGGCCCAGGTATTGCCTCCGCCAACTTTCCATCGATCACCCCGCACCGTGTCTGCGAAGAAGCGTAGGATGAATCTGTCTGCCGAGTCCCCAAGAACAGAAACAGCCTCTAACTTATTGAAATCACGAAAAGTACGATTCCGCCCACGATTGTAAGTCATTGAAAAATCTCAAAAGCTATACCGCTACTTTGGGGAAATCTGGTACGGAAACCCCCTATCGGCTGTCGCTGCCGGAAAAGGCGCTGCGGCTTCTCGGCCGGTTCGGCAAGGCCCCTCCCCCACCTGACGATCATGTTGCCAGCCAGGCCGCCCGCACGGCCGAGATGGACGCCTACAGGAAGGCCCTGCCCCTTGATGCTCTAGCGCTGTTCGAGGCTGGCGATAACGCACTAGGACGGGCGCTCGCGGCTCTTGGAAAAGCTGTGCAGAAACGTGAGTCCGCCAAGCAGACTGAATCCCCATCTGATCTTTATCTAAGAGGGAAAACATAAGCGGACGCCGCTGTTCGGGCCGCTTATGCGGCCCTGCGGCGGTTCCGGACCGCGTGATAGGCGGTCCGGCCCGGCACCCTCAGAGCAAAATCACCAACCGCCTCGCCTGCGGCCAACGTCGCATGGGCTTTCGAGAGAAAGAGGCGGCAAAGGCGGCGCAAGAACATGTAACCATGTAATCATGTGTGCATATTGGCTTGAAATGTGCGATTGTTGTTTCGTACGATACAAAGAGGCCGCTATGTCCCCCGCCAATCCGACTGCAAAAACCTACGCCGCGCTGAATCGGGCATTCGCCTTTTTCAATGATCGTCTGTTCGGCGGCGAGCTGCCGGGCTGCCTCGTGACGTTGCAGCGCAAGAACAAAGCCTATGGCTATTTCGCGGGCGGCCGGTTCGGATCGAAGGACGGCGCGGAGATCACCGACGAGATCGCGCTGAATCCGTCGCATTTCAAAAGCCGAACCGACGAGCAGAGCCTTTCCACTCTCGCCCATGAGATGGCGCACCTTTGGCAGCACCATTTCGGCAAGCCGTCGCGCGCCGGCTACCACAACAAGGAATGGGCCGCGAAAATGCACGAGATCGGCTTGCAGCCTTCGGATACCGGACAGCCTGGCGGCAAGGAAACCGGGCAGTCATGCAGCCACTACATTGTCGAGGGCGGCCGCTATGCCCGTGTCTTTGCCGAGTTGTCGGCGCTGGCCGACTTTACCGCCCTCTATGTCGAGCTTTGGGACGACGCCGACGCCCGGAAGGCGCGCAAGGCGAAGTCCGCCAGCAAGACCCGTTACACCTGCCCGTCATGCGAGTTGAACGCCTGGGCGAAACCTGATGTCCGCTTGATTTGTGGCGAGTGCGACGAGCCGCTGGCCGCCGCCGAGGGAGTGGAGTAGTTAACCGTTCTTACATGAAAGCATGTTGTCATGTAGGGGAAAAAGCATGTAGCCTTTATTTCATGAAAGGATGCAATCATGATTACAGTGGCGTTCTGCACGCAGAAGGGCGGGACCGGCAAGACCACGATCGCGACGGCGCTTGCGGTCGCGGCTCACCTGGCCGGGAAAAAAGCAGCCCTGCTCGACCTCGACCCACAGACAAACGCCGTCAACTGGTTCGACCGACGCGAGGGCGACGGCCCGGACGTTGCCTCGATCCAGGCCGGCGCTATCCGGCGCTCGTTGGACGCCTATCGCGGCCTTGGTATGGATTGGGTGTTCATCGACACGCCGGGCAAGATGGACAGCGCCTCCACCGAAGCGGCCAAGCACGCCGATATAGTGCTGGTTCCGTCGCAGGCGCAGATATTTTCGATCGAAACTTTGGAGCCGCTAAAGCGGCTGCTGGATATCGCCGGCAGTCCGCCAACGTTCGTTGTGCTCAATCTGGTGCATCCGAACGCTGGGGGCAGGGCGGTTGACGATGCCGCTGCGATTGCCGCGAGCTTTGACGTGAAGGTCGCCCCCATCCATGTGTCGCGGCTGAAAACCTATGAGGACGCCCCGGCCTTGGGGCAGACGCCGCAAGAGCTGGAACCGCAGGGACGTGCGGCCCAGGAAGTCGCCGGCCTGTTCACGTTCCTTTCAGAGCAGGCAAGCATGATTACAGGAAAGCATGAAAGGATGAAAGCATGAGCCGCAAGCCTTCGCTTCTCGCCACGGCGATCAAGACCGCAGAGCAGTCCGCATCTGCTCCGGAGGCCCCGCCAGAGCCGAAAGGTAGCGTGCCAGCCGCGCAGCCGGCCGGGAGCTATGTTGCGCCCTCGCGTGCGAACAAGCTCGGCAGAACGCATTTCCTGCCGCCGGTCTATTGGGAGACGCTGGACGAAATCAGCTTTCGCAGCAGGGACGAGAAGGGCAAGAAGATTCCGAAGGAGCGGCTTGTTGCCGAGGCGCTGAACCTGCTTTTCGCCAAACACAATTATCCGGTTGTCCGTGAGGATGGGGATTGAAACTATAACAATATGCACTATAGTTTAGAGTGTTATAGCGGAGGCTCCGTGCGGATTTTCTTGACCAGAGGCGTTGTGCGGTTCGCTCGCAGGCAACGGATTGCTGACGCCAGCTTGGGCGAGGCGATAGAGCGGGCCGAGCGCGGCACGATCGACGCCGATCTTGGTGGCGGCCTCATCAAGCAACGCGTGGCGCGGCCCGGTCAGGGACGCTCCGGCGGGTTTCGGATGATCGTCGCCTATCGGGCCGCTGGTCGCGCGGTGTTTCTGTATGCGTTCGCCAAGAGCGACCGTGACAACATCGACGCTGACGAGCTGGAAGCCCTGCGCACGATCGGCGCTAATTGGCTTGCCGCGTCGGCCGAGTTGGTCGGGCAAGCCATTGAGGACGGAGATTTGAAGGAGATCGAGCATGACGACGACGAAGCCTAGCCGCCTTTCCCGCGAAATCGCGGAAATGGCCGGCGCGCAGCGCCGCCTCGGGATCATGGACGAGGCGACCTATGAGAAGATCACGGCGCGGCATCTTGGAGAGAAGGCCCTGCCGACCGAAGCGCCGATGACGGGCGCGGACGTGCGGGCCGTGCGCGAGCGGGCGCACCTTAGCCAAGCCGCCTTCGGCCGTTATCTCAACGTGACGCCCGGCTATGTGTCGCAGCTTGAGCGCGGCGAGGCGCAGGCCAAGGGGCCGGCGCTGGCCTTGTTGAACGTCATTCGCCGGCGAGGCATTGAGGCGCTGCATTAATAGGGGCGCGATCATGCTTGCATGTAAGCGTGTAAGCAACCCGCCCCCGGCCGTCCCTACGGCCCTAGATGATGAGAGCTGGCCGGCCGGGGGCTAGCGTCGTGCCGAGCGGCGGAAGCCGCGACCGGCCCGGAGGCGAACGCGCCCCCACGTCGCGCTGTAGTGAGCCGGAGGGCCGCCAGTGACAAAGCCCCGGTGCGTCAGCGCCGGGACCGCTTTTCCCATCTGGCCGGCTCGGGCAGGGGGTTTTTGAACTTCTCGCGCAACCGTGCTTTTATTTCCTCGCCCGAAATACCCGGCCGGGGATCATCGGCCGCCGCCTGTATGCTGCGCTTGAGCAGTTCCTGGCGCAGATCGGCATGGGGTTCCAGCTCCTTATGTTCGCCCAGGATCACGAACACGGCTTCGGACGGATCAAGGAACTTGCCCTGTTCGATCAGGTCGAGCAGCCACAGGGCCAGAGACGGCGGCAAATAGGCTTCAAACCGCAACCCGCCCTCGTTGACCTGGTTGCGGAGCCGCTTGGCTTGTTCGACGGCATGGGTCCTGTCGGCGGGATCGGGCCATTCGGGCGCATCGCTGTCGGTCATGGTTTCATCTTTCATGCCTGGTCGAACAGCCCCCGGAACTCGGAATCGGCGTAATAGGCGAGCTTGCCGGCGACGATGGGCCGTTGCCCGGCGAGGAACAGCAATTCGAGATTTTGCGGCAGGTTGCGGACCTCATCCGGGGTCAGCAGCGGGCGGGCGGTGTGTTGCTCGCCGTAGGTGATGCCGGTCTTTTCGGCATCGAGGGCGCGGCTCATGGTCTGGAACACGACCGTCTCTTGCCCGAGCAGATCGGAGACGAGGCGGGCGCTATCGTGATCGTTGACGCCGAAGACCTGTAGGACGCCAGCGTTCGACAGGAATGTGCCGGCGCGCTGGCCGTAGGTGGCGCGGAGCTGGTGAACGTCTTGCAGGATCGGCCAGAGCTGGACGCCGTAGCCGGCCATGAGGCCCATGGCGCGCTCGACGGGGGCGAGGTGGCCGAGGGCGGCGAACTCATCGAGCAGATAGAGGACCGGCACGGCCGGCTTGGCGGGATCGCGGGCCATGTCGGTGAGGCTTTGGGCGACGAGCAGGCGCAGCCAGCGCGAATAGGTGGACAGGCGATCGGGCGGCAGGACGAGGAAGACGGAGACGTTGCGGCGCTTGAGATCGGCAAAGCGGAAATCGGCGCGGCCGAGGACGGCGACCATGCGCGGGCTGTCGAGGAAATGGGTATGGCGTTGCGCGGCCGAGAGGACGCCGGCCGCTTCCCGGTCGGATTTGCCGAGGTGTCGGTTTGCGGCGCGGGCGACCAGGCCGGCCGCTTCAGGGGATGCCTGCATGTCCTTCAGGAGCGTGGAGAAGGCTTCCGGGGCGAGTGTGAGATAGTCGCGCAGGGTGGCGAGGTTTCGGCGCTCACGCGGCTCCTGGGCGGCTATATGGAGGATGAGGCCAGCAATCAGCGCCTTGGCTTCCTCGTTCCAATGGGCTTCGCCGGCCATGCCCGGTTCATCGAACACGAGGGCGTCGGCCAGGGTGCTTGCGTCTTCGGCCACATCGAGGCCGGCCAGGTCGAGTTGGTCGAGCGGATTGAAGGCGGCCGAGGGCAGGCCGGTAACGCCGAAAGGATCGAGGACATGGACCGGCCCGAACTTTTCACGGGCGCGGCCTGCGATTTTCGCATTCTCGCCCTTGGGGTCGATGCAGATCACGGAGCGGTCGGCGGTGAGCAGATTGGGGATGATGGTTCCGACGCCCTTGCCGGTGCGCGTCGGTGCCATGGTCAGAAGATGGGCCGGGCCGTCATAGCGCAGCGGCTTTTTCGTTTTGGCGTCCCGGCCGATCAGCAGGCCGGTATCGGCGCGGGTGAAGGGAGCCACTTCCTTGTTGGTGGCGAAGCGGGCCGAGCCGTGGGTTTCGCCTTCCATGTCCCCGAAATGCTCAATCATGGGATTGGTGAGGACGCGGAAGACGAGGATGAGAAAGACGGCAATGACGAACAGGCCGGCAATCGTTCTGGCGATCCACCATTCTTGCGGGATGCCGTTGGCGATGGCGGCGAGAACGAGCGTAATGAACAGAATGAAAGCGCCGACTTGCAGCAGATAGCGCCCGCCCCGGAGCGGCGAGAGAATGACGCTAATCAACGCCCATACCGGATCGCGGGCGGCAGCGCGCAGCATGTTTTTGAACGCGGCCCATGCAAGTGTCGCCTGATTCATGAGCCGGCCTCCCCGGCGCTCCCCGGCGCATCCTCCGCCGCCTTCGCCATTTTCAGGACTGCTGCCGTCACGATCTGGTTCAGCTTTTTCGCCTCGTCCTTGTCGAGGCTGGTGCGTTGGAGCTGGTCCATGTCTTTGCGGATCAAGGTCAGCTCATCGGCGAGTATCTGGAACGGATCCTTGCTCATGTCTGATCCGCCTTCGCCGCGACCTGATCGAGATCTTCCAGCAGCCCAACTAGTTCTTTCTGATCGACTTCACGGGTAGCGTTCTTGCGCAGGGTTGCTGCCATCCATTGGGCAATCTTGGGGTCTTTCAAAGCGGCATTGGTTACGATGGCCCCGACGATAATTTTTCGGCGGGTCTCGCTGGCCTTCTGGCGGGTTTTGAGGCGGGCGAGCTTAGCCTGCGTTGATGCAATCTGCTGATCTATTGTCCGCGCCATTCTGGTCCCCTTTGCTACTGCCCTAAGTTGCTTTTAGGCTACGGCTTATGTAGAGAACAAGACACGAAGTGCCCACTTATACAAACGCTGCGCGTTTGTGTGGGTAGGGGAGACTAGCGTTTCCCCTTAACCCCTAAGCAAAGTGCAGCCCCCGAATGGCAATCTATCATTTACGCGCAACGATGATTTCCCGCAGTCAGGGCCGCAGCGCCACGGCGGCTTCCGCCTACCGTGTGGCGGAGCGTATCGAAGACCGCCGCACCGGACTTACCTTCGATTACGCGGCGCGGGGTGGTGTCGATTACACCGAAATCCTCGCACCGGATCATGCGCCGGATTGGGTCCGTGACCGATCCGAGCTGTGGAACCGCGTCGAGGAAGCCGAGACCCGCAAGAACAGCCAGGTCGCCCGCGAGGTTCGTGTGGCCCTTCCCGACGAGCTGACCCATGCGCAGCGGGTCGCCCTGGTCCGCGACTACGCACAGACGCAGTTCGTGGACCGTGGCATGGTGGCTGATATCGCCCTGCACGCGCCGGGGCGCGAGGGGGACGAGCGCAATCATCACGCCCACATTCTGCTGACCACCCGTGAGGTGGATACAGAGGGCTTTACCACCAAGAACCGCGACTGGAACAAGGTCGAGGTTCTTGAGGGCTGGCGGGAGGCGTGGGCGCGGGACAGCAACGCGGCCCTTGAACGCGCCGGCATCGAGGACCGCGTAGATCATCGAACGCTCGTAGCGCAGCGCGACGAGGCGCTTGAGCTGGCATCGGCGGCGCGGGAGCGCGGCGACGAGGGCGCGGAGCTGCACGAGACCGTGCGAGCCATGTCTCTGGATCGCCCGCCCCTGCCCCAGCTTTCCCTTGGCGCATGGCAGCTCAAGGAGCGCGGGGTCGAGGTTGCCGCCGTGCGCGTCTGGCACGAGGTCAAGGACCGTGCCGCCGAGGTCAGGCAGGTGGTGCAGGAGCTGACCGGACAGGTTCGTAATTGGCTGGACCGCGCAGCAGAGCGCGTCTAGGATCGGGACAGTCCGAGCTGGCGCTTGCGGGGGGGCGTGATGGCCGAGAGGAGGAGCCTGACCTTGCCACGCGGTTGCGGGACGCATGGGAGGCGCGGCAGGGCCGTGAAAAGGAACGGGACGTTGATGTGCAGGAGCGGGAGGCTTCGCCGGATTTGGCGGCGCGTCTGCGCGAGGCAGCGGCGGGAATAGATCCGGACGAGCTTGCTGCGCGTGCAGCCGCGTTGCGCGAGGGCCGTGAGGCCGAGGAACGGCACATCGCGCAGGAGGCCGCGCGAGAACAGGAACGGGTGAAAGAGCTGGAACGCCAGCAGGAGATTGAGCGCGAAGCCCATCGCGACCGAGGGCATGGGATCGAGCGGTAGGGTTGGTGCTGCGCACCAAGCAAAACCTCCCTTCCCCTGCCTTATGGCTGGCGATGTCAGTCAGGTTTTGAAGAGCAGTAACCGACCTTCGCTGCACTGCGCCTGAATTCACACAGTGCGGGACAAAGTTAGCTTTCGCTGCATGCGCCCCAAGGATCGCTATCAAGGGGTCTGATTGGGTGGGTTGGACTAATGGGTGGATACTAAAAACCGGTGGATCATAGGCGACATGCCCAGTAAACTAACCAATATGAAGTATTTGTCCGCCATTCGTATTGCTAAAATCGGGTTGGCCATATTGCTTTCGGCTGCTCTGAATTTCAGCATTGCAAAAGCCGATGCCCATGTGTTTGAGGCAAGTGAAGCAGTCTTTGAAAAAGTTATTTTTGCTACCGATACGGGTGATCTTGATTTAGCTACTCATGATCAAAGATTTAGCGAAAATGGTGAGGCATTCCATGGCTTTGACGATTGCCATATCCACATTATTGGACCAAAGCAGGCGCAGTTGGCATGCGATCAGTCGTCAGCAGACCGATCGCGACACTGGGCTGACGCCTCTGTGGTCCTTGCCACGCTCCAAGGTTTTTACCGTCCTCCGCGAGGCTGATCTGCCCCCATTGCAGAGTGGTATTTTACATATCCCGCGTCGCAGCGGGCTTTGTAGAAACTCATAGATATCACAGCAGACCAAACCGTTTGAGCCGAATCTGTTTCAGGGCCATTTCATCGGTTTGATCATGGCAGACGAAGTTCCAACAGGTGCCTGGACGTGTTTTCAGTGACCTATTCAATTCCTGGAGTACGATTATGAAACTGACAACGATGACCATGGCTGCGCTGACGGTGGGCGTATTTGCCTTGGTCCCGATCACTGGCGCGACTGGAAATGCGGAAACGCCATTGCCAATGACTGCAGTAGCTGCAGCAGCGCCGCAAGATGACGATCATGCCGGAGAAGCTGCAGATGCACACGGTGATGACGACCACGCCGATGAAGCCAAAGACGCGCACGGCGATGACGACCACGCCGGTGAAGCCAAAGACGCGCACGGCGATGACGACCACGCCGGTGAAGCCAAAGACGCGCATGGCGATGACGACCACGCCGGTGAAGCCAAAGACGCGCATGGCGATGACGACCACGCCGGTGAAGCCAAAGACGCGCATGGCGATGACGACCACGCCGGTGAAGCCAAGGATGCGCATGGCGATGACGACCACGCTGGTGAAGCTGAGGGCGCACACGGCGATGAAGGCGGTGGCGATGTTGTCAAACTGGCCCCCGAAGTCGCGAAAGAGGCCGGAATCTTACTAGAGCAAGCTGAGTTGGGAGCCTTGGGCGAGTCCCTCAGCCTGCCAGCAGAAATCCGCTTTGACGCAGACCGGATGGCAAATGTCACGCCCAAGGTGAGCGGAGTCATCGACCGGCTTTTGGTTGGTGAAGGCGACACCGTTGCCTATGGAGATACGCTGGCACTGATCACAAGCCGCGAGCTTGCAGGGTTGAAAGCGAAATGGATGATTTCAAAAACGAACGAAGCCCTTGCGGCACAGTCGTTGACGCGCCTGGAAGTGCTGTGGGCGCAAAAGATCACATCTGAGGTAAATGTCCAAACGGCCCGCGCAGAGCATGAATCGGCAAAGACCGAAAGTGAAGCTGCGGAAACCGAACTGCATGCCGTCGGAATTGACCACGCCGCTCTCGAAAAAATAGCCACTGCTCCGGATGGCAACAATGCCAATGCCTATCTGACTGCACCACTTGCGGGAACAATTGTACAACGTGCGGCGACGCTGGGAGAAACGGTAACAGCCGGGGATTCCAGCGCCAAGGTGCTGTTCACGATTGTCGATGACAGCGTGGTTTGGGCCGATATCGCGGTTTACAAGCAAGACATCAGCCGCGTTCGCGTTGGCGCGCCGGTTGCCCTGAAATCAGACGCGGGCGATGTCATTGCGCAATCAACAGTGGCATTTGTCCTGCCCGTTATTGATGAGGTGTCGCGCACGGCGACGGCGCGTGTCATCATCGACAACTCTGACAGGACCCTGACCCCCGGCCAGTTTGTGATTGCAGATCTCAGCGTCGGCAATGCCGCGGAGGTTTTGCGCGTGCCACAATCCGCCGTGCAACTGGTAGAGAACCGTCCGTCTGTTTTTGTCCCTGTTGACGGCGGGTTCGCACCGCGCGCCGTCATGGTCGGCACAACCGCTGGCGGCTATGTGGAAATCCGCAGCGGCCTTGAGGAAGACGACCTCTTTGTCTCTGACGGGGCCTTCACACTCAAAGCCCAACTTGAAAAAGACGCCTTTGGCGACGGCCACGGACATTAGGATAGCTGATTATGACTGATTTTATGCACCGCATCGCAGGCGGCTGGCTTTTGGCGGCCATTGCGGCTTTTGCGATGACGCTTGGCGGGCTTTTTGCGTTTCGCGCCTTGCCTGTTGATGCCTTTCCGGACGTGACACCCGCGCTGGTTCAGGTTTTCACCGAAACCGAAGGGCTCGCCCCCGAAGAGGTTGAACGCTATGTGACCTATCCAATCGAAACGGCAATGTCGGGCCTGCCCAAACTCAAAAATATGCGGTCGGTATCGAATTTTGGGCTGTCGGTGGTGAACATCTATTTCGAGGACGGGACGGATGTCTATTTCGCCCGTCAGGTCGTGGGCGAGCGGCTCGCCGAAGCGCGTGGCAACATCCCCGACGGGTTTGGCGACCCGCAAATGGGTCCGATTTCAACCGGGCTTGGCCTCATCCTGTATTTCCGTCTGGAAGATCAGACCGGCGCACGCAACCTTGTCGAGATGCGCGAAATTCAGGACTGGATCGTCAAGTATCAGTTGCAGACCGTGGCGGGTGTCACCGAGGTTTTGTCCCTTGGTGGCTATGAAAAGCAATATCAGGTCAGGCTCGATCCCGATGCGCTGCTTGCCTATGATATTCAAATCGCCGATGTGATCAGCGCATTAGAGCGCGGAAACAAAACCGAAGGGGCGCAATTCCTCGAAATCGGATCCGAACAATACACGGTGCGCGGCGTTGGACTTGCCAAGACAATCTCTGATCTCGCAGAGATTGTCGTCAACGTGGAGGACGGGCGCACCGTGCGCGTGCGCGATCTGGGCCACATCATCGTTGGCGGTGGCGTTCGGCAAGGTCTTGCAACCGCCAATGGTGAAGGCGAAGTTGTCGCAGGGTTGGTTCTGAAACTTTATGGCACCAACACATCCGATGTCATCGCGCGGGTCCAGAAGCGCTTTGAGGAAATCAACGCAAGCCTGCCGGATGGTGTACTGGCGGTCCCCTACTATGATCAGGGAACGCTGGTAAACAAGGCCTCCGCAACCGTCACGACGGCGTTGTGGCAGGGGGCTGTACTCGTAGCGTTGGTGGTGTTTGTCTTCCTGGGCGGCTGGCGTCCCAGTCTGGTTGTGGTCCTGTCGATCCCGTTTTCCGTAGGTTTTGCGTTTATCGCAATGTACGTGCTCGGCATCAGCGCCAATCTGATGTCATTAGGGGGGGTCGCCATCGCCATCGGGATGATGGTCGACGGGGCGATTGTTATCTCTGAAAACGTGGATCGCAGCTTTGAGGAAGACGACGGCTCTGAAGAGCCGCGTATGTTGGTTGCCCGATCTACCGCCGAGGTAATCGCACCTCTGGTGGCGGCGGTTGCCGTGGTTATCGTTGTTTTCCTGCCGCTTTTCTCGCTGCAAGGGGTTGAGGGCAAAACCTTCCGGCCCTTGGCGGCATCGGCTGCACTCGCCATGACCGGATCGCTGTTCTATGCGGCCCTGATTGCGCCTTCCATGGCCTTTTCGGTGATGCGCCGATCCGGCAAGAAGGCCCCTGACAAGCCGGGGCGGACTGTCGCGATGGTCAGTGGTGCGGCCGGGTTCTTTGTCCGTAACCGTTTTTTCGCCATTGTCCTGTGCGGCATATTTTTGGCGGTGGGCGGTTTTGCAGGATCGCGACTTGGTTCCGAATTTACGCCGTCGTTGGAGGAAGGCGATATTCTGATGCGCGTCACCATGGCACCCTCGATTTCGCTTACCGAAGGGACGAAGACGACGACGCTTGTGGAAAAGCGGCTGTTAAAGAATTTTCCTGAAATCAAGTCCATCGTGACCCGTATTGGGCGTGGTGAGGTTGGCGCGCATGCTGACCCGACCAACAGCGCCGAAGCCTTCATCGAGTTGAACCCGGTCGATCAGTGGCGGCCCGGCTTGTCTGCCGAAGGTTTGCGCACGGCGATTTCGGAAGATCTGGAAAGCTTTCCGGGGATTGTGGTGAATATCGGCCAACCCATCGCGATGGCTGTTGATGAATTGCTGACCGGCACACGCGCCGAACTGGCCGTCAAAATCTTTGGACCGGATTCCGAAATTCTGTTGGAGCGATCACAAGTCCTGCAATCACTCCTGCAACAGGTTGAGGGGGCTGCCGAGGTACAGGCCGACCAGATCACCGGTGCGCCGCAACTTGTGGTAACCGTGGATCGGTCAGTCCTTGGTCGCTACGGGCTTGATGTTGAGGAAGCGTTGGATGGGCTGCGTGCAGCCGTCGGCGGGGCCGAGGCCGGATCACTGTTCGAGGGCGTGCGACAGTTTCCGATAATGGTGCGTTTTGACGAAGAAAGCCGCGACACACCGGAGGCGATCAGACGCATCGTGCTGGAATCGCCTTCGGGCGCACGGGTGCCGCTGGACACAGTGGCCAATATCGAAACTGTAATCGGTCCACGCCAGATCACACGCGAAGATGGCGAACGCTTCATCACGGTCCAGTCCAACGTGCGCGGTCGCGATATCGGCTCTTTCGTTGCCGAAGCGCAGACGTTGACGGACGCTCAGTTGGATCTACCGCCCGGGTATCGTTTGGTTTGGGGCGGCCAATTCGAGCTTCAGCAACAGGCGAATGCCCGTTTCAAAGTGGTTATTCCGATTACGTTGGGCATCGTTCTGCTGATCCTTCTGGTAACCTTTGGTCGCCTGAAATCAGCGATCCTCATCCTGTTGAATATCCCCTTGGCGCTGACAGGTGGTGCGATGGCGCTCTGGCTGACAGGGTTACCGGTGTCGGTGCCTGCTACCGTCGGGTTTATCGCATTGTTCGGCATCGCGTTGGGCAACGGTATGGTATTGGTCAGTTTCATGGATGATTTTGCGCGCGCCGGTCGCAATCTGGAGGCTTTGGCCATTGAGGCCGCAGGGCTGCGCGCGCGTCCGGTACTGATGACCGCCATGACGACGGCACTTGGGCTGGCACCATTGCTCTTCGCCACCGGCGTCGGTGCCGAGGTCCAACGCCCGCTTGCCACTGTGGTAACCGGGGGGCTTGTTTCGTCAACCGTGCTGACCCTACTGGTCATGCCCGCCCTGCACCGCTGGTTTGCACCCAGACAAGGTGGGCATCATTCGCTTGTCGAAACGGTCCATAGGCATGGTGCGCAGCCAACATCTTAGCCGAGGCACACCGAAGGACCTATCTTCTAAACTACGTCATATCTCCAATCCAGGAAGTGCAAGACGATCATCCGGTAGCTTCTCCATGCCCGCTTTCGTTGTCTTGGGCGTGGGGGCTGCCGAATTTCGATGTTTCGTCACAGACGTGGTATGGCATTCGGTCGGAACGGCGGCTCGTCGAGGATGTTCATCTCAACCTGGCCTACGGGTGGTTCTGCAAGCTGGGCCTGCCCCGTTTTCCGCCACCACAAACCCCGTTCAAAATCAAAGCGGTTGTTGAAGGATTTTGAACCTTTTGTCCCTTCCCTTCCCTGCCGTAGTGGTTTTCATGTAAACTGGTTCTACCGAACATGCAGAACCGAACCAGACCACCGATAATAGGCAGGAAAAACTATGGCAAAACTATCTCTGAACAAGGCGGCTAAAGAGGCGGGCGTTGCTAAGTCTACACTCTTACAATCCTTAAATTCAAAGCGTATGAGTGCAGAAAAGAACGAAAAAGGGCATTGGGAAATCGAAACATCGGAACTTTTTAGGGTGTTCCCCAGAACTGGTTCTACCGAACACACAGAACCGAAGACTACCTCTCACGAAGAACCATCAAAAAACAGCCAAAACAGTGCTTTGGAAGTCGAAGTTAAGATGCTTCGTGAGAAGATCGAGGATGCCAACCTTGAACGAGAGCGTGAAAGGGAACAGGCAAGCGAGCAGATCGAGAGCTTGCGCGGCCAGATCGAACGCCAGAGCGCCGATCACAGGCAGGCACTGGCGGCAATCACGGACCAACGCCCGCAACATACGGCAGAGCCGCCCAGACGGTTCTTTGGGTTGCTGAAGGGGTAGGGGGAATCTAGGCGCCCAGCTTAGCGAAGTTTTTCCTGTTTGGGGTCACGACACGAAAGTGATCATCATGTACCGCTCGTGAGAACGAAGCGTGACCATCCAAGTTCGAGCTGTCCGACGGGGATAGCAATTCATGCACAAACCCATTGCCTTTGACGCTCGTTCTGCAATAGGATTTTGAAAGGCTCGGCTCTAAGCTATTTGGGTGCGGGCGAAGGCCGTTCACAAACGGCCGTTTGAGAAAGCAGGTTGGCCATGGGAATCATGGTGGACGCGGAGACCGAGCGCGAGGCGCACCGTTTGGCAAAACTGCGCGGCGTGACAGTCGAGCAGGCGGTGAGCGCCGCCGTGCACGCTGAACTCGCCCGCACCGAGCGCCCGGCTGAGGCGGCGCTGACGCCGACCCAGCAGGCCAAGGTCGAGCGGACAATGGCCATGGTCGCGGCCCTGCCGCGGCTCCCGAACGACGGCGGCGATCCGACCGCCTTCCTTTACGACGACCGCGGCCTGCCGCGCTGAACCATGGTCGTCGATACCTCAGCGATCATCGCCATCCTGAATGCTGAGCCAGAAGCGCAGACGTTCGCTATTACCCTCGCCGGCGCGAGCGTCTGCCGGATCTCGGCCGCCAGCTTCGTCGAAGCGGGACTGGTGGCGCGCCGTGATCCGACGGGCGCCTGGCGGCACGCGCTGGAGCAAATGGTCGTCGACTACGCGATCCAGATCGATCCCGTCACCGAGCAGCAGGCACGCATCGCACTCGACGCCTACGACCAGTTTGGTAAGGGGAGCGGTCACCCGGCCGGTCTGAACTATGGCGACTGTTTCTCCTATGCACTGGCATCCGACACCGGCGAACCGCTGCTGTTCAAGGGCGACGACTTCGCCGCGACCAACGTGGTGCCGGCGTGCTGATCGGCTATGCCCGGGTCTCGAAAGGAGACGACCAGAGCGATGCGCTACAGCTCCGCGCGCTCGGGGAGGCCGGCTGCGAGCGGGTCTTCACCGAGGCGGCTTCCGGCGGCCGGTGGGACCGCCCCGAGCTGCTTCGGCTCCTCGACCACCTGCGTCCAGGAGACGAGGTGGTGGTCTGGAAGCTGGACCGGCTGTCGCGGTCCATGAAGGACGTGATCCATCTGATGGAGCGGATCGGCAAGGCCGGCGCCGGCTTCCGCAGCCTCACCGAGGCCATCGAAACGACAAGCCCGGCCGGCCGGATGCTGCTGCACATGGTCGGCGCCTTTGCCGAGTTCGAGCGCGCAATGATCCAGCAGCGCACCAACGCCGGCCTAGCAGCGGCGCGCGCCGAGGGCCGGATCGGCGGCCGGCGCAAGTCGCTCGACGCCGCCAAGCGCCGGGAGATTGCCGAGAGCGTCTTGTCCGGCCGCAAGACCGGCGCCGAGATGGCCCGGCTCTATGATATCAGCCAGCCGACGGTGTCCCGTATCGTCGCCGCGCATCGAGCCGCCCTATTGGCCGACCAGCCGTAGTGACCCAGCCGTTCCGGCGGCGCTGCCGGGCCGCTATCTTTCCCGCCAAGCTGGAAGGAGGGCGAGATGGCACGACGACGGCTGCTTTCACCCGAGCAATGGGCGGGATTCGGGGTTTCCGTACCAGATTTCCCCAAAGTAGCGGTATAGCTTTTGAGATTTTTCAATGACTTACAATCGTGGGCGGAATCGTACTTTTCGTGATTTCAATAAGTTAGAGGCTGTTTCTGTTCTTGGGGACTCGGCAGACAGATTCATCCTACGCTTCTTCGCAGACACGGTGCGGGGTGATCGATGGAAAGTTGGCGGAGGCAATACCTGGGCCTGGAGACCGTCCCGGCATCGCTGACCTCGGCCGAGATCGAGTTCTTCTTCGAGCCCAGCGAGCAGGAACGCACTTTCATCGGCACTCGGCGCCGACCGCTAACCCGATTGGGCTTGATCCTGCAGATCGGCTTTCTGCGGATGACCGGGCGACCGCTCGCTCTGTTCGAACGGTTGCCCGTGGCGGTGCTGGCTTGCGCTGCGGCTCACGCCGGAATGCCGGCGCCGCGGATCGCGACGTTGCGGTCGATCTACCGGCGACGGATGACCCTGTTCCAGCACCAACGCATCGCTGCAGACGCGGTCGGCTTCCGAGTGCTCGGCGAGCACGCAGCACGCAAACTGACAGCGCACCTCCGGCGCCAGGCCACCACTCAGCTCGAGCGTGCCGATCTGGTGCAGGATGTGCGGATCTGGCTGTACGACCGCCGGTACGTTCTGCCCGGCACCAGGCCATTGGAGGAGATGGCAGCCGCAGCGCAGCTCCATGCACTCGAGGCACTGGCCAGGAGCATACGCATCGTGGTTGGTTCGGAGGCGACGGGAGCGTGGGCAGCCCAACTCTCGGATGGTGGGCCGCGATCGGGGGAGGCCTTGCTCGACTGGTTGCGAGCTCCGCCCGCTGGCTATGGCCGCAAGGACATCGCTGATCTCCAGGATCGTATCGCCGTGCTGCACCGGCTCGGCGCGGACCGCATTGTCGTTCCAGACCTGACAATCGATCGGATACGACAGCACAGCGGGCGCATTGCACGGCGCAAGGCGGCAACTCTATCCCGATTGCGGGAGCCGCGGCGGACTGTCGAGATCGGCTGTTGGCTCCGCCTCCAGTTGTTGGAGTTGACCGACACGGTGCTTGAACAGGCAAACCGCCGGATCGGCCAGCTATGGAGTCAGGCCCGCCGGACGGTCGAAGAGCGCGCTCTGGAAGAGCTAAACCGCTATCGTGTCGGGGTCGCCACCATCATCGGTGCGCTTGACGATCCGTGCCTGCCGGAGAACGGCTTGCGCACGGCGATAGAGCGGGCAGTTGGGCCGTTCCGGTCGATGTCGCCGTCGGGAGGCAGGGTGCAGGCGATCCGCGCTGAGATGGCCGCCGCGCCGAAGCGGCTGCGGACGCTGCTGCGACAGGTCGGAGAGCTCGACTTGGCGGTTCCAGATGAACATCCGCTGCGAGACGCTCTCGGCACTCTGGCGGACGTTTACCGGGCTGGATCCTCAGAACTGGCTCGATGGCAGAGCAACCCGTTCCCACCGACGTCGGCACGCACGGTCACAGCTGCGAGCAGTGACGAGGCGAGGCTGGCGGCCTATGAAGTCGCGACCGCCATGCTGCTCAAGCGCAGCCTGCGCAACGGCTCGGTAAGTGCACCGCACAGCATCCATCACCGAAGCATCGACGATCAATTGATGCCCGCCGAGATCTGGGCGGCGGCCAGGGGTACGACAACGCGTCGGCACGGATGGCCGGTGTCCCTGGACGCATATCTTCGACGGTTCGAAGAACCACTCAGTCTGCGAATGGAGATGCTGCAGGAAGCGATTGCCGCAGGTGAGATCGGTATCACCGGCGATCGGTTCCAGGTCCCCAGGCTCCAAGCGGTGCCTAAGGACCCGGCGGTCGACGAGACACGAGTGCGGTTGTTCCAGGAGATCGGCAGCGCGCAATTGCCGGATGTCATCGTAGAGACCGATGCCCAGGTCGGCTTCTCGACCACCCTACTGGGACGGCCAGCACGGAGCCCGGACGAACTGGGGGCTCTCTATGCCGGCCTGTTGGCACTCGGGACCGACAAGTCCGCCTCCGACATGGCACGGATGGTGGACGGGATCAGCGACGACCGCATCGAACTCGCCATACGCGGGATCGAGGAGAGCGGCCGGCTGCGCGCGGCATGCGACCAGGTCGCCGCCGATATGGTGTCCCAGCCTGTGGCTGGAATGTGGGGGACTGGCGTTGCGGCATCGGCAGACATGATGAGCTTGGATGCAACGCGACACCTGTGGACCGCTCGCATCGAGCCGCGGCGACGTACGCCGGCGATCGGCACCTACACCCATGTGCTGGATCGGTGGGCGATCGCCTATGACCAACCGATCGTCCTTAATCGACGGCAGGCCGGTGCCGCCCTCGAGGGCGCGCTGAAACAGAAGGTGGCTGATCTGCAGCGATTGGCCGTCGACACTCACGGATTTACGCACTTCGCCCTGGCGACGGCCAAACTGCTGGGCTTTGACCTATCGCCGCGGCTTGCCGATCTCGCAAGTCGGAAACTGTATCTGCCGGCCTCCGTCCGGGTTCCCGAACAACTCGTGCCCCGGGTTGAGCAAATCACGCCGAGCCGCTTGGCGCGCAAGGGCTGGGATGGTCTCCTGCATATGGTTGCCTCGCTCGAGGCTGGCTACGGTTCGCCGGCGACAGTCATCGAACGTCACGGAAGTGCCGCCCAAGGCACACCTGTCTATGAGTGCGGTACGTATCTCGGCAAGGTGCTGCGCAGCCTGTTCCTGCTCGATTATCTGATCAAGCCGGACTTCCGGCGTGAGGTGCATCGGCTATTGTCACAGGGTGAGTCGATCCATTTGCTGCAGCGGGCACTGATGGCTGGACGGATCGAGGCCAAGCATGGGCGCACGCTTGCCCAGGCGACGGCAATCTCCGGCGCACTTACGCTGCTCACAAACATCGTCATGGCGTGGAACACCCGCGCGATGCAAACGGTCATCGACAGGTTGCCGGCCGGTACCCTGCCCGAGCCGCACCTCACGCATATCGCGCCGGTCGCCCATCGACACATCAATATGAACGGCCGGATCAGGTTTGCGATCGAGGAATATGGCCGGTTGGCCCACGCTGGAGGGCGCAAGAACAGAAATGACCGTTAAGCTGTTGGAAACACTAAAAACATGATTCTGACACCCCGCTTAAGCCATTGAAAACACTGCAACGGCTTACCGCTACTTTGGGGAAATCTGGTACGGAAACCCCGATATGTGTTGACGGGACTGTCACCGCGTCCGCGGCCGGCTCCAGAACCACATCGGCGGCTTCCGGCGCGATTGTAACGGCAATCTTGAGGGCAGGGCGCTGAAAGTACGCTAAACAACGCTAAGGAAGAACAATCCAGGACCCTGAAGTGCTGCTTCCTGCGCTCCGATGGTGATCACTTTCGTGTCGTCGTGACCCTTTCAAGCCACCGCGTTGACGGAGTATTCCGGGGTGCCCTGCCACAAGATGTCCCAGGAGGCGCCTGGTCGTACGTTCTGGATGGCTCGAGGATCGAAGCACACGAGGCAGTTTCCGCCCGGCGCAGGCGCCCTAACAGACGGGTAGATCAGTCCACGAGAGCCATTCTGACGCAAGTGCTGGGCCAAGAGTTGGCCCTCGGGATATCCGATATGGGTGTCAGGGTTGAGTGCTGGGTGGGTGGGTTCATCGGTTATGTCGTCGAACACGCCGATGAAATCGGAGAGCAATTCGACGTAGCGGGCATTATCGACCAAACAGCCGGTGAACTGCAGCTCCCGGGTCCGGTGCCAGGCCACTTCGCTGATGGAGATCATGGTGTCCCATGCACAGTACCAAGCACCGCGGCTCTCTGAGTTGAAGCGGTTTCCGCCAACCCGGGTGTAGGTGAAGGCCGCGTTGACATGACTGTCACCATACATGCGCAGATCGTGGCGTCTGCGCTGCCAAGCTAGTTCCCGGGGATCCAGGTGTGGGTTTTCGCCTCGCTCAGCAAGAAGGCGGCCACTGGTTAGGCCCTCAATCTCGGCCAGGATCTCAAGCTCATCGTCGGTATCGACAATGCCACGAAGTGCGGGTGGTTTGTGGTAGGTGGCGGGCAAGAGACGAACGAGACCGCGATCCGAAATCTCGGACTGCTTCATGCTCCACCACGCAGTGAATCGAGATAGGTTCGAATGGCGAGTATGTGGGGCAAGCCATTCTCGATCGCCGTTTCGACTGGACGACGACCACGAAATAAAGGACCAGAGTTCGGCCGGGTGAACCACGTTTGTGCAAGAGGTTCAGAGAAGTAGAGCTCCAGCGATTTGTAGATACCGATAACGGCGCTGAGACGAAGGAATTGATCCTTGGTCAGGTCACCAGCAAATCCGGGCCTCCTGGCTCGTTTCCAGGTGCTTTCAGACATGTCGGCTAGACCTGCTGCTTCCTTCAGGCTGAGGTTCCAAGAATCTGCGATCCGGGCATAGGCCTTGAGCGCCACTTCGACGAGATCGGCGGGTTCGCGAGTGCTGATGGCAACTTTCACGGCGGATCTCCGCTGCATTCAATATGGGTCATATGAACCTCTTATCGAGATCATATGGGTGAGCCTCGATATTATCAAGGGGGACATCGAATTGAACGGTTCCGAGCCTGGCAGGGGACGTGGCCTGCCGCCTGGAGCAATTGTCGGGCGCTGAACAACCCCGGTGCACGGCTACGGCCCGCGGCATGATTCGCGTTCAAGATTTGTCCGAGTTAGCGAGGTTTAGCGAACAAACTTTGAGGTGCCCCCCAATAGAGCTTAACCCATGTCGGGCCGGTTAGGCCCCCTCCCCTGCCCCATCCTCCTACCGGTTGGCGTTTCAGAGCTGGTTTCGGCGTATTTCGGCGGCTGTGTCGCCGTTCTGCCAAGTGCGCGATAATAGAGGATTATCGGACACATCCCGACGCCGCCTCTACAAACGGCTAGTCGGAAGTCTTTCGCTTACCGCCCATCACCAGCGCCGAGGCACTTCGATCGACCCGCCGGGTCTCTTCCACATACCGCAGAGCCGTCACCGGCGTCTTCCAGCGCCCGGCGCGCTGCACGGCAGTGACATCCCCGTCGGTCGCCTCCGCCACGGCCGTCGCCATGCCCCGGCGCAGGCTGTGGCCGCCCCAGCGGATCGGTGCTGTGATGGTCTTGCCGCCGCGATAGGTGCTCCGCACATCCAAACCCGCCTCCCCTGCCCGCGCCTTCAGGATCAGTCGCACGCTCTGCGCCGTCAGTGCCGTGTGCTTGATTGCTCCGCGTGGATCGAACGCCCTAAAGATCGGGCCTTCGGACACGCCGCTCCGCTCCATCCAGTCGTTCAGCGCCCGCACCGGACACAGGTTTGTGCCTGTCTCGGCGATCACACAGACATTGTCGCGATCGCCCTCGTCCGTCTTCGTCGTGCCGAGCCATATTTCATAGCCGCCTTCCACGGCCTGCAGGTGGTCGACCTCGATGCCCACCAGCTCGCTGCGCCGCAGGGCGCCGGCGTAGCCGACCAGGATCAGCGCCCGGTCGCGCAGGCCGCGCAGCCAGGTCGTATCGATGGCCGCCACGATCGTCGTCAGATCCTCGATGCCCAGCGCCTGCACGGCCTCCTGACGCACAAGGACCGGGTTGTTGCGGGCCAGGCCCTTTAGCTGGTTGCGGATCGCCGGGTGTTTCCAGTCGAGCACCTGCCCCTGCTCCCGGAACATGTGCTTCAGGGCAGCCAGCCGCAGTTTGACCGTCGACAGTTTCTTGCGCGCCGCCGCATCCCCCGACGGCACCAGCGACGCCAGGTAGGTCGCGATCTGCTCCGGGTGTTCGGTGAGCGGGGTCAGGTAGCGCGCCCGGCACCAGGCACAGTACTGCCGCCAGCCGGTTTCATAGGCGCGCCGGGTGTTTTCGCTGAGCGCGGCGTCGTTGTTGCGGCCGGCATCGCCGAGGTTCGCGATCAACGCCCGATCGAGTGACGGGTCGAGCTCGACCACGCCTGGTGCGGTCGGGGCGGGAAGCGTCGTCGGCCCAGCATCTCTCTCAGTGTCACCCTCAGCGTCACTCATCGTCAGCGCTCCCGGTTTTGCGGCCGTGCGGGCCGTCTGAGCCGGATTCTACCGTCTTTTCCTTAACTATCGATAAGGAAAGTTATCGCTAATCACTAGCATCATCCCCTAGATGTATAGTTAAGACATGTTATCTTTCGTGTTGATATGGATACCTCTGAGATCATAGCGTCCTTAGATGCATTATCCGCCGGAATGGAGAGCGAGCGCGGTCCTCTCCAAACCCGGCTTGATGCACTTGCCGAAACCCGCTTGGTCGTGGCCACCACGGACGGAACAACCCGGGCCATGCTCGAACTGGAGCGCGCATCGCATCGGGTCCCGGCCGAGCGACGGCGTTCCCTGTTGCGGATCCACGAAGCGGTCAACCTCACTCGACTGCATGGCGAACTGGTTCACGCGGACACCTTGCTCCTGGCCGACCTAGAACGTACCCATTCGCGAATCGTCGGCCCTACCGGGACCGGTCTTCGTGCCTTGAGAGCCTTGCGGGCCCTCGACGACCCAAACACACCGTCGCTGGAAACCGCCCTCCTCCACCTCGATCGCGACATCACCGAATGGCCCGCCAACCGAGACACCGATCCCCGTGTCCAGGCGATTCGTCGGCTGGTCACCGAACTTGAAGCCATCGTCCGCGCCGACGGCCCCGTCCTGATTCGCTTCTACGAGATATGGCATTGCGTCATCGATGCCGCCCTTCCCCGGTCCGACCTTACCGGCACGGCTGCCGATCGGACGTACTCTCTCGCCGGCGACGATCCGGCGTGGTTACGTCAGGTCGACGCATTGAATGATACTGACCCACGCCGGATGTTCGCCGCAGTGGCTCTGTCATGGGCTGCATGGAGATTGGGATGGACCGCCGATCGAGCTCTCTGCACAGCTGCCGCCCTGCGGATACTGCCCTACCCTCAAGGCGATAAGGTCGACGCTGGGCTTGCCTGGATCGCTAGGGTCTGCGCTCGCGCCGCCGAGCTTACACGCATGGAAGTAATCCGGATCGCACATGCCCTCGATCAACTCGAGTTCGACGCCGGCGGTACACGGGACCGCTCCCGGACAGCCATGATCGACTGTCTCTGCGCAAGACCCGTCACAACGGCTGGTCAGCTTGCGCTAGATTCTGGCGTGACCCGCCCACCCGCCCTCAGGTTCCTGGACCGCCTAGTTGGCAAAGGGAGTTGTCGATGGAAAGGTGTAAGGGAGAAAGGTCGGGTTGCTGAGGTCACTCGACTTATCGGGTAAATACTTCCTCGCTGACTTAGCGATCTCAGCTCCTGGTCGGACCTGGTCAGTTCTCCGCAGAGAACGAGATAACCTCTTAAAATCATTGAATAGGCATGACCGAGCGCCTGCTTCATCGCAGTCCAGCCTTCCGCAGCTCGCCGGCCAGCCTCACTGGGTCGTTCGCGAGGTCGAAGGCGCGGATGTCCAATTGCATCTCAGCCACAATACGCTTCGCTTCAGCCAACCAATCGGTTGCTGGCCGACCGGCAATCTCTCTGACCAGAGGATCGGAGTGCATTGTCAGCGATCGACGTGATGGAACCAACGCAGCCGCCTGGCATAGATCCTTAGTCGATTTCGCCCTCGAGATGGATTTGCAATGTCTCTCGGCAGCGGCCCAAGCCCGATAGGTTCTATCCGGGTCCACAAGCCCTTTGCCCACATTCTTGAGACGAAACCGAGCCAGAAAGGCGGTTTGGTCCAGATCAGGACGGCAGGCGGTCACGAGGTCGACAGATTCGTCAGATGGTTTCCAGTCGGTCGTTATCAGCGTGACAACCGAGCCGGTCTTCTCCTCTTCACAGTTTTGCACCTGTTGAGAGAGAGTTTGTTTTCTTGAGTCTAGTTCTGGGTTCCGATCCGGAACTCTGGGTAGGGCTGTAGCGGAACCCTGGGTAGCATCCAGGGTTCCGGTCCGGAACTCTGGCAGTTCCTCGTCATCATAGCGCTCGGCGACAATACGGAAGATCCGGCCGCCATTTCGCCCGGTCGCAGAACGTCTCGTTGTGACCTGCAGGTGGCCGTGGGCGACCAGATAGTCGATGGCTGCCTGCAAGCGCTTCTTTGACCACGCTTGTCCATTCTTCCCGAGGCTCTGGCGCAACCGCTCGCTCGATGGCCAGGCAACCCCGGTGTGGAAATGGGCGAACCTGCTCAGTCCGATGAGAACCGCAAGTTCGTCGGAACCGAGATCCGGGTGATCGACCCAGATGCGAATCTGGTCGTCGGCGTTCGGCCGCGATCGCGCGGGCGGAGGCGCCAGTGCTGCTGAATTGTGCATTTTGCGTAAAAAACGCCGAACGAAGCCATCGCCAAACTTGGTTTGGCGTTGACCCTGCTTTCCGATTCGCTACACTGAAGTTCTGTTGAGCTTGTGAGCGATTCGTCGTTCAGAGCCGGAGAGCCCTCGTCGGTTGCCGCCGCCGGGGGCTTTCGCTTTTTCGGTCATCGACTCGGCAGTTTCCCTCCGTTCCAGTCTCACTAGGTTGCACAAAAACACTGCCAAAACAGCGCTTTGTGCAACAAGGTTGACAGGATCGTGGAAGAAAGATCAAGTCGAAAATGCAAAGGGCGTGGTGCCTAGCTACAACGAGGTGTGTTGGAAGCTGCCGGGTATCCACAACATTTTCGATGCGAGGCCAAGATGGCAGATAGGCTCGGGGACGTTGAACATCTCGTTGATCAAGGTCAGCAGGCACTGGATATCGCCTGGTCCCGATCGCAGAGTTTGCTTGCGGAGAGCGAAGGGCAACCGGAATCTCATTCGCGGCCTCGGCTCTATACCTTCCAGGAAGTTGCCGGCTTTCTGAACGTCTCACGCCCGGCGCTTGCCCGTTACGCGGAGAATCTGCCTGACTTTCCGGCCGGTCGGCGGCGCGGTCCAGCGATGGTCTATTCGCCTGCCGAGATTGCGGAAATGCGGCGGCTCATTTTCGCGGCGTCCGGAAACATCTCGTATCTACCCGCTCGACAACCGATAATCGGCGAAGAATGCGCGGTTATCGCCGTCGCCAACTATAAGGGCGGATCAGGCAAGTCCACGACGACCTTGCTCGCGGCCTCGCATCTGGCTCTGCATGGCGGGCTGCGGGTGCTGATCATCGATGCGGACCCTCAGGGCTCGGCGACAAATACGTTGCGGGTTTTCCCCGCAGAGCAGGTCATCGAACCCGGCCATAGTCTGGCAGGCTTCTATCATGGGGCGGAGGCATCGAGTCTTATTCGGCAGACCTACATGAGCGGTGTGGACATCTTGCCGGCCACATTCGAACTGCAGGATCTCGAATTCTCGATGATCGCGCGGATCCGTGAGGATTCGGCGTTCCAGTTCTATACGTTGATCGACGCTTTTATCGGTGACGTGTCGGCCGACTATGATGTGGTGTTGATCGACTGTAAGCCGGATCTCGGATTGCTACCGATTTCGGCGCTTTATGCCGCGAGCGATGGAGGGCTGATTGTGCCCTTCACCCCGACGATGCTGGACCTTAGGTCGACAATCCAGTTCCTGTCTGTTGTGGCGTCGACCGGCCGTCAGATCCAGGAAGCGGTTGGCATGGAAGCGTTCAATTTCCCAATGCTGCGGCTGTTGATGGGCAAATGCGACGGTAACTCGCCGGCTGAAAAGGCAATCATGGCCAGTGTCTACGACACGTTTGGGCGCGACCTGGTCTATGGTGAGGTCGTACCGAAGACAGAATTGATCACGGCGTCCTTTGCGGACCAGACGCTTCCGCATGCAAGCTTGCCAGATACTGTCGCGCGGAAGACGATGAAAACAGGTATGGCAGGTATCACCAGGGCTATGAAGCAAATCGAGAAAGACATCTGGACAGTTCTTTGGCGCCGCCGCTGGGATGAGAAGCGGGAGGCCGTGTGATGGCCGATCAGAAGAAGTCGCGTCCGAGGACCTTTGGTCGACCGGAGGGTGATGGGAACCCACCTCAACCCCGAAATATCGGTCCACAGGCCCCGATTGCTGGGATGTTTACGTCGTCGGTCAAATCGATCGCTGCCGAGAACGAAGCGCTGCGTGCGGAACGAGACAAGGCTGTGCATTCCGGCTCAATGCTGCTCGAGCTCGACCCGTCGACCATCGAAGATGGCTTGGTTTCGGATCGCCTCGAAGTCCGAGGTGATGATCAGGAGTTTGAGGACCTCAAAGCCTCTATCGCGAGCCGTGGACAAGATCAGCCGGTTACAGTCCGGCCGAGACGGGGAGGGGAGGGCTATGAGCTCATCGCTGGCCGTCGCCGATTGCGGGCATGTCGAGAGCTTGGCCGGACGATTCTCGCACGCGTTCAGGACTTGGATGATCACGACGCTCTCGCGGCGATGTGGAGTGAGAACAACCTCAGGCTCAATCCAACGCCGCTGGAGCTCGGGGTCTGGATGATCGCCGTAAAGGAAAGGTTCGGGCTGGCAAATACCGACTTGCTGAAGGTCACGGGGTTTTCAAAAGGGTATGTCAGCGAGCTTCAGAAGATCGGTGTTGGGTTTCCAGTTGAGATTCGAGAGGTCCTTGCGGATCCCCGGAAGGTTTCCAAGGCGGCTGCTCTGCAGATCGTCGATGCCTGGGCCGACCGACCCAGCCGCAAGGCGATTGAGGGCATTCTCGATCGGGTGGCCAGCCTCGGTGACACAGGCAAGCAGATTGCGGCCATCCTGAAGGCCGGGGCAGGGCAGGGCGCGCCGAAGTCGATGCGGGAAAAGGTCGAGATCGTCGATGCGGGAGGCGCGCGCCGGGCTGTCGTGACGCGGACTGAGTCATCCTGGACAATCAAGCTGGATCAGCCTCTGTCGACGGATCAGGCGGGACGCATCGAAGAGATTTTACGGGGTGGGTAAAATAGGTTCTCTGGAGAGAACGCCGTAAGTTATTGTATAATAACGATTTAATCTGCCGAGATACTTGAGCGAACGCCTGTCTCTGACTTTTCCAGGGCCTATGCGCCGGAATGGTTTGCCGGCGTACCACGCGAAATAATTTTTGCGTGGTACGCTTGTTTGGGGTATCTTGCCACGCAGGACATTTCCTGCGTGGTATTAAATGGCCAAGCCCTTGCCAGTTCTTCGCCGTCACTCGGCCACCGCGCTTGCGGCTTATCACGATCTCGTTTCGTTGCTGCTCGACGAGGCGGTCTCTCAGATCCGAGGGATCCCGACGCCGAGA
Organism: Thalassobaculum sp. OXR-137; assembly: GCF_034377285.1. NCBI lineage: Bacteria > Pseudomonadati > Pseudomonadota > Alphaproteobacteria > Rhodospirillales > Thalassobaculaceae > Thalassobaculum > Thalassobaculum sp. OXR-137. The sequence continues at coordinate 71,891 of NZ_CP139716.1, read as the reverse complement.
GTACGCGGCTCCCGAACGTATTGGTACGATCGCTATCGGGTCGGCGTCGAGATGAAGGAGCGTTATCTCGGCGAAGAATCGGAAGAGCTGCTCCGGCGGATCGAACAACATGAGACGCTGAAGGCCGATCGTGAGGAACGCCGTCGGGAACGCGCACGGCTTGTTCGGCTGCTTCGAAGCGAGCGCTTCCTGGGAATCGACAGCGCCACGGGTAGTCTGCTCGCTGCGTTCGAGCGGGCAGGGGTGTTCCGACTGGGCGGAGTCCTGGTTGGGACCACCGGCTTTCGGATCTACGAAGGCGAGCTCGGACTGAACTTGACATTGGACCAGGCGGCGATGACCAACGACATCGACATCGCCAGTTTTGAAAAATTGTCCCTCGCTCTGGGTGAACGCGTCCTGCCGTCGATCGGTGATGTGCTTCACGATTTCAAGTTTGAACCGGTACCGGCTTTAGAGGCCGGCCGGATCTGGCGATGGCGGCAAACGCGGAGCCAGACGTTGGTCGAGTTCCTGGCGCCTAGCTTTGACTCGGAGGAGGGGCTCCGGGACCTGGCGGCGCTCGGCGTCAGCGCCCAGACGCTCCACTATCTGAATTTCCTCATCGCCGAACCGATCCACGCCGCTGCTGTCTACAGAGACGGCATTCTCGTGCAACTTCCCCGACCCGAGCGGTTCGCCATCCACAAACTCATCGTCGCCGACCGCCGACGGGACGGGCCTGAAAGCCTGAAGGCGCGTAAGGATCGACTCCAGGCGGAACTGATGATCGGGGTCCTTTCGCAAGACCGTCCCACCGACCTGCTGGAAGCCTACGAGGACGCAATCGCCCGCGGCCCGCGCTGGCGGGAGAGGTTAGAACGTAGTCTTGGGAAGTCACCCGATGCAGCAGCGCAAATTGCGAATTTGAGCTAGGTGACAAAAGCTATCCAGGAGTGTCTTTGAAAGGAATTCCGACGCGTAATGCCAAATGGCGTGAAGTGATTCCAAAATGCCGAAATGTGTTACGCAAGTGCCGTAATGTAATAAAAGAGTCGTATTTTCGAATTCCCATAATGTGTTACACAACTTCCAGATCCGGTTACCAGTTTCCTGAGTAACGGGGGGAGCAGGCATTATGGCGGCGATCGGAGATCCACAGTGTCGTGACGAGTCTGTGGTGATGAATACCAAATTGGACGGGCGTGAGGATTTCGCCGTCCGCGATCCGCTGTAGATGGTTGAGCGTCGAGAAGCCCTACCGTTAGATGTCGATACGATCCAAAGAACTCCGAACATGACCCGAGGCCTTGGCCTTCTCTGGGGTGCGCGTTCTGAAGCACTCCAATGTGATGAAATCGTCTTTGATAGAGCGGTTTCGAACGGGCTACAGGTCAAGGTAATCCACCGCGTTTCCAGTGATTAGTCAGTGACGTTCTCGTTCACGCGGACGGACGCGACCCCGAACACCCAGGTTGCGGCAACCGCTTTGGGTCGCAGGCTCATGTCGCTGTCCGATGTACACGGGTTGACGACCGACCTGCTCGAGTTGTGCCGAGTGCGACTATCGATGCCGACATCCCCATGATCGACGATGTCGAGGCACTCAGATCGCAGTCGATGAGATGCGGTACCTCGGCGATAGGCTACTCTGCCAGTTAACCTTAGGCAGCACGCGTTCGTCTGCCCAACCGGGCTTTCACGGCCACCCCCACCAGTCGCGTACGGCGCTTCCCATGACCCGGGACAAGTCATCGCCAGTGAGCCAAGGCATCTCCTCGGTGAACATGGTCACGCACTGGCGCCAGGTGCATGGCATCTTGGAAATATCGGTCCCCCAGAACACCCGGTCGGGACCGAAGGCATCGAAGACCTGTCGGACATAGGAGCTCATGACCGGGAAGGGGTAGCTCTCGCCGGAGTAGCCCGGTACACCGGTTGCCTTGACGGCGACATTCGGCAGTCTGGCAAGCTTCAGAAGGTCGGGCATGTGCGTCATCGCGGCATCGTCTTTGAGCGTCGTGTTGCCTCCCCTGCCGCCGAGATGATCGATGCTCAGACGCAGACCAGGGTATGCAGCAGCGATTTCTCCCAAGAGTTCAAGCGAGCCGGTCGCCAAGGTGGTCACAGGAATATCGAAACGCTCGGCGGCGTCCCAGAACCAACCCAGTTCGCCATCGTGCAGTCTTTGGCGATCCTCGCCCTCAAGGAACATGCAGCGCAAACCAAGCATGCCTGGTTGTTCGCGCCAACGTTCCATTAAGGCTCGGCTGGTGTCCGGTTGCCCCAGGTCCACGGCACCGATGATGGCGAAACGGCCGGGGTAGTCTTTGACCGCCTCGATCGCGAGGTCGGTTGAGCCGGAATCCCATGATGGTGGGTGGATCACCGCAGCATCGACACCGGCTTGGTCCATCAATGCAATGGCTTCTGCCGGACAGAACGACGTCACCTGCCAGTGAGCCATGTTGCTTGGCAGGCCGGTTCCCCAGAGATGTATCTGCGCGTCAACGATCTGCATGTCTCTCCCGTTTCCGCCTGATGAGCCTGTTGCCCAGGGCTTGGGTCACACCAGCAATGACCTGATGCGCCAGGGTTGGACTGGCGAATGCACTCTGCGTTCTTCGACGCCGACAGACTGCTCGAGCGCCGAGCAGTCGATAAACATGAAGCACCTTTCGGGGTGTCAGGTCCGGGAAAGCGCCGTTTATCGAGGCCAGACCATAGTGGTCGGATATCGGTTGCCAGGAACCAACTGGCACTGCTCATGCGGCGGCTGCGTCTGCATGGTCGATTTCCCCGATCCTATTCGAGAACCGGGTCATGGCAGTCATACGAACGACGTAGGGTTGAAACGGCCCTGAGTAGATCTCTGTCCGTAGGTACGTCCTCTCGGCTTCTAGGTCGGTTCCGGGAACATCCCGATACCAAGCCTTGGAATTGCCGTCGCTTCCGTCGTTCCAGCGATACCCCCGTGCCTTAAGCAGGTCCTTGAGTTCGAACGGACTATCGAGCGCCCAGATCCGAAACGTCGGCTTCCGGGCGGCTTCAAGAAGCAGTTCAAGCGTCGGCGTCTCGGTTTTCGGGAAGGGCATGGCCAGGATCTCGAGCAGCATCTCGCAATCCGCGATCGCCCGGTGCCCGTCATGGAACAAGCCGAAGCACATGCCGAGATACTCAAGCTTGGCACTTCGGATCCCGGCGTCGCTCCATGGGACTTCGGATAGCGAGCAACCCCATCCGCGTTTGCCGAAGATCGGATGAAGCCGCTCTGCAAACCGCCTGTCGAAGGCTGCGTTGTGGGCGATCACGATGACGGCCGTTTCAGCCAATCGCTCGACCGTAGCCAAGTCGATGGAGTGACCGGCAACCATGTCGTCGCTGATGCCGGTTAGCTGCGTCACTTCGGGAGGGATTGGTCGGCCGGGATCGTTGAACGACTGGTACCGCTCTAGGACTTGGCAAACCTGGTCGCGCTCGTCGTATTCGAACGCGAGCATCGCCAACTCGATGATCTGATCGGTGCGCGGATCCAGGCCGGTCGTTTCCGTGTCCAGGATGATACCGACCTTGGTCTCGCCGATCGGTGCTGCGAACTGATCGTGGCTGACCACCCGGCGCAGGACGCGGTAGTCAGGGCTGCGCTCCAATGCGTCGGCTAAGGATTTGTAGTCGGCTGGGTTGATCAAATCGATTCCCGGAGTGGCGATCTTGGGTATTCCGGAGTGAGTGTCGTCAGTCGTAAGTCCATCTCACCGACGCATGGAACACATGTGGACTAAGTTCAAATCCATACGGTCGATGGGACTTACTCCTTCGACTCTGGCTTCCCAGCAGATGACGTGGGCGGACCCTCTAACGTTTCGCGTGGGAAATCCTTGCGGAGCGCAATGGTCTCCCAATGCCGATCGGAAGCGGGAAGGAAATCGATACCACCTTCTTCCAGGGCTTTGGCGAGCGTTGCCATCGTTTTGGCAGTCGGATTGCTTTTGAGTTTTTCCATTCGAGCCACCACGGGCTGGGCGACACCTGCGCGCTCGGCTAGGTGTCTTTGGCTCCACCGTAACGTAAGGCGAGCGATCCGTAGCATGTGCACACTCGGAAGCATTCGACATGCTCTGGGTTCCGGTCGTCTGGGTCCAGAGCGTCGATGGGATATTATAGGAAGTTATCTATGATGCATAAAAGTGATCAAAGATAACTTTTATGGGTTTCATTGGGGGACTCGTGGTGATACGGTCTCTGCCAACGATGAGGCGGTCTGAACGAATCGGGCAGACACCTGATCGGCGAGCTACCCAATGCTCGTGATTTCAACGACGTGAGGTGGTGCGATGGATTCACCGGAAGCTGGGCGCACCCGGACGACCCTGGCATTGGTACTCGGCGCCCGAGATCAGTCCGCGAAGGAAAGCGGGAGCGCCGAATTCCTTGTCCCTGGGCAGAGCGGCGCCAACGGCCTGCACTTAGGTGCGTTTGCGCTGGCTGGAGGTCGCATTTCCTTCGGATCGACTGGGGTCGGTCTCAAGATCGATCACGTCACTGCGCACATGACCAAAGGATTCTGTACCGGCGAAGAGCACTCCACGATGCATGAGGACGAGAAATCCCTGCTGCGGGCGCTGCACGAGTTTCTGCAGAATGCAAATCAGCCATTGCTGATCACGTGGAGAGGCACGGAGTTCGATGTTCCGTTCCTGCAATCGCGCTTTCGGGCCGGGGGTCTATCGACGGACGATCTGACCTGGTCTTCAGCGCCACTGCAGTACGGATTGCTACGAGCCCAACATGTGGACCTGTGGCAAGTCCAGTACCCAGACCGTGCACCGCTGACACTCGATGACGCATTGGCGGACGCCATCGTTCCATCCAGCGAAACCCTCAGCGGTATTAGAAAGCTCGAAGTTCACGCACTGGGATTGATGTTGGTGACAGGCCTAACGTTGTTCAACAAAAAGCAAATGAATCTAGGAACTTTCCGTGAGTTTCTTGATTCCAGCAACGAGTGCATCGAACTCACGTCCGGGAACCGGCCGCACCTGAATGTCCGAAGTTCACACAGCCCCCTGTACGAGAGTACGGGCAACGGGATCAGCGGACCGTGAAACCGAGCCAGAAGAACAGGTACCGCTATGAGATCGAGGTGTTCGAGCGCCTGCTTGGCGATCTGAAGGCGATCGCGGCAGGTGGCGGACCGACAGAGACCGAATTGGCTGCGGCGCCGATCCTGGATCTCTATGAAGTTTCCACTCTCTCGTTGCCCAGCCTGGCCGGTCAGGTTGACGGAAAGCCGGTTGATTCTTCGGAAAGCACCGGTGCGCATCTTCTTATGTTGCATGCACCAAAGCTTGGGTGGGCGAGAACGCGCTCAGGATATTACCGGTTGGGGGTTCCCGCAGACCGGAAGTGAAGAAGCCTGAAATCAGCTGCAAACACCAATCACGGAGGATCTGATGATCTTTCTGACGGCCCGAGGTTTGTCGCCTCACATTGAACTGTACATCGATCGGTGCGAGCGCCTGTTGGCCGACCTGAAGGCTATTCGAGCAGGTGAAGGTCCAACCGAGGCAGATCTCGCGGCAGCGCCACTGATCGACCATTACAGCAAGACCTACGTGCCGGTTCCCTGCTTGACTGGTTTGATCCTTGGGCATCCTCGCATCGGCAATGGCCCCGGGCGGACGTCGGACTTGTGGGTGGTGGCGCCGGATCACGGGTGGGTTCGCACCATGTCTCGATACTACCGGCTCGGCCAGGGTATGGACGAGCGTGGCCTGCCGGAGGAGATACTCAAGCTCTCGGTCAACTAGAGTTTGAACTCGGATCGGGAGATCTGACCCGGTCGTCTGGTCGCTTGTTGGGGTTCGAGGCCGAGGAGACTGCTGTGGCGGAGCTTGCGCGGAACGCTGCTCGATGCCTGCGATGTGGCGACATCATCGAAAGCAAACACACCCACGATTATGTCGAGTGCAGCTGCGGCAACATCGCCGTGGACGGCGGGCCATCCTACAACCGGATGGCTGGACGAGGACTTGAGGACGCCTCGTACGAGGCCCTTCACCAGTTCCTCGACGGCCGGTCTGCCACGGGCACTCAGTTCTCTCCATTTCTGGACGATAGGCTTGCCTGGAACGGCGGTGACGGACGGGCTTTGAATCGCCTGGTGGCATTCCTGGTGACCGGGGCCATTCCGGATCCGGATAGCCTCAGCGGAGCCGGGCGCCGACGACTTGGATATTTGACTGAGATAGCGCTGACGATGTCGCCGGAGCCGGAAGCGGAGGAGAGGCTTCAGACGGTTCTGACGGTTCTTCGGGAACGGGTTCGGCTGGAGCCGATTGAGCCGGAGGCAATCGACCAGGGCTGGCTCCCAAAGTGGTTGGCTGGGTCGGACCAGCAAGCTGCCGAATGGGGCTTGGGGGCCGGGTTGAGCGAGGAGTTTCGGAAGTTGTTGAGGACCAGGATCGACTGAGGAAGCCGGTCAGACAACCGCGTCGGCCCGGCGTTTGGCGACGAGCAGCAACCCATTCTTCGCCTTCCGGCGGATACGGCGACGCAAGGCTTCATCGTTGACGAAGAGGCCACTCGCGATCCCCAGCGGTGAGCTAATCCGCAAGCGCGTCATGTTCTCTGACCGCTCGGTTATCAGGCGCCGAAGCTGGGCGGGATCGAGATTGAGCAGACGGTCCCATTCGTCGAAGACGTCGTACTGGTGGCCCATAGAGCGCCATTGGGAGATGACCCGACGTGCGCGGTCGATGAGATCGGGGTCAGTGGCAATCTGGCGGGCGACGATGCGGTGGTACAGCAGCTTGGCGCGATCGTTGACGGTCTCGGCATTAGGTGGCGGTGGAGACATCGCGATGACCTAGAACTGCTCTTCAGCGGAGTGTCTATCACGGTAGCGGAAGGAGAAGCATACTACTCCTTATCTGTTTCTCTGGGGGCGGGACCTGAAACCTGGGAGCTCGTGCTCTTATGCTGCCAGCGTGCCTTTCGGTGAAGTGCCTCCGCGAAACGCCCTCGAATTTGGTTAGAGTTTTCCGGGTCTGATTCCTTGGCTGGGAGAGGAGCGGAAGACGATGAAGGCATCCAAGTTCACGGACGCGCAGAAGGCGTTCATCATCAAGGAGGGCGAGGAAGGAACACCGGTGGCGGAGCTTTGCCGTCAGGCAGTGATCAGCCAGGCGACCTACTTCAATTGGAAGAAGAAGTACGCGGGCATGATGCCGTCGGAGATGCGGCGGATGCGCGAGCTAGAGCTCGCGCATGAGAATGCTCGCCTGAAGAAGATCGTCGCCGATCTGGCGCTCGACAAGGAGATGTTGCAGGACATCAAGCGAAAGTTCTGAGGCCTGGTCGGAAGAGAACGCTGGTCGATGCGATGCGATGCGATCGGACTGGGCGGTCTCGATCCGCCGCGCCTGCGCGGCGATCCTGCTCGATCCCAAGACCTACCGATACACCTCGCGTCGATCCGACCAAGCCGCTTTGGAACAGCGGATCAAGGAGATCTGTCAGACCCGGGTGCGCTTCGGCTACCGACGGGTCCATGTCCTTCTCAAGCGGGAAGGCTGGACGATCAATATGAAGAAGACCTACCGCGTTTACAGGGAGTTGGGCATGCAGCTGCGCAACAAGACGCCGAAGCGGCGGGTGAAGGCCAAGCTGCGTGACGATCGCGCGGAGACCGTTGGGCCAAGGGACGTGTGGGCGATGGACTTCGTGCACGACCAGTTGGCGACGGGTCGCAAACTCCCCGTGCTGACGGTGGTCGATACCTACTCGCGCTATGTCCCGGTGCTCGATCCGCGGTTCAGCTACCGGGGCGAAGACGTGGTGGCGACGCTGGAACAGGTCTGCGGTCAGATCGGCTATCCGAAGACGATCCGGGTCGACCAGGGCTGTCAATGCCGCCCGTAATTTCCCCAGAAGCGCCGAAGTAAATTTCCCCAGTTTCGCCGGTCAGGTTGTCGCGGTGATGTGGTCGTTTTTGGGCGGCCGTCCCCTTGGCCGTCGTAGCGGTGCTGGGGTCGGCGGTGTGATGGTAGCCTTGGAGCGGACGTGCTCGGGCATGAGGTCGGCGTGCTGGCGCAACCGGTAGCTGGAGCCTTCGATCTGGATGACCAGAGCATGATGCAGCAGGCGGTCGAGGAGTGCGGTGGCGACGACCGGGTCTCCGAACACCTCGCCCCATTCGGCAAAGCCGCGGTTGGAGGTCAGGACCATCGCACCACGCTCGTATCGGGCGTTGACCAGCTGGAAGAACAGGTTGCCACCCCCAGGAACGACGGGCAGGTAGCCGATCTCGTCAACGATCAGCAGAGCCGGTCGACAGAAGAAGCGTATGCGTTCCGTCAGCCGTCCCTCGCGCTCGGCGCGGGCGAGTTGCCCGAGCAGGTCGGCGAGTGTGCAAAAGTAGACACTGCGCCCTGCCTTCACCGCCTCGACGCCGAGGGCGATGGCCAGATGGCTCTTGCCGGTGCCGGGCGGGCCGAGGAAGTGGACGACCTCGCAGCGACCGATAAAGCCGAGTTGTGCGAGGGTGAGGATACGATCGCGGTCGAGCGACGGCTGGAAGGAGAAGTCGAACCCTGAGAGCGTCTTGATGGTCGCCAGTCGGCCCATGCGCAGGGCCGTCTTGATGCGGCTGTTCTCGCGCAGGGTCAGTTCCTCGGCGAGCAGCATGTCGATGGCCTCCAGAGCACCGATCTCCCCGTGCTCGAGGCGGCGCACGACCTGATCGAGGGCTTCCAGGGCGCGTGGCATTTTCAGACCGACCAGATCGTGGCGGATCCGCTCCAGGGTCGACGGGGTCAGATCACCTGGAGCGCTCATGACCGGCACTCCCGGGCAAGACGGCGAGCGACAGCGTCGTAGAACTCCAGGGAGCGCTGAGCGACCACGTCGCCGGTTCGGCTGACGACCACATCTCCGTCGGCTCCACGTCTTCGTCCTGTGGAGCCCCCTCCTTTTCGGTGTCCAGGAGCCACCCGGCGCTGGTGGCGGCCTTCCAGGACCGGATGGGTCGCGATCAACGTGCCGTCCTCGAAGATCCTGATCTCCTGGGCGAGCGTGTGCACCTCGACCGTGCGCCGCCGGGTGGCATCCGGAACGCTGTAGAAGTTGCCACCGACGCTTACCATCCCTTCCCGGGAGATCCGTCGCTCCAGACGTAGTACGGAGCGGAACGGCGCCAGAGGCAGAACCAGCAGGTGCGGCTTCTCCTCGGCGAACGCCTCGTTCACGACCCGCCGGGTTGTGGCATGCACCCTGGGATTGGCGACACTGTCCAGCCAGCGCCGCAGCTGCTCGTTCAGATCGTCCAGGTTGCGGAACGAACGGGCCAAGAAGAAGTCCTCGCGGATGTATCGGAACGGCCGCTCGACCTTGCCCTTGGTCTTGGCCCGGTAGGGCTGGCACGCGCGCGGGTGGAAGCCATAGTGGCGGGCCAGATCCACAAGGGCCCTGTTGTAGACGATGCCGCGCGGCTCCCCGTCAGCAGCTTCGCCGATCACCGCCGTCTTCATGCGGTCGTAGAGAAGCTCGCGTGGCACGCCGCCGATCGCGTCGAAGGCGGCGACGTGGCAGCGCAGCACTGTCGCTAGGTCCTGATGGGCGACGAACCGTGCCCAGATCAGGCGGCTATGCCCCAGGACCAGCGAGAACAGCCACACGATCCGCGGCTGTTCCGGCTCATCGGTGAACACCACCTGGAACTGAGCAAAGTCGACCTGTCCTTGCTGACCGGGAGGTGTCTCGAAGCGGATCTCATAACCCGGTGTCGGCGCGGGACGGATATCACGCAGATAATCCGTCACCGCCGTATAGCCGCCGCTATAGCCGAGGTCCCGCAATTCTCGCAGCAGCCGGGCGCCGGTCAGGCCAGGCCACGTCATCACGCGTTCGCGCAGATAGGGGGTGTACGGATCCAGCAGACGTGACCGTGGCCTGCGTGGGCCATAGCTCGGTGGCTCCAGGCCGCGCTCGATGTAGCGACGAACGGTCTTGCGGTCGAACCCGCTCTCCCGTGCGATCGCCGATATAGACAGCCCCTGCCGATGCAGTTCCAAGATCATGAGCATCTCTCCCAGTTTGATCACCGCCGAACTCCTCTCGCCGACCGAGAGGAGCATCGGCAACTCGCCGCCGCCGGTCATCCGGGGCGCGCCCCGGATGACCGGCGACACGCCAACTGGGGAATTTTCAAACGGCGGTTCTGGGGAGATTCACTCCGGTATCAACACAGGGCTCCGAGTTCATCTCCCGCGACATGGACCTGTGGGCCTACCGGCGAGGTGTCACACTCGACTTCTCCCGTCCTGGAAAGCCCACCGACAACGCGTTCATCGAGGCGTTCAACGGTCGGCTACGGGCCGAATGCCTGAACACCCACTGGTTCCTGAGCCTTGCCGATGAAGCGGAAAAGTTGGAGGCTTGGCGTAGAGACTACAACGAACAGCGGCCACACAGCGCGATCGGGAACAAGGTCCCGGCAGCGCTCATGAAATCAGCACACGCAGCCAGCCCGTGATGCTGACCAAGGCCCCAAAACTCTAGCCACGGCTGGGGGCAGCTTCGGGAGCACTCCAATCGATGCCCGGGCTCTACCAATAGCTGGAGGAAACTCGGGGCTCAGGTCACGCCCGGCAAAAGCCAGCTCAGACCCGCCGCCTTTGTTCGGTTCAGGTTGTCTTGGATCGTGCTGCGGGCCGCTCCGAGTGTCCGCCCGATCTCACGGGCGTTCACATCGTCGCGGGCCAGCTGTAGCATCTGTCGCATGGTTCAGCTCTGTCTTCGCTGACATCCCGCTGCCTCCTCGTCACTGGACGAGACAAGCGTGATGCCCGAGGCGCTGACCCGGAAGACGCGCCGGGACAGTCAGCCAGGTGGCCGGCTTCAAATCGGAATACCGGCCGACTTCATCTCTGAATACCCCGCCGGTTTGCGTCGGAATGCACAGATGACCTTGTCTGTCCCATTTATCCTGACGACGGACCTGCGGTTATCATGCAGTAGCCAACGGCTGAGTCTGCTCGCCTTGCGCGACAACAATCTCTGACTGGCGCAATTCCCAGGCTTTCGCGTCAGCAACTATTGTATCCAGAAAAGATGAAGCAGGTCTGAACCCCAATGACTGCTGCGCCTGACTGATGTCGGCGACCAAAGCCGCAGCGTCCCCCTCGCGCGGGTTCACGACCCGAATCGGGACTTTGTATCCGGTAGCGCGCTCAACGGCTTCCACGACTTGGAGAACAGAGATGCCGACACCTGATCCGATGTTAAAGGCTCGGCTCGTTCCACCCTCTCGGAGATAGCTTAACGTGAGGAGGACGGCGTCGGCGACGTCCATTACATGCACGTAGTCTCGCACCGCGGAGCCATCGAAAGTCGGATGCGTGGTTCCAAAAATTGATAGGGGGCCCACATTTCTGTAAGCGGCCCGCAGGGTTAGCGGTATGAGATGGGACTCATTCTTATGATCCTCCCCAAGTCCAGCTGCCGCTGCAGCGCCCGCGACGTTGAACAGTCGCAGGGCAGCCCAAGAGCCGCGATATTCGGAAGGGTCCGCTAAGATCATTTCCCCCGACAGTTTTGTCATGCCATAGGGATTAATCGGCTGCGTGGGGTTCGCCTCTGCGATAAACGGCTGACTAACTTGACCGTAGACTGCGGCTGAACTGATCATCACGAAGTGAGGCACCTCAGCTACACGGCAGGCTCGGATCAAGTTCAAAGTTCCCAACACATTTACTTGATAATACAGGGTAGGGTCGCGAAATGATGCGACAACTTCCGACTTTGCCGCCGCATGAATGACGGCTGAAGGCCGGTATCGAGCGATTACTGTGGCAATCTCTCGATGCCGAATATCCAGTTCCTCAAGCGGGCCAAATTGAACCGCTTTTCGGTGCCCATCTGAAAGGTCATCGATGGTAATCGGGGCATACCCCGCCCTTGCCAAGGCTAAGCACACATGGGAGCCGACATATCCGGCGCCGCCAGTAACCAGAACTGTTTGGGCCAACGCCGTTCTCCGACATTCTTGCAGAAACAGCAGGCGAAGCACTGGTTCCTCAAAACCGAGCCCTGCGCTACTCGCATAGCATACGCGGCAAGCAAGCAGAGCCCCTTAACCGCTCTCGAAGTTGGAGCTCTAGCAGCAACAAATGTTCTGTGGAATGTCATTTTGATGCGGTTTAGGGACCGCTCCAAACTGGGGTCGGACGGACTTGTCGTTTCTCACGATCGGTCAGATGTGAGGCACCCATGGATCGCTGCGACCGGAGCGTTGGATGAGTCGGAAGCCCGAACTGGTGGAAATCGGACCGGCTTTCGGGTGTCACCGCCACGGCACAAATTGATGTTGAAAGTGATTACGAAGGCGTTGAGGCAGTGACAAGTGCACGCTCGATCGACCTCGGCATGGACACGATCTCCTTGGGTTTGTAGCGCTTCTTCGCCATCCTCGGTCTTCCGGTTTCCCAAACATACCAGTAGACCAGTTCAGTGGGGGAGGATCAATGCCTCCTCATAGGTGTATTTCGGGCGAAGGCGGCTTGCTCCCTGCTCGGTGAGCATGGCTTTTCGGCGCTCCAGGTCCTAAGACCGCTTTTCATAGGCCGTGGCCACTGAAGGGCTGGCAGCCTCCACAATGGGTTCCAAGAACCTGACGATCCCGTTTTCGACCCTGGCGATCTCGTCTTTGACGGTTCGGCCCAACGCCTCGAGGCTGGCGAGGCGATGTCCTCATACATCCTTATACGATTGTGAAGGCGATCCGGCGTTGGTCCGGCATGTCTGGAGACACCGCACCATCGCCTCAAACCCGCCATCCAGTTCGGCACGCGGAACTTAGCCAGCCTGCCCTTCGACCTCGACACCCCCTTGTTCCAAGAGTTCGTCCAGAAACTTCAACACGTCGATCTCGCAAGCGGCCCGCTCCACCTCGTACTCCTCGATTAGCCGATCGCACAGGGCCGACACCTCCATGGGCTGCTCGATCAGGGCCCAGATTCGGCTCCCCACCTCGTCTAGTGCGTAGTAGTTACCCTGTTCGACATTCATCATCACCACCTCGTCGTCGATCTCCGCGGACACCTGCCCCCCGCTTTGACGCACGATGCTGGACATTTCAATCGCCACCGATATTCCCTTCCCTCTACGGTCTATCACTGCCCCGCAGTCTATCCCGATTCGGCATATTCTTCTCCCGCCCGTCAATGCCGCCGCCCTGCCGAGTGGCATTGCCCTTCCATTCACCGGCCTGCGGCATCCCCTGTAGGCAACAAGCGGAGCAGCAAGAGCGCCGCTTCGGTGCCTCAACCCGGGTTGGTCGACAGTCGCTCTAATCGAGGTTCCACTTTCAGATAGTCGAGCGTCGGCGGCCGTATGGGCTTGCCGTGGGTCAGCTCCAGATAACTGTCGTCGCCAATCGAGTGGGCGGATACAATCCACCCCATGAAGGCTGTCAGTTTGTCCCCCTCGCGCGCCTGCGGCGGATCGAACAGTGAGTAGAGCCGCTGCTCCAGCAGTTCGAGGGTTTCATCGACCACCCATTGGTCCGAGGGGCCGAGCCGCGCCTCGTACAGGCTGCATCCCCGTTTTATGCTAACGTCCAGCGCGGCATTGGTGAGCCGCGGGTGAGCCGCAATGGCTACCTTTAGCTGCCGATGAACATCGAAAGCCATCTCCAGGCCGTCAACATAGAACAACGCGCTCCAGACCCCGACGCTGTAGGGATATTTCAAGGTACAGGCACATTTGGATGGGCACGGCATGGTCGGAGCGATCTCGCGGATAACCGCCAACTCGGCCACGCAACTGGCCTCGACCTTCACTTTGTAACAATTTCGGCAACCAAAGGGAACGAGCGATTGTCGATAAACCTCCCTGAAAAGGAACAAGTTCAGGAATGAACACGGATAATAGTGGCGTCTTGGATTCTCGGTGCCTCGGCTGTTGATTTCCGCCGATCCCTCGTGCTCAACCCGTGCCGGAAGACGCAGCCGTCCGTCGGAGGTCCACTCGACACTTCCCGCTTCCACCGCATCCACCAGGATGTCGACCAGCGTGCGTCCAGCGATTTCCCGTGAGGCCGTCGAATCGCCCAGCGCAGCAATCAGCTCATCGCGAACCATTTTCCCCCGGTTCATCGTGCTCCCCACGTCATCGACCGTGTCATAGCGCAGGGTATCATTATTCCCGAAAATGCCACCCGCCTTGAAGGGAGTGTCTCCCTCCGGTCCGCCGCAGCATTCGACGAGTTAGACATGTGTCGTTTGGCGACGGGCCAGCAGGGTATTCGACTCCTTTAAGGCACGAACAGTCGGTTGTGCGGAAGGAGGCCAAACATTTTCATAAGTCGGGGGCCGCGTCGAAAACGGAGAGCGGGATATCGTGTCCGCGTCTGGATGCGGCGTATGCTAGTAACAACGATCAGCGGAATCTTTCCCCAGCCAGTTGCCTCCAATGCCAGTCAACCACTATAGCGTCTATGGCCTCGCCGTCGCTTCCGAGCTGGAGTGCCCTGAGCTGATCGCGACCGATCCTCCCGTCCGAACGGACGTCGAGATATCTCTTGCGGAGATTCCGGCGCTGCTCGACGCCCCACTCCACGTCATACGCCAAGTCCAGATCGGAGACGGTGTATTCCAGTTCGAGCCCCTGGGGGTTGCCCGCTATCGTGCCGTCGGCGGTCGCACGATTCTCGTCCAGCCTTTCCCCGACGCATCTCCAGAAGAGGTCCGCCTCTTTCTACTGGGGACCGTCTTCGGGGCCCTGCTCCACCAGCAGGGGAGACTGCCACTGCACGCCAGCGGTGTCGAATGGGCGGGCGGTGCAGTCGCCTTTTGCGGTCCCTCCGGGGCCGGCAAATCGACATTGGCCGCCGCACTCCATCGGCGCGGCCATCCGTTGCTCTGCGACGACGTCGGGGTGGTGGTGCCGGATGCCGAAGGAACCCCGCTCTTCTATCCCGCTTTCCCCCGCATCAAGCTGTGGCGCGACGCCCTCGACCATTTCGCTCTCGATCCGACCGTGCTGAGCCGCGACTGGATTCGGGCCGAGAAGTACCACCTCCAGCTCCATGACACCTTTCATCGTCGGCCGTTACCGCTGCGGCGGATCTATTTTCTGGAGCGAGGGGAGGCCGGCGAACCCGCCGTCGTTCAATCGGTGGGTGGCGCGCGCGGCGTCGCGCTGCTGGTGGCCAATACCTACCGTGGGGGACAGGTCCGTCGAACCGGCGATTTTCAGACCCACTTCACCCGGTGCGCGCGGGTCGCAGAAAAGGTGTTCCTGCGCCGCTATATCCGCCCCTGGTCGTTGGCGGGGATGGAGGCGTCGCTCGACACCCTGGCGGATGATGTGTCGTTGACCCCCAGCCTACCCGGGTGATGAGCCTCCCGATCGTCGGGGAGACACGTAGAACCGCAGCCTGGGGGCGGCTTTCCTTCGTCGTTCGATGCTACTATGTTCGGGATCCGACGATTGGAAGAGAGCCTCCGCCATGGACGACAAAGATCAAAACCCGGCTGCCATCGCCAGTGACTCAGAGACCTCCCTTGGAGACGCACCGGTCTCCACCGGTGAGCGCCGCCCCTGGTCGGCGCCGCGGCTGAGTCTCCTGCCGATAGAAAACACGCTGGGACCCTCTACTTTTAGCTCCGGGCAGGCGGCGCACGTTTCGTAGGCCCTTGCCCCGAGGGTGCATCCCTTGTCTTTGGGATTCCGTCCGGTCGGAGGGCCGTCAATAAGGTACGCTGAATGTTTTTTCTGGTCTGCTGGTCCAAGCATGACCGAGGGCCGGGCTGTGATACGATATCGCTGAACCGGCGCCTGGAGGCGAAGCAGTGGCCAGTCCGGGCGACTCACACCACCACTGACGGTGACCTGCTCAGCTGTTTCGGTGTGGCGGGCGTCAGCCGCGCCGTGTGTCACGAGGGGCTGCTGCTGGCCGGCGACGTGCGCCTAGATACCCTCGACGGGCGGGTTGTGGACGGTGATCCCTTCGCCGCGCTGGCCGAAGGCTACCGCCGATTGGGTCCGCGGCTACCCGGCGCCTGTGTCGGCGATCTCGCGCTGGCTGTCGTCGATCCGTCGGAGCGGCGCCTCATGGCCATCGGCGACCGGCTGGGGGTTCATCCCCTTTATTGGCAAGAAACCCCGCAAGCCGTCCTGGTGACCAACCTCCCGGCCGCCTTCAGCGTTGCTGGTGCCGTGAACGATCGCCCCCATCGCGAGGCGATCCGCGAGTTCACGCTCTGGTCCACCCCTGAGGACGGCGCCACCTTCCTGCACGGCCGCAAGCGGCTGCCGCCCGGCCACTGCCTGCTCGCCGATCGGCAATCCGGGAACGTGCGGGTCGAGCGCTACTGGCACCCTGACGATGTTGCCGTCACCTTCGGCCTCAAGGACCAGGAGGTGGCTGCGGAAGGACGTCGACTGGCGGATCAGGCGGTGCGCCGCCGTCTTCCAACCGCGGGGTGCGTCGGGCTTGAGGTCAGTGCCGGCCTCGACAGCTCCCTGGTGACGGCGCTGGCCGCCCGGACGGGGCGCGAGCGCGGTCTCACCTTCGCTCCGGCGGCCATGGTCTATCCTGAATGGGCGTTGCCGGCACTGGCCTCGACGCAGTTCCCGCATGCCGATCCGCGGGAGCCGGTGGCCCGGATGTTGGCCGGGCTGGGTCTGCCGCCCGCCCGCTTCGTCGATGATGTCGGCGCCGACGTGGTAGAGCGGACGCGGAGGTCGGTCCGGCGCCTGGAGGCGCCCTGGGCCCTGGGGCGGGCGAAGGCGGATCTCCACGGCGTCTTTATCGATCAGGGCGCTCAGGTTTTCCTCACCGGCGAGGGGGGCAACGAGGCGGTAAGCTATGGGGGGGGCGAGTTGTTGTCGGAATATGCCGCCCGGCGGCATTATCTCGGCTTCGCTCGCGAGGCATGGCATCGGCGGTATCCCGGCCGCCCCCGGTCCGCGAGGCGGGTCGCCGAAACGCTGATGTTCATCTTCCTGCCGCGGCTGCTAAAGCGTCTGAACCGGCGGCGCCCGAAGAGCGACCTCACGTCGACTTTTCTGCGAAGGTCACTTCGGCGTTTCGCCGGATCCAACGCCTCCGCCGAGGTGTTCGAACAGCAGTTGGCGCACGGTGTCGAGCGCGCGGTCGCGCCGCGGGCGCGTTCGGTGCATGACGCGATCGCCTACGCTCTGCAGCGCGAGGTCAATCTTCGGGGCTGGGAGGGGGTATATCTGGATGCGGCGGATCGTGGCCTCGATGTCCGCCATCCGCTGCTCGATGCGGACCTGGTGAGATTCTGCCTCTCCCTGCCGGGGGAGCACTTTCAGCGCGACGGATATGATAGGCGGCTGATCCGCACGCTGGGAGAGGGGTTGATTCCGGAAGAGATCCGCCTTTACCGCGGGAATACGCCACATGGCTTGAAGGTCGCACGCGCTCAGGTGTGGCGAGAGCGGGAGAGCGTCATCGCCTATCTGGAGCAGATGCGCGAGCGGCCGGCGGTGGCGGAGTTTTTCGACGTCGACGAGATGATCGCCTTCCTCCGGGCCGAAGAGGTGTTGGATTTGCAGCGAGACAAGATCCTTGATTGGGCCGTCCTGATCGTAGGCCTGCGGATGATCGCTGGCCTTGAGGAGATAGGCTGATCCAATGGGCACCGGTTGAGCGTTGGATGGTTGCCATCATTGACCGCCACACTGCCATGTCCACCTACCTGATCGCCGAGCAACGCTGGCGTTCCGCGATACCGCTGCCCGGGTTCGTGCCGCTGGAGGACGATTGCGGCAGCGTGGCTGACGTCGTCGTCGAACACGGTGAGGTCCCCATGGGGTTGGCCGAGGCGGAGTATCGCACTCGCCACCTCCAGGTCCGGCGGCGCGACGGCCTGGTGCTGCTCCGCCCCCCTCTGGGACCACGCTATCTGGTCGGTGGGGGGCGGATCGTGGTCGAGGCCGCCGACGACCGCGACGTGGCGCTGGCCGGCTCCGCCCTGGTCTCCACCCTCTTCGGCATCCTTTGCCACCAGCGGGGCCTGCTGCCGCTGCAGGCCAACGGGGTGGTCGTGGGCGACTCCGCGGTGCTGATCGCCGGCGCGTCTGGAGTCGGCAAATCGACCTTGGCGGCGAGTTTGGCGTTGGAAGGTTTTGCCCCGATTGCCGACGGTGTGGTGCCGGTCGATCTGGACGCACGGCAGGGGCCGGTCGCCCTGCCGACGACGGAGCGACTCCGACTCTGGCCGGAGACGGTGGCCGGTCTCGGCCTGGATGAAGCGGCCATAGATTTTCCCACCGAAGGGACGTTGCGGAGAAGCTGGGACCCTGGGTTGAAGGCGGGACTAGGGCAGCGCCCGGTTGCCGCGCTCTACGTCGTGCTACCTCAGCGTCGTGCCGACCCCGATCTTGCCCAGTTGTCAGGTAGCAAAAAGGTCGGCTTGGTTGCTGAAGTCAGCTACCGACCGTTGCTCCAGCGGGCGCTCGGTAGTCACCCTACCGGGTTCCCCATTCAGATGGCGCTTGGCCGGCATGTCCCGATCCACTACTTCGCCCTCCCCTCGCGGTACGAGCGGTTGCCGGATGCCTACCGGCTGCTTTACCGACACTGGGAAACGTTGGGCATCCTTTAGACAGGGCACTGGGATCGACTCGAGTGGCGAAGATCAACCTCATAGCAACCTATCCCAAGTCGGGCACGACCTGGACCCGCATCCTGCTGGAAAGCCTGCGCCAGGGCGGAGCCGGGATCAGCATCAACGGAGTCTCGCTTACAATCCACCTGTCCTATCGGTATTGGGTCGACGAGCAGTTGATGATGGAGACCGTCGACCTGCCGAAGGAGTGGCAGCGGAGATTGCAGGGTCGCGCCCTGCGCGCGCTGCATGAGGATGGCACGGCGCGCACCGTGTTCGGGTCGACCCACGCCGCCTATCCCGATGCTGCCGATGCCGAACTCTTCCTTCCGCCGTCGACCATCGAGCGGGTGCTCTACATGGTGCGCAACCCGTTGTCGGTAGTACCCTCCTACGCCGACTTTATGGGGCTGTCGTTGGACCGGGCGATCGATCAGTTGGCCGATCCACACAACGCTCTGGGGGTCGGCACAGATATCTCCCACGGTTCGAACTTTCCGGCCTTTCTCGGCTCCTGGAGCCGGCATGTGCGTTCCTGGCGCGAGAGTGGCCTCGATATTTTGATTGTCCGGTATGAGGATCTGCTCGAAGACGGCCACCGCACATTGACGTCGATGGCCCGGTTCCTGGGGCTCCCCGATGACGGGCCAGTCGTGGAGAGCGCCTTGGGCAGCCACCGTTTCGATCAGTTGCAACGGCAGGAGGCGCGCGACGGGTTCGTCGGCTCCCACGATCGGGACAAGCGTTTCTTTCGCCGTGGTTCGCCGGCCGCTTGGCGTTCCGAGCTCTCAGCGCCTCAGGTGGCGCGTATCGTCGAAGCACACGGCGAGGAAATGGCGCGATACGGCTACCTGCCGTAAGCGCGGTCACACGGTTCGGGTCGAGGAGAATGGTTTGGAAGAGCTGGATCGCTGGATCTCATCCCGCTGGCTGGAGGTCGGTGCGCAACGGGACCGCTGAGTAGAGGCACGGCGTTTGGACGAGCGTCTGGTGGTCCTGGACGACTTCCTCGACCCGGCGAAGGCCATAGAGTTGTCGGCGTTCCTGGACACGGACGCCCAGCTTGAGCCGCAGTTTCGGGATTACACAGAGGACGAGGCCGGGGTCGCGGGGAGGTCGGAGCCGCTTATCTCCTGTCTCAAGGGGGCCGGCATCCGCCAGGGTCACGAAATGGCCCTCAACACGTTGCGCTATCTGCTGCTCAGGAGACTGGTCATCAGTCTCTCGTTCCGACGCCTGCTCGAAGCCCTCACCGATTTCCCCGTCGGCGAACCGGGGCGCAAATTGAGCATGCGCCGCTACCGCTACCCCGACCACTTTCTCAACAGTCACACCGACCTGACGGCGCGCCCCATCCTGCGCTGTGTTTATTCCTGCGCGCCCGAATGGCGGCCGGATTACGGTGGCCGTTTCCAACTGCTCGACGAGGCCACGACGCGGGTGATCAGCGAGGTGGAGCCACACTTCAACCGGCTGCTGATCCTTTCGCCGACGCAATGATTTCTACCAGTCGCCCGGCCGGTAGCGCCGCTGCGATGGAACCGATGAGCCGGACCTTTCCGCTCTTCCCCCGGTTGCTTCCTTTTATGTAGAACGTCCGCCATGACCCTGTGCCTCATCCTGTTCCAGCCACGATCGGGCTCCTCGCTGCTGGCCCAGACCCTGCGTATCCTCGGCATGCCCATGCTGGGCCGCTTCGACAGCAACTGCCGGCAGGCGCTGAACCCGCGGGGGTTCTGGGACATCCCGGAGATCCGCGATCATGGTCTGACCGTCGAGCGGCGGGAGAAGTATCGCGAGGAGCTGGCTGATGCGGCGGTGAAGGTGCTGTTGTTTTCGACCTTCGAGGGCGGAGGCGAGCAGTGGGCATGGTTCTCCGAGGTGCGGCCGGCGATTTTCATCACCTACCGCCATCCGCTGGAACAGGCGCTGTCGGCCAATGCAGCGTTCCGTCGCAAACAGGTGGGCACGCAGGAGCACTTCGTCGAGATCACCCGCTCGCTGCGCAATTGGACATTCGGTATCGGCAAGGTCGTGCGCTTCGTCCGGGAGGGCCATCCGGAGTTGATCCCGCGAATCCGCTTTGTCGGCTATCACGAGCATCTGGAAGACCCGGGCGCCTTTGTGGACAAGATCGCCGGGCATGCGGGGCTTAGCCCTGACGCGGCGTCTCTCCGGCAGGCGGTGGAGAATATCGACCATACCCTCTACCGGTTCCAGATCAACGAAGTGCCCGCGCAATACTTGCGTTGGTACCAGGCGATGCCGGCGCGCCGATACTTCGAGATCCTGCGTACGGCACCGGACTCCCTGTGGGAGATGGAGTGGCCGGACGAGCCGACCGCTGGTGCCCTCTCCCGAACTGATCGGGTGGACGCTGTCACAGGAGCTCATGGCTGACGCCGGTATCGGACGGTATCCTGGCCTCATGAAGCCAATCTCATACGCCCGCCTGCACTATTCGCCGTCGATCGTCCAGCACGCCGTCTGGCTGTATCTACGCTTTAACCTCAGCCTGCGCGACTTCGAGGATCTCCTGGCTGAGCGAGGTCTCGATGTGAGCTACGAGACGGTGCGGCGCTGGGTTGCCAAATTTGGGCCGGCCTACGCCCGTCGGCTCCAATCAAGGCGGCTGCGGCCCTGTGATACGTGGCACCTGGATGAGGTCTTCGTCTCCATCGGCGGACGGATGATGTATCTTTGGCGGGCGGTCGATGCGGAGGGTGAAGTGCTGGACATCCTTATGCTGAACCGACGCGATAAGCGGGCGGCCCTGAAGCTAATGGGGACTGTCAGAAATTTTGTGTGCGGGGGAGCATGATGGGAATGAAGGAGATCTCCCATGCCCCGATGCAAAGCGCCTGTGATTGCCTATGCCGTTCTTGACCAATTACTCGTCGGAGCGGACGCCCGAACGGCTTTCGAGGCTGACGGTCTGCTCGATCAGCTGAAGAAGGCTCTGGCCGAGCGCGCCTTGAACGCCGAGATGGATCATCTCGAGCGTGACCTCAATCTCATCTTCAGTATGCGTTGGCCTGTCGGTCATCTCAATGCGATGTCGCGGTTCGGTACGGCAACCGGATACTTCCCGGCTAGGCCGTTTGAGTCATACAGCTCGCGATTGGGCATTGCGATGTCCCGCCGCGGGCAAAAATGTAAAGATCGGGCGACCGACGTTTGGGAGAGAAGGTGGCGGAGTGGAAGGCTGGCGATGATCGCGCGATTGAGGCGGGCTGAAGCCGCCCTCGCCTTGGTTCTGGCGTGGGGAATCGTTTTCCTCCTTCCGACGGCGTGGATGAAGCGACTTTTTGGTCGGGTGGATGCGCCCACGCTCGCCACGGCGGTGGACAAAGCCGAATTGGCGCGGGTCCTTTCGGTAATGCGTCGATTGAATTGGGTCGCCGAACTCCTCCCCTGGAGCAGCACGTGTTTGGTCCGCGCTCTTGCCGGCCGCTTGCTTCTCGACCGGCGGGGCATTCGCGGCGGTGTCGTACGATTCGGCGTCAAGCTGGACCGGAATCGGGTGCATGCGCATGCGTGGTTGATGCTTGGACCAGTACCGATCCTTGGCGGCGAAGAGGCGGAGCGCTACACGCCCATCGCCGATCTGAAGCGGTAGCGTCGCGGCGTCAGTTCCGCTCCGCTCCGCTCGCACGCCCGCGGCGGTCAAACTGGGCTTAGTCCAGGGTTTCCGCCGCTTTTCGCGACCGGCGTCACCGCCCTGCTGGGGGTGGTCGGCTCTGACTCGTCGAAATTGGACATTAGAAAGCGTCTATTCGCATCAGTTAGTGGGAAGCAAGCAACATTGAGTCGAACGGGTTCCGAACTCACGCCTCGGAAATATCGCAAACTGTAACAAGTTTATTGTCGACCAAGATCTTCAGCAATTCCATCGTATCCTGGTTGATCTCTCCATCGGCTGCATCGTAGTCGTCTTCGAGTTCGGATATCAGTGCGGAGACCGTCTTTTGCTGTTCCAAACGCTGGAATATGTCGCCACCAACCGGATCGAGGCCGAAGTAGCATCCTTGCTCCATGCTCATCAGCACGACTTGGCCATCGAGTTCGGCCGTGAGAACCAACGGATTGCGAACCACGCGCGCCCCAGGATCGATTTCAAGCATTACCTCTAACCTTGTTCCCAATTGCGGCAAGCGAACATGTCGAGCGGAACGACGACATCGCAAAGATATGATCGGGGGCCCGTGGGGTGCAACACGGGAACACTTACCGCTCGAGCCCCGCTGTTTTCCGACGTTCCCGCGTCTGGTCGGCGCCCCTTTGACCTGGAAGAGATCGCCCTGGATCGCGTTCAGGACCAATCCTCCGTTTTCCCAAACATACAGGTGGACCAATTCACTGGGGGAGGATCAGCCGGCGATCCATGTTAGCCTTGGTGCAGGTTAATTCGAAGACACTGTTGCTCACACCGAGCGTCAGACCCCGCGCGTGCCATGCCGCGACCCGTGCCGGGTGCTCGGCAGCGACGGGCGCCCTGGCGATCCTGCCGGGACGGTGTCGGATTGTCCCCCGACGACCGCTGACGCATGCTAGAAGCGCCCCTTGGTCAGACCCGCGAGACCGCTGTCGATGAGTGTATCCGCGAGCTTGTCGCGATCCCTGCTTCTGTCCCTGTGGGCGACCGGGCCACGGCGTATTGTGCTGGTGCTCGCCGTGGGTGCCGGCATGGCGCTGACAGAAGGGGCTGCCGTCCTGCTTCTGGTGCCGCTGCTCGCGGGCGCGATCGGGGCCGCCGGCGATGACCCGTCCGGACTCGTCAAGTTCGCTCAGGGTCTCCCCGATCGCATCGGTCTCGGCGGAACGCTGACGATCTGGGTGGGCATCGTGATCGCCTACGGCGTGCTCGCGGCGTGGCGCGAGCGGGAGTCCGTGGCAATCCAGCACGGGTTCGCCCATCGGTGCCGAATCCGCCTATTTGGAGCGATCGCGGGCATGGAGTGGCAGGCCTTCGTGCAATACAGGTCGGCGCATATCTTCCACATGCTGACCGAGTTGCAGGGGCGGGTCATGCTGGGAACGGCCCGGATGCTCCAGGCCGCTACCCAGGTCCTCGTGGTCCTGACCTATCTGGGAATGGCGCTCCTGGTGGATCCCTGGGGCGGGCTCCTGGTCGTGTTCGGCGGCGCGATCCTCGCTGCGTTGCAGATGCCCTGGTTCAGGAACGCCCTCGGTTACGGCCGGGCCGAGGTGATGGTGGGTCGGGCGGTCCACACGCTGGTTTCCGACCATCTCGCGGGCATGCAGATGGCTAAAAGCTGGGGAGCCGAGGACCGGCAGTCGGCGCTGTTCGAGGCCTCTTCCGACCAAATCGTGAGGACGGTTCAAGCGGCGGCGGCGGCGCGGGCGCGGAGTCTCCTGGCGCTGCGCGCCGCGCAGGCGATCCTGGTGGCGGGCGGGCTTTGGCTCTGCCTGTCCTGGCTCGGGATGCGCGGGCCGGCTCTGCTGCTGACCGCGGTCGTGCCGATCCGGCTGCTGCCGGTCTTCGTCTCGCTGATTCAGATGATCCGATCGATCGTCGAAATGCTGCCGGCCTGGGCCGAGACCGAGGAGATGCACCGCCGATGCCGGGCGGCCACCGAACCGGTGCCGCCCGCGACAGCGGTTCCGGCTGGTCCGGTCGTCCTGCGGGGCGTGGCGTTCTCCTGGGCCGCGCCCGTCGAGGGACCGGCGGTCGATGGTATCGACCTGCAGATCCCCGAATGCAGCACGACCGCGCTGGTCGGCCGGTCCGGTTCGGGAAAATCGACTCTCGCGGCACTGGTCCTGGGGCTGCTTGTGCCCGGCCATGGCGAGGTTAGCGTCGGGGGGCTTGCCCTGGAGGGTGGGGTTCGCCGGGCCTGGAGACAGCACTCCGCCTATGTTCCGCAGGACGTGTTCCTGCTCGGCGATAGCGTGCGCGCCAATCTGGTATGGGCGGCCCCTGATGCCGAGGAGCCGGCGATGTGGCGGGCGCTGAACGATGCTGGCGTCGCCGATGTCGTACGACGGTTGCCGCAGGGGCTCGACACGGCGCTGGGCGACCGCGGGGCGACGTTGTCGGGCGGCGAACGCCAGCGTCTGGCGATCGCGCAGGCGCTGCTGCGCCACCCCGCATTGCTGGTCCTGGATGAGGCGACCAGCCATCTCGACCGGGAGAGCGAACTGCGTATCCGGGACACCCTCGAACGGTTGCGCGGCCAAATGACGATCCTGCTGATCGCGCATCGCCTGTCGACGGTGCGCGACGCTGATCGGATCGTCGTGCTGGACGGCGGCCGGCTGGTCGAACAGGGGGGCTGGGAGGAGCTTATGTCGCGCCCGGGGGGCAGGCTGCGTCGGCTGGCCTTGCTGGAACCTCATGAATTAGGGGCCGGTTAGCGACGTCGCCCGAGTTTGAGTCCGTTCGTCCATCCCCGACGGACAGCGCCAAAAGCGACCCGCGCCGCCCGCACCCCGTAATAGAGAAAGTCCATTCGGGCCGGCAGCGCGACCAGACCGCGGTCGGTCTCCGTCGGCAGCAGACGGGACCTCAGAGTCGCCCAGCGGCTCCGCCAGTGCCGCTGCAGCGCCAGTTCCCATCCCAGGGCGCGCAGGGGTCCGATCCGGCGCAGGACCGCTTGATGGTCTCCCATCGGCGGGACGGTCAGGATCTCGGGTATCGCCGCGACCACGCGGCCGGCGACGCGGCCGGCGGTGCCCGGTGCAGGTGCGCCTTCCGGCCGGGCCATGCCGAGTAACCGGTCCAGCAGTAGAAAGCCGACTTCCAGTTGGGGCAGGATACCGAGTCGGCCCGACAAATCGGTGACCGCAGCCCAGTCGACGGCCGGCGAGCGGCTTGCCGCCGCGAAGTCGGCGAGCCAGAACAGCCGCGCCCAGAGATGCTTCCCGCCATGGAATGCGGCGAAGGTCGTTGCCGCCTCCGGACCCAGTGTGCGGACCGTCCTGCCGCCGATCGTGACATCGGTGGCGGTCTCGAACGGGAGGAGCACCGAGGTCGGCAGGATGGCCTCGGAATCCGCCAGATGCACGTGCAGCTCGATTGGAAGCGGCCGGCTCGGGTGGCGCAACTCGACGGCATTGTAGTGGGTCTCGATCATCTCCGGGCGCTGGCCGTAGCCGCAGTCGGCGAGAACAGCGCGAGCGGCTTCTGCCGCGCCGGGTCGAACCAGCAAATCGATGTCCCGCATCGATCGGCGGGACGGGTCGCCGTGCAGCAGGACGGCGAGCGCGGGGCCCTTCAGGACCAGGACCTCGATGCCGGCGGCCTCCAGGGCGGCCGTGACGCGAACAACCTCGGCATTGGTGGTCAGCGTCTGCATCGCAACCTTTCGCCAAAGGCTCTCGAGCCGGGTCAGGACCGGCCCCGGAACGTGCGCCGGCTGCCTGAGAAGCGGTTTCATCATCGGTGCCAGGCGGTGGTGCCGGACGCATTGGAGCAGCCCGTCCCAGTCAATCGTTGGCGCCGGTGGCGGCAGCGGCGTTCCGTAGCCGGCGGCAAGGACGTCCAGCAGGAGGCGGATCTCCGGCGGCAGTTGGGCCTTCAGTTCCATTCGGGCTTTCGTCCGATAGTGGCGGTCGATTTCGGCCGGCTCGTGGATGGCGTCCGCTCCTGCTTCACCGATGGGGCGGTGTTTGTGCTAGAGACGGATAGCTACCCGACCGCCGGAAACATGCCATGTCGTCCTTCACATGTCTGTCGCAGCTTGTCCACGCGGACCCGTCGCAAGGCGACGGCCCGGCGGCTTGGAGGCGAGGCGATCAATGACGGGTGCCCCGACCCGCGTCGCCTTCCTGATCACCCATCCTATCCAGTATGCGGCGCCGCTGTTCCGACGGATCGCCGGGACTCCGGGCCTCGACCTGACCGTGCTTTACGGCTCGGACCTGTCGAGCCGCGGGTACTACGACCCCGGATTCGGCCGCGAGGTGGCCTGGGATGTCGACCTGCTGGATGGCTATCGCAGCGTGTTCTTGCCGACGGTGGGGCGGACCGACGTGGTCGACCTGTGGCGGCCTTTCGTCCGCGGCGTGGGGGCAGCGCTGAAAGAAGCGCGGAGCGACTGGCTCGTGATCCACGGATACAGCCGGCCGTCGCATCTGCTGGCGGTGCTGGCGGCGCGGCGGGCCGGCGTCCGTGTGCTCATCCGCGACGAGGCGACTGCGATTAGCCGGGACCGGGGGCCGGCGAAACGGGTGTTCAAGCGGGCCTTCTTCGCGGCCCTCGACCGTTTGGTCGACGGTTACCTCGCGATCGGCACCCTGAATGCCGCGTACTATCGCGCCATGGGCATTCCCTACGCGAAGCTGTTCCTGATGCCCTACGCGGTCGACAACGGCTATTTCCGGGCCGCCGCCGAAACCCGCGAGCAGACGCGTTCGCAGTTGGGGCTGGCCCCGGGCACGCCGGTGGTGCTCTGCGCCGCGAAGCTTCAGCCCCGGAAGAACCCGGACCGGCTGATTGCCGCGTTTCGGCGGTTGGAGACGCCGGCGGGTAGTCCGGCGCCGCAACTGCTCCTGGCCGGCGACGGAGAAATGCGCGATGCGCTCGTGAGGCAGGCGGCGGGCGACGCCAACATCCATTTCCTGGGGTTCCAGGGGCAGCAGGATCTGGTGCGCCTCTATGCGGCCTGCGACGTCTTCGTGCTCCCATCGCAGTACGAGCCCTGGGGGCTGGTGGTGAACGAGGCGATGAGCGCCGGCCGGGCCGTCGTCGTCAGCGATCGGGTCGGTTCCGCTCCGGATCTCGTACGGCAGGGCGAGAACGGCTTCGTCTACCCGGTCGACGACGTGCCGGCACTCACCCGGGCGCTTGCGAAGGTCTGTTTCACGCCGGGCCTCGCCGGCGCGATGGGCGAGCGGAGCCGGGAGATCGTTGCGCAATGGGACATCGATGCGGACGTCCGGGGGCTGGTGCGTGCCGTCGGCCTGCCGGCTCGGGAGTGAGGCCGCTCAGTCCGCGGTCGCATCGGGCGCGCGGAGCCGTTCCACGATCCCTGTGACACGTTCAGTGAAGACGTCTCGCCCGAATGCCGCGGCGAGCCGGGCCCTGTGGTCCTCTGTCGGTCGGCCCAGCGCGCGAAGCACCGCGTCGCGCAGGCTCTCGGGGTCGGCCGGATCGGCGAGTTCGCCGAGTTCGCCGCCCAGCACCGCTTCGCGCGACCCGTCCGCAACGGAGGCGACAACGGGAATCCCGCAGGCGATGGCCTCCAGGAGGACGATCCCGAAGCCCTCCTGGTGCCCGCACAGCACGAAGGCGTCGGCGAGCCGGTAGTGAGCGGCCTTCTCCTCCTCGCTGACGAAACCGGCAAAGACGACCCGGTCGTGGACGCCATGGCGCCGGGCTTCGTCGGCGAGCCAGGCACGGTCGTCGCCGTTTCCGCAGACCAGGTAGGAGACGGTCGGCCGCGCCCGGGCCAGTGCCGGCAGGACGGCCAGCATTTCGGCGACGCCCTTGCCGCGGTCGGTGGTGTCGAGCCTGGCGAGAATCATCACGACGTCGCGGCCGTCCAGCCGGTAGCGGCGGACGAGGTCGGCCGGTTTCGGGCCGGGGCGCAGCGTCTCGTCGTAGGTGTTCGGCAGCACGACTGACCGCTCGCGTGGGAAACGGGACCAGTCGAGGAAACGCTCCATGGTGAACTCGCTGACCGATACGACCAGGTCGACGCCGGACAGACCGGGGACCGCTACCGGCTGCCAGGCATCGACCCCGTGGAGGATCAGGGCCAGACGCGCCGCCCGCCCGGGCCGGCTGGCGAGCAGACGCGCGGCTGCGGCGACCGGCAGCAGATTGACATGACCGCAAACAACGACGTCGAACCCGTCCGCGGCGGTGCGCAGCGCGCGCAGCGAGTAGCTCGCCTTGTTCTGCGGCGCCGGGAGTTGCACGATCGCCTCGGATGGCAGTTTGGGCGCCTCGGGGACACGGCGCGGCAGGACGACGACTTCGCGGACCGCTCCGGACGCGGACAAGGCTTCCGTCAGATCGCGGTTGAACCGTGCGATCCCTCCATGCCCGCCGAAGGCGTCGCTGACCAGAAGCAGGACACGCAGGGAGTGGGTCATGGTGTCAGCGGTGCCATGCCATCTTGAAACGCCGCCGGCGTCCGGAGGTCGGCCAGCGGACCCTGTCGTCCGCAGCCATATGCGGCGACTTCCCCACACGCGCCGACAGCGGGCGGCTTTGGTTGGCGCCGAGCGGGGGCATTGCCCGAACCTCGCTGCGGTGACCGTCTCGGCGGCGGTTGGTGCACTTGAGAATCCCGTTACGTCTGCAGGATATTTTCGCTACTAGGTCAACGGGCGACGGTCAATCGTTCGTACGAGACTCCGGACAAGGGCGGGCACGGAATGAGCAGGACGGGCGGGGGGATCGATCTTGCGGTCATCACCACGCATATCGCGCCGTCGAAAGGATTTGGCGGGATCGCCGAGGCGACCGGCGCCCTGGTAAATGCCCTGGCGGAGAATGGCCGCTCTTTTCGTGTTTGCGCTTCCGACGCTTCACATGGGGCTCCGATAAGGGCTGCGGATCTCGGACTTCCGGAGACGGTGCCGGTCGAGCTCTACCGATCTCGTTTCGGGCGTAAATGGGGATTCGGGCTTGGCGCACTGCCGGCCGTGTTCCGGGCGTGCCACGGGGCCCGTTTGGTGGTGGTCAGTGGGCTCGGAACCTGGCCGACCCTGATAGCCAAGCTCGTCTGCGTCACCTTCGGCCGGCCGATGCTGGTCATGCCGCACGCCGGCCTTATGGCCACGCATCTGGCGGTGATCGAGGCGCGAAAGCCCCTGAAGCGCCATCTGTACCGGTGGCTTGTACTTCCGATGCTGCGTCGGGCCCGCGGACTGTGCCTAACGAGCCATTTGGAAGAGAAGGGTCTCGACGAGCTGCTGCCGGGTGTGCCGGTGACCGTGGTTCCGAATGGAGTCGATCTGACGCGTTGGCAGCCGCTGCCGCCCCGGGCTGCCGATGGCGGGATGGCGCTATGCTACTTCGGGCGGTTCTCGCCGGAAAAGGGCATCCGCCGGTTTCTGCGGGTCTGGTCCGCGCAACGCCGTCCGGGCGACCGGCTCAGCATCGTCGGAGTAGGCGAGGGGGACTATGGCCGGCAGGTCGAGGCCGAGGCGGCCGCGACGCACGGCGTCAGCCTGCTGGGTTGGCAGGATCGCGCAGGGATGCGCGCGGTGCTGCAGGAGTCCGACGCCCTGGTCCTGCCGTCGGGGATCGAGGATGACGACCTGCGGGAAAACTTCGGCAACGTCGTCGCCGAGGCGCTTGCGAGCGACCGGCCGGTGCTGGTAGCCGCTGGCCTGGCCTGGGATCATGCCGAGGCCGAGGGGTTTGGCGTGGTTTTCGGGCACGAGATGGACAATGCGATCGCGGAGGGCATCGGGCGGTTGCAGGCGATGTCGCCGCAAGCCCTGTCGGAGATGGGCAAGGCCGGACGCCGCTACGTTGAGCGATACTTGGATGTCCGGGTGACCAGCGATCTCATCTGGAGACAGGCGGTTGCCGTCATGGCGGGTCGATGACCGTCACTCTGCGCATGGCCAGCGTCGGCGACCTGAGCCGGGGCACCACCAGCCGGCACCGCTCCGATGCGTTCCGTCGACTGGGGATCGAGGTCCTTGAGTTCGACACGGCGCCCTATGCCGCGGCCGGCGGCCGGCTCGCCTCGGCTCTGCGGATACGGTTGCTCGCGGATCTGGTCGTGCGGCGCCTCAACGCCGATCTCGTCGCGTTCTGCCGCGACGTCCGCCCCGATCTGGTCTGGTTCGACAAGCCGACCTTCGTGTGGCGCTCGACCCTCGACCGGCTGCGGCGGCTTGGCATCCTCCTCGTGAACTACGTGATCGACAATCCGTACAGTACGCTGCCGGGAGAACCGGGCTGGCGGCTCATCCGCAAGTGCATCCCGCACTACGACGTGAACGTCGTCCCGAGACCGTCGAGCGTCGACGACTACCGGGCGGCGGGGGCATCGCACGTCGTGCTGATGCCGCTCGCCTTCGATCCGATGGTCCATTACCCGCAGGCCAACGTGGACCCGCAGGCCATCGGGGAGTCACCGGCGGCCGAACATCGGGTGTGCTTCATTGGCTCGCCCTATGGCGACCGGCCCGGCCTGATCGGGGAACTCGGCCGGAGAGGCTTGCCGGTCACGGTGCGGGGCAACCGATGGGCGCCGCACATTGCGACGTCCGGCGAGAATGTACGCTTCATGCCCGAGGCCGTGGGGGACGAGTATCGCCGCGCGATCTGGAATGCCGACATCTGCCTGGGCCTGATCACCCATGCCCATCGTGACCCGGTCGCCCATCGAAGCTTCGAGATCGCCGCGAGCGGCGGTTTCCTCCTGGGCGAACGCACCGAGGGTCAGACCGCGACATTCGCCGAGGATCTCGAGGCGTGCTTTTTCGGCGACGTCGACGAGGCGGCGGAGAAAGCGGCGTACTATCTGCGACACGAGAGGGCCCGCCACGCGATTGCGCGCGCCGGTGCTGTGCGGGCCTGGACGTCGGGCTATTCGAACGACGAGCGGCAGGCGGCGGCCCTCGCAGAGATCGACGGACGCCTGGGCGCCGGACTGGTGGATCGGGCGCGTGTCATTGTCGCGTCGCGTCGGACGCAGGTCGGGCTGTCATGATCCGGGAGCCGCTCCGGAAAGCACGGAAGCTGTGCCGACTGCTCGGCGATCCGGCGCTGAGACGAGGACTGAGGTACGGGGTGGGGGCGGCCATCGAGCTGGCGCCGCTGCTCGACGGGATTCAGGTGGCGTCGATCGTCGATGTCGGCGCCAACAAGGGGCAGTTCGCGCTGCTGGCGACCGCGCGGTTCCCGGAGGCGCCCGTGGTCGCCTTCGAGCCGCACTCGGAAGCGGCGGCTGTCTTTCGCCGGCTGTTCGCCTCGCAACGGCAGGTCGTCCTTCATGAGGCCGCGGTATCCGATCGGGAGGGCCGCGCCGAGCTTCAGCTCTCCGGCCGGGCGGACTGCTCGTCGCTGCTGCCGATCGGTGACCGCATGACCGCTGCTGTTCCGGGAAGTGGGAGCGTGGGAACGGCAGCGGTGACCGCCCTATGCCTGGACGGGCTGGCCGAGCTTCGGGACCTGCCGAGGCCGATCTTGCTGAAGCTCGACATCCAGGGTGGAGAACTGGCGGCTCTGCGCGGCGGACGGAGCTTGCTCGACACCGTCAGTTACGTCCTCGTCGAGGCATCCTTCGTGGCGTTCTACGATGGCCAGCCCCTGATCGGGGACCTTGTGCGCTGGCTGCACGACGCTGGCTTCGAGCCGGTTGCCGCGTGCAGTCCGTGGACGGACGGCGACGGTCGATGCGTTCAGATCGACCTGCTGTTCTGTGCCGAGGACCGTACCGGCACGGCTGGCGAGCCGCCGTCGACAATCGCGCGGTAGCCGCGCTCGATCCGGTCGCCGTAGTCCTGCCAGCCGCCGATCGCTCCGACGCGCGCCGCGGCCGCATCCGACATTCGGGCGAGGAGGTCCCGGTCTTCGTGCAGCCGGGTCAGCCGGTCGGCGATGGCGTCCGGGTCCCTGATCGGCACGACGAAGCCTTCGCGATCGTCGCAGAACAGGTCTTCGGCTCCTGTGTGGGTCGACGCGATCACCGGGCAGCCGCATGAGAGGGCTTGGGCCATCACCAGGGCGAGTCCCTCTTCGACGGACGGCAGGACCATCACGCTCGCGCGTGACATCTCCCGGATCACGCCGTCGCGGGAGAGGTGCCCGGTCAACTCGACGTCTTCCGGAACGCTGCCGCCGAGCAAGGTTGTCGTCTCGGGCGTTGCACTGCCGACCAGCACGAGACGCGCGTCCTTCAGGTCGGCTAGGCGGAACGCCGCCAGGAGATCGTGCAGGCCTTTGCGAACCGAGAGGCCGCCCACGAACAACACCCTGAACTCTCGGTCACGAGGGCAGGCTCGTTGGTAGCCGCGCAGGTCCACGCCATACGGCGCGAACAGCATCTTGTCGGGCGCCACGCCATGCCGCAGAAAGCTGTCGCGCACGAAGGTCGAGGGCACGCTAATGGCGTCGGCGGTCTCGTACTCCGCAAGTTCCCGGTCGATCACGTCCGGGTCGATCCCCCGCCATCTCAGGCCGACCCGGTCGTACTCCTCCCGCAGGAGGGCGTCCTGGGTGAGGATATGGCTTGAGCCCCGGTCGCAGACGACCCTGATACCGCGTTGCCGAGCGGCTTCGCCCGTCCTCATCCCGAAGCCGGACAGGATGCTGACGAGGTCGCAGTCCACCAGGCTGCGTGCCACATGGGCATCGAATGTCCGGCGCGCGACCCGGGCCCAGGGAACGTCCAGCCAGCGCTGGAACCAGCCGTAGCGCATGAGCGCCATGTAGGGCGTCTGGACCCAGGGGAACGTCCTGACCGCTTCGGCAGCGACGCCCGTATTGGCCAGCTTGAAGCGCGGATAGCCGGTGTAGACGACAGCAAGCATGTTGCGCGCCGCGAGTTGGCAGGCGAGATCGAAACTGTGGAACCGACCGATGGTCGAGACGGCGATGCGCACTGGTTTGCCTGACGATGGAGCAATGCCCCACCTTGCACCATCGGGGCTGCCAGGCAAGCGCGACGTCTCGCAGCGAGGCGAGTATTGACCGGCACGGACCCTTATATGCCGCTCGGCATGTGTGGATCGTCGCGGATTGGTAAGGTATTGTTGCCGACCGCAATCGCCCTACCGGAAGGTTTCCCATGCGTTCGAGCAGACCATTGCTGATCGGTCTCGTGTCCGCCGTTTGCCTTGTCGCGCCACTGATCGCGACGACGACGCCGGTCCTGGCCCAGGTTTCCGGCTCCGGTGCACAAGGGATCAACACCCTTCCGCCGGCATTGCGCGCAGCCGTACTCAGCGGAAACGGCCAGGCGGTATTGCAGGCAATCTCCGTGCTCAGCGGCGGGAACCCGGCGACCCAGGCGACTCTCGCCAGTCAGGTCGTGGCGGCGGCGGAGAGCCTGGTGGCCTCCAATCCGCAGGCGGCCATTCAGGCGGCTGGAGCAGCGGTGCAGTCGGTCGCCAATCAACCGGTGCAGACGTCGGCTCCGCAGCAGACCGAGAGCGTGCTGACCACCGCGGCCCGCATATTCGTGTCGCCGGCGACCCAGCGAGTCGCTCCGGAAGCGGTGGCCCAGCTCGCCAACGCCGCCGTCGCGGCCGCGGTCACGACCAACAATGCCGGTCTCATCGCCAGTGTCGCGTCGCAGGCGGTTACCACGGCCGAGAACATTCTGGCCGTATCGCCATCAGCCGCTGTTCAGCTCGCCGGAGCCTCGGTTCAGGCGGTGGCCCCCCAGCAGATCGGATCGTCCGCCCCGGGGCAGACCTTAGCGGTGGTGACGACGGCGGGACGGATCTTGGTCCGGCCTGAGGCCCAACAGGTCGCACCAGCAGCCACGGCCCAGATGGCGGTCACCGTTTCCAACGTCGTGACGCAGCCGGCCGTCTATCAGGCCTCCCCCGCTCAGGCGATCCAGGTTCTCGCCAACAGTTATTCGGCTGTGACCAGCCAGACGGTGGCCGCGTCTGCACCCGGTGCGGGTCAGCAGGTGACCCAGACGATCAACCGGGCCAGCAGTTCGACGGCCTTGAACTCGATCAACCCAGGAAACGCCTCCCAGACCAATGCGATTCTTGGCGGGCAGAGCCCAACCACCGAAGTGACCACGAATAATCCCGGGGCGACGAACAATCCGGCTACCACGACGAATGACAATACGACCTTGACGCCGGTCGCGGAGCCCGACACCAACATCTTCACAGCGAGCCCGAGCTGAGGCCTCCGCGGGTGTCCGAGGTTAGAAGCGCCGCTCGAGTACCTTGACGATGTCGCCCGGCAGGATCGGCGTGAGTTCCGACGCCCGGTACTCGGTCTGCTCCTGTCCGACAACGCGCACCAGGACGACTTCTCCCTCACGGGCCCGATAGTCGTAGCCGCCGGCCCGGGCGATCGCACTCAGCACGGTCATGCCGGAGGTATAGGGGAACTCACCGGGTTCCCGCACCTCGCCGAGAACATAGAACGGACGGAAGGTTTGAACCTCCACCGACACGTTCGGGTCCTGTAAAATGTGCTGGCGCTTAAGCTGATCGGCGATCCGGTCGGCCAGTTCCCGTGCGGTAACCCCGCTACCCGGGACATTGCCAATGAGCGGGAGGGTGATGTTGCCGATGGAGTCCAGCGTGAAGTCGCCGGAGAGGTTTGGTTCGTTGAAGACTACGATCCGCACCCGGTTGCCAGGTTCAAGCCGATAGCCTTCCACCGAGATGCCGGCCGTCATCGGAGCTTCTTGGTCCGGAAACGACCCACGCGTCACACAACCGGCAAGGCCGAGGCAGAGGCTTGTTGCAAGGCAGAGACCGACAGTCAGCTTTCGTGGCATAAGCGGGTTAACCCCTGGAAGTTTGACGGACACAGTCCCTTATTCCTATATGCGAATGCCGGCACGAGTCGACCCGTTCCCATGATCTTCCCGCGCTCATGAACCGCCTGCGAGACCTGTTCCGCTCACTCTTCGGCCAACGCGCGATGTCGGGTCCGGCCGCTGAATGGGGGGCGTATCCGGCCGCTCTGCCGCCCGCGGCGCCGGAGGGAGCATTGATATACGCAGTCGGCGACATCCACGGCGAGAGTGCCCTGCTTGAACACATGCTGGAGGAGATCCGTCGGGATGCGGCCGAGCATGGTGTGGGTCGGGAATGCATTGCCGTGTTCCTCGGCGACTACGTAGACCGGGGTGCCGACAGCCGCGGGGTCATCGATATTCTGAACGGCGACCCGCTACCCGGCTTCACCATCCATCTGCTGATGGGCAATCACGAGCAGGCGATGCTCGACTTCCTGGAGTCCCCGGAGGATCGGCCGGAATGGCTGTCTTTCGGCGGCGTCCAGACGCTGCAGAGCTATGGGGTTCGCGCGTCGATCGGTGTCGTCGATGCCGATCGATGCCGCGACCTGCGCGATCGCTTCGTCCGAGCGCTGCCCGGCGAGCATCGGTCGTTCCTGGAGCGGTTGGAGCCGATGGTCAGCTACGGCGACTACGGCTTCGTGCACGCCGGCGTGCGGGCCGGCCGCCGCCTCGAGGATCAGGCGCTGGAAGACCTGCTCTGGATCCGGGAACCCTTCCTTCGGCACCGGGCTCCGTTCGACAAGGTAATCGTTCACGGACACACGATCGTCCCGGATGTCGAACTGCACCGGAACCGAATCGCCGTCGATACCGGGGCGTATGCGACCGGCGTCCTTTCAGCAGTCGCGCTGTCGGGCAGGGAGGGCCGTGTTCTATCGGTCAGCTAGTCGGAGGCATGGGGGCCGGCTTGTTCTATGGGCCGGCCAGAGGGCTAGGCTGCGTGTTGTCGCAGAGGTGGGCGGTGTTGTGGGGCGAGCCTTCAGGGTAGGATTGTGCGATACGGCGAGGACGACGGGCATTTTTTGTCCCTTGACGACGGTTATCTTGTATCGTTTTCTGCGAACGTAGAACTTGATGCCTAATTCCCTGATTCAATGGTGTTTCCAGTATTCCGACTGTTCATCGGCCGCTGGACGGAGGGGTGGAGACTCCATGAGATTGCACGTAATCTGCCTGCTGGCAGCGACGGCTCTGTCCACGAGCCTGACAACCACGACCATGGCACAGACCCGGTCGGTCGCTGAAAATCGCGCCAACGCTGCGAACATCACCACCGAGCTGAATCCGGGCGACGACCTCGCCGGAAAGAACGACGAGAGGCGGGTAGAAGAGTCCTTCCAGCCGAAGGGGGTCGAACTCGGCCAGTTCCTGCTGTTTCCGAGCATCGAGGTTGGTCAGGAATACAATTCGAACGTCTTCGCCACGAAGGAGGACGTCCGGGGCGATTTCGCTACTCGTGTCATCGGGAAGGCACGGCTGCGCTCGCGTTTCCGGGAGCATGCGCTCAGTGCCGGGGCGGAGGTCGAGCAGTATTCGTACTGGAAGTACACCGACGACAGCCATCTGCGGGCAGAGTCGTTCCTGGACGGCCGCTACGACTTCTCCAAAGATTGGGAAGCAAACGCCTTCCTGCAGGCCTTCAAGCGCACCGAGGACCGCGGCAGTCCCGATGACGCGGGCGGGAACGAACCAACGCCGATCTACGGCTTGACGACGCGATTGGGGACACGCTGGGCCGACGGCGGTTTCACCTACGGTGTGACGGGGCAGGGCGATCGCCGGATCTTCGGGGACGTCGATACGTCTAACGGAACGGAAATCAACAACAGCGATCGCGACCGCTGGGAGTACCAGGTCACCGGACGCACAGAGTATGAGATGTTCCCTGGGTACGCTGCGATCGCTCAGGTGTCCGCCAATACCCGGCAGTACGACGACGAGTTCGATGACGATGGCGTCGATCGTTCCAGCTATGGCTTCCGAGCCTACACCGGTATCGGCGTCGACATCACCCAGGTCATCCGAGGAGACTTCCTGGTCGGCTATCTTCAGCAGAACTACGACGACGAGCGCCTGTCGGACCCCAGTGGACCCGCGATCAAGGCGAGCTTCAACTGGACGCCGAGCCGGATAACGCTGGTGGTTCCGTCTATTGAGCGGACGGTTCAGGAAACGACGACCACCAATGCTTCGTCGATCATCTCCAACCGCGGCAGCTTGCTGGTGCGGCACGAGCTTCAGCGGAACATCGTCCTGACGGGGTATGCGGCCGCGACCTACGAGGAGTTCGAGGGGGTCGACCGTGAAGACACCACCTATGAGGCGCGTGCCCGGTTCCTGTGGGCGCTCGCTCCCGAATACTATGTCGGTGGGGAGATCGGTTACCGGTTGCGCGATTCGTCGAACGACCGTTCCAGCTATGACCAGACCGTGGCCACGGTGCGTCTCGGCTTCCGGATGTAGAAACGCTATCGGCGGGCTTGCGCGCGCCGGACGGCGGCGTCCAGGACTTCCGAGAAGCGTCGGCCGATCCGGTCGATCGCAAACGCCTTCTCGGCGTAGCGTCGCTGGCAGTCGGCGTACCGCTCCCGACGTTCCGGATCATGGCGCAGGCTGACGGCAGCCGTTGCGAACGCCTCGGCGTCCGTCGCGTCGACGCAGACGCCGAGGCCCTCCTGTTCGACCAGCCGGTGGGCGAGATTCTCGGGGGGGATCGCGCCGAGAATCGGGCGCTCCGCGAGAACGTAGCTGTATACCTTGGACGGCACCGACATGGTGCCGGCGAACGGCTCGAGCAGCACGATCGAGACATCGGCGCTGGCCATCACGTCTGAGAAGCACTCGTAGGGCTGGAAGTCGAAGAGCACGAGGTTGGGCAACTGACGCTCGCGCTTGCGCTCCTCAAGGTAGACCCGTCCGGGGCCTTGGCTGACCACCGCGATCACGACCGAGGGGTCGTCTGCGAAGGCCGCGGCAAGGTCGACCAGCAGGCTCGGGTTGTGCTTCAGGCCGAGTGTCCCCGCGTACAGAAAGACGAACTTCCCGGACAGTCCGGCCGCGTCCGACCACGGATTGGGCTTACGCCCGGCGGCCAGCTCGGTGGCGGATGCCCAGTTCTCGATGACCGCGAGATTGGGATGTTCGACGATGCCGCGTTCAAGCTCGCGCACGAAGTCGGGCGAGATCACCACCAAGCCGTCCGACCGTCGAAGCGTGCCGTACTCGACATGACGCAGCAGCCAGAGCGCAGGCTGGCTCAGAAGGGGATTTCGGTTGGCAAGGACGCGGGCGGCGGCGATCGAGTGGATGTCCTGCACCCAGGATACGAAGGCGCCGCCCGTCTTGCGCGTTGCCTTGAGGATCCGGCGCAGGACGAAGGGCGGAGTGTTGGCAGCCAGGACGACGTCCGGTGCAAAGGCTTTCAACCGTTCGCCCAACAGCTTGGCGTAGGCCTCCTCCTGCAGGAACCGACGCAGCAGCCCATACTTGTCTAGCGGACGCCCGACGCTCAGGCCCTCGATCTCGAAGTCGTCCGGCGCCTCCGCCTGCCGGGTTACCTGGCCCCGGGGCGTCTCGATGTCGCGGGAATACAGGTGAAGAACCGAATGCCCGCCATGGCGGGCCAGCCAACGGCTGAGTTCTGCCTGGAAGGGATGGCCAGCGTAGTCGTGAACGAGAATTCGCATCGTTCGTTAGGCAGACGCTTCAGGCGGCGACGGTCGCCTGGGCCACCTGAGCAGCGATCCAATCATAGGTCTGTTCCAGGCCCGCGCGAAGCGAGGCCTTGGGCTCCCAGCCCAGGAGCTGTTTGGCGAGGCGATTGTCGGAACTCCGGCCTCGCACACCTTGCGGCCCGTCGACATGCTTCAGCCGAACGCGCTTGCCGGCGATATCCGCGATCATCTCCGCCATCTGATTGATGCTGACGAGCTCCTCCGAGCCGACGTTCAACGGCTCGCAGACATCCGAGCGTATCAGCGCGAGCGTGGCATCGATGCAGTCGTCGATGTACAGGAACGTCCGGGTCTGGTTTCCGTCGCCCCAGATCTCGACCTCGCCGCCATTGGACGCCTCCGCGACCTTGCGGCACAACGCCGCCGGCGCCTTCTCCCGGCCGTCGGCCCAAGCACCTTCCGGTCCGAATACGTTGTGATAGCGGGCGATCCGCGTCGTATGGCCATAGTTGCGGGCTGCGGCGAGATAGAGACGCTCGCTGAACAGCTTCTCCCAGCCATACTCGCTGTCGGGATTAGCGGGGTAGACCGAGGCCTCCGCGCAGTCGGGTGCGGCCGGATCGAGCTGGTTCTCGCTCGGATAGACGCAGGCCGAGGAGGCATAGAACAACCGGTCGACCGGGCGGGCGGCACAGGCGTCGATCACATTCAGATTGATCATCGCTGAGTTGCGCATGATGTCGGCATCGTGATGACCGGTAAAGATGTAGCCGGCACCCCCCATATCGGCCGCAAGCTGGAACAGCTCGTCGCTACCGTCACCGATGGCCTGTGCGCATGCCAACCGATCCCGCAGGTCGAGAAGAAGGAACTCGTCCGCTTCGGATGGCGCGAACTGCGGCGGCTTGACGTCAACACCCCGAACCCAGTAGCCCTCAGCCTTCAACCGTCGAACGAGATGGGTGCCAATAAACCCTCCCGCGCCGAGTACGATTGCACGCATACCTTGTCTGCCCCTCGTCGGTTTGATGCCAGCAACTGATAAATAACATCGTTTCACAAAGTGGCAGATAAGTTAATGATCTTCCGCTAGAAACGGTCCATTCTGACCCATGCGGACGCGTGTCGCCGCGGAAGGAAACAGAGACAGAACCTGGCCGACCGGTGGGGCGCTGCGCGGGGCGGTGCTGGATTTACGGGGCTTGGTGCCATCACTTTGGGCTGAGATGACGTTGCACCTATCGCATGACGAAAATAGTCCCACGCCTCTCAGGAAGAGCCGTGGGCGCGCCCCGACAAGCGATCATTCTGCAGGCGATACCCGATCCCAACCGGATCGGGATCAACTGCGGTACACGATACGCTGGGGTTGGCTGGTTATCTGGCGAGGCAAGTATCTGATCGCGGGCGTCTGGCTCCTGGCGATCGTGCCGACCATCCTGGTGCTCCAGCAGGTCGTATCCCGCTACACCGCCGACATCACCCTGGTGATCGAGGATTTGAACGCGGGCGACGCTCTCGATCAGAGACCGATCTACAGGAGCCTCCTCACCGAAGCGATAATGCGAACCCAGGTCGCCATTATTCAGTCGTCCACGTTGGCGCGTCGCGCGGTCGAGGAACTGCGGTTATCCGAGTATCCGGAGTTCAACCCCGCTCTGCGACAGCCACGTCCTGTCGCCGACTTCGTGAAGTCGTTGAATCCGTTCCAACGATTGGCCGAGCTGAGTGGTGGTGAGGAGGAAAGCGCAGGGGGGCAGGATTCGAGCACGGCGGAGGATCGGGAGCTTGTCCGCCTGGCCGAGGCGTTTCGCTCGCGTCTCGACGTTCAGATGAACCGCAATGCCTTCGTCATCGGAATCCGGTTCACGGCGGAGGATCCGGTCCTGGCGGCGAAGGCCGCAAATACGATCGCCGAACTGTTCGTGCTCGACCGTCTCGAGGCAAGCCTTGACGACGCCCGGCAAGTCTCGGAATGGCTTAGCGAACGGCTGGTCGTGCTGCGCGACGACGTTGCCGTCGCCGAATCCGCGGCGGAGCAGTTCCGCGCCGAGCATGGCCTTCGACGCAAGGGCACCGGGCAGATCACGGTGGTCGACCAGCAGGTCTTGGAGGTGAATACTCGCCTGGTATTCGCGCGGTCCGAGCTGGCTCAGAAGCAGGCGCGTTTTCAGCAGATGGAGGCGGTGGTCCGGTCGCAGGGTGCGCTTGAGACGACCAGTGCCGTCCTCCAATCGCCCCTTGTCCAGCGGTTGCGGGAGCAGGAGGCCGCCCTGCTTCGTCAGATTTCCGAGGCGTCGAAGACCTACGCCGACCGGCACCCGCGGATGGTGGCCATGAAGGCCGACCTCGAGCAGCTCCGAGGCAAGATCGCCGCCGAGATGCAGAAGGTGGTGGTGTCGATGCGGAACGACGTCGAGGTCGCGC
Source organism: Thalassobaculum sp. OXR-137 (assembly GCF_034377285.1). Taxonomy (NCBI): domain Bacteria; kingdom Pseudomonadati; phylum Pseudomonadota; class Alphaproteobacteria; order Rhodospirillales; family Thalassobaculaceae; genus Thalassobaculum; species Thalassobaculum sp. OXR-137. The sequence goes on along the minus strand of NZ_CP139716.1, from coordinate 30,734 downwards.
GGGCGGATGTCCGCGCTCTCGAGGCGGAACTGGCGGCGCTTCGCTCGGAGGGCGACGTCGCCGGCGAGGCCGATCTGCGTCTTCGCGAACTGGAACGCCAGGCAGAGGCCAGCAGGGAGCTCTACGAGGCTTTTCTCGCCCGGTTCAAGCGGACGACGGACCAGAATCGAATCCAGCGCGCGAACGCTCGGGTCATCTCGCCGGCGGAGGTGCCGCGCGCTCCGTCCGCACCCCGCAAGAACCTGATCATCTTCACCATGTCCATCATGGCGCTCGTGGCCGGCGTGGCGCTGGTCATGGTGATCGACCGGCTGGATAACACGGTCCGGTCGTCCGACGAGTCCGAGGAGATCACCGGCCTGCCGACTGTGGCCATCATTCCCAGCATGAGAGGCAAGGCGGACCGGCTGATTCGTCAGGTCCTGGAACGGCCCAGATCGCAGCTCGCCGATGCGGTCAGAACCCTCAAAACATCTCTCGACCTGGATATGACCCGACGGGAAGGAGAGGCGTCGACGGTGGTCGTGACGTCCTCCGTGCCGAAGGAGGGCAAAACCTTCGTCACCCTGGGGCTGGCGCTGATGTGCTCCAAGACGAAGGAGCGTGTCCTGCTGATTGATGGCGACATGCACCGACCGCGCCTCCACACGATCCTGGAGTGCTCCAATGAGACCGGCCTCGTGCAGATCCTTTCGGGAGTCGCGACGGCCGACGATGTCATCCAGCGGGACGTCATGCCCAACCTCGATTTCCTCCCGGCGGGGTCCCTGGAGGACGTGGCGGACCTGATCAGCGAGAGCCGTGCAGAAGCCGTGATCGGCGAGCTCGCCCCAAAATACGACCGGATCATCATCGACTCGGCGCCCGCTCTTGCGGTCGCGGACGCCCGGCTGCTCGGCCGGGTCGCCGATCGGGTGATCTATCTGGTCCGATGGGGCACGACGCCACGCGACGCGGTCCGCAGCGGCATCAAGCTATTGCGCCAGGCGGGGGTCCCGCTGCATGGCGTGGTGCTGTCGCAGGTGAACCAGAAGAAGCACGCCCGGTACGCCTACGGCGACTATGGGCAGTACTACGGCCGCTATCGTGGGTATTATGCCGACTAGCCCGGACGCGCGGCCGTCATGGCCAATGCCGGCAGCGCTCGGCCTGTTCGTCGGAGCAGTGCTGCTGTTCAGCGGTGCCGTGCAACTCGTTGCTGCGCTCAGCGCAGTCGAGGGCCAGGCCATCCTTTGGGAGTTGCGCCGCGGGCATCTGGTTTCGCCCGACGATCTAGGGCGCGCCGCCGATAGGCTTGGCCTCGCCGACCGTGTCTATATGCAGGGGGACCGCGAGTCCGATCGAGGTTTCGCCCTGTTGCGGCAGGCCGAGTTGATGACGGTGGGGCCGTATCGCGACGAGATCGTGGCCGAGGCGACGGCGGCAACCGAGAGGTCGCTGGCGTCGGCTCCCGGCAACCCGGCGGCCTGGGCCCGTCTAGCATATCTTTATGCCCTCGACGACCGCAGGGACGCTGCGGCCCGCGCTATCCGGATGTCGTTTCTTTCCGGACCGATCGTCCCGGTCATGCAGGCATCGCGGCTGTCCCTCGGTCTCCGGCTGCTGCCGCATCTCGATCAACAGACAGTGGAGATGCTGCGCCGTCAGGTCCGCTTCACTTGGTTGGCGACGCCTGACGCCTTGGTACCGATCGCCGACGATCCGCGGTTTGGACCGTTCGTTCGCCGCTCCCTCTCGGAACTAGACGACGCCGACATGGAGAATTTCGTGCGGCGCTACAGCCCTATGCCCTAGAGCGCGATCGGTTGACACGATCAGATGCCTCCATCTGATCGTGATTTTCTCTAGCCACTAGACGCCGGGAACGGCTGCTCGGCGGGCGACGGGGCGACGTGACCACCGGTGCTCCACGACTGCGCGTATCCGACCCCGAGTAAGAGCGCCAGCAGCGCGGCGGTCGCCGGCATCTGAACGCTGAAGTCGACGACGCCGTGGGCGCCGAGCAAAGCGGCGCTCGCGATGGCGATCGCCGGGTACAGCTGATCGCGCTGCCGCCTGAAGAGGCCGGCGACGCACGTGCCGAGGATCCAGGCGAAGGCGAAGTACAGCAGGGCGGTCGCCGGCCAGCCCAGTTCCAGCAGCAGCTCGAGATGCACCGAGTGTGCAAACTCGTAGGTGACCGGAGCGAGAAGGGTGCCGTCGCGGTACAGGGCGAAGACAGCCGGGAACGATCCGAGCCCGAAGCCGGTCAGCGGCGCGTCTCCGATGGCCGCCATCACCACTCGGTAGAGGTTCTCTCGGTCGGCAAACTCGTCATTGGCGGTCAAGGCCCGCATCAGCGTTCCGTCGCCGTAGAGCAGGAAGCTCACGACCCCCGCCGCGACGATCAGGGCGAGGGCGACAACGGCAGCTTTCGGGCGCAACAGGCGACCGACCGCGAAACACGCCACCAGGGTCAGGATGCCTATCAGCGAAGCCGCCAGGGCACCGCGGGAGTGGCTCAACAACAGCGCCAAACCAATGACGAGGCTACCAACGATGAACGGCGCGGCCCGGACCAGGAGGTCCTCGGCGAGGTCGTGTGCCCGCCGTTCCTCGCGAGGTCTCAGGCCGTGCATGGCGAGTGCGAGGCAGCAGAGGAGACCGACGCCGGCATAGCCGCCGAACGCGTTGCGATTGACGAAGGTGGCGGTCAGGTCGCCCAGATACGCCCACTTCTTCATCCAGAGGATCGTATCCCATCCGGAGAAGTGGACCACGAGGCCATAGGTCGAGTATGCGATCGCCGCCACGGTGGTGGCGATGACCGCCTGCCGGGCGCGCAACCGGTCCCGCCCGAGTTGTGTCGCCAGCCAGAAGATGCCGCCGTAGGCGGTCAGCTTCAGAAGCGCGGTCCATCCTGCGGTAGGATCCATCGAGATCGCCGAGTTGCGGCCTATTGGGAGCTGAGGCCCGAGGGCCGTTGCAGCCTCGTCCCAGATCGGATGGTGAAGGTCGGCCCAGCCGCCGCCGGCGGTCTGGAAAACTGCCCAAAGCAACACGGTCACGAACGCAAGGGCTACCGGCCACAGCCGTCCCAGGGACACCGGCGCCCGCGCGCGGCCTAACAAGACGCCGGCCCCCCAAATGACGAGCAGCAGCCCGACCGCGGTCGCCAGGAGGGACCAGGCCCAAGGCCGGTGGCTTCCCAGCGGCAATGGCGCAAGAACGACGACGAGCAGAAGCCAGCGGAAGAGTGCCGAATTGTATGAGGGAGCCACGGCCCTACCATTGCCTTGAGCTGGTGCCAGTATCGGTGGCAGGCGCACACGGCCCCGGCCATTCAGGCTCATAGATTGCGGGCTTGCCTGCCCGGTGACAAGGTGCTTAGAGCCTACCGTTCCTGAGATCTTAGACGATTGTGCTGACGCCCAATATGAAAAGCCAAGCAGAGCAGCGTCCGCTGACCCGCGACGACGCGAGGACCATCCTGAGCCCGGCGATGATTCGCGGGATCGTTCTGATGCTGACGGATGCGCTCGCGATCGTCTGCGCGCTGCTGCTGGCAATCGTTCCCTTGTTGCAGTTCGGCCGGTATGGCATGCCCGGATCCATCGGCGACCTCATGATCGCCGGAGTCCCGGCTCGCGCGTCGCAGCTTCTGGTCTTCGCCATCGCGCTGATCGCCTCGTTCCAGCACCTAGGCCACTACCAGCGACGACTGCCGGCCTGGGTCGAGATCAAGCATGTCGTCGTCGGCTGCGGTGTGGTCCTCCTGGCCGACGGCTTCATCCAGTTCGCGACGAAGGTCGACATCTCGCGCATCTGGCTTGTCTGTACCTGGACGCTGGCGATGGCGGCGATCCTTCTCGCCCGCCAGGTTGCGCGCCGGGTCCTCAGGATCGCGGGCCTCTGGCAGATCCCGGTCGTAGTGGTAGGGTCGCCGGGCCGCCTGGACGAGACCACCGAGATTCTCCACGCCGAGAGGGACCTCGGCTATCGGGTGGTGGCCTCCTGCCCGCTGTCACAGGTCGAGGAAGCACAGCACGATGGCTGGCGGGACCTGCTGAACCGTCACGGTGGCGAACTGATCGTCCTGTCCGGCGATGCCGCAGAGCTCGAGGCGGGCCGCGGCAAGATCGCCCGGCTCGTGCTGGAACGGCTGCCATTCGTGAGCGTTAATCGCATGGGGGGGCTGCCGGTAATCGCGCTGGATGCCTGCCATCTGGTTGGCCGGGACGTCCTGCTGCTGTCCGTACAGGAGCCCATGTTCCGTCCGCTGGCGCGGATTGCGAAGCGCGCCTTCGACTACGTCGGGTCGTTGGCGCTGTTGGCGGTCAGCGCACCGTTCGCGATATTCGCGGTTATCCTGATCGCCCGCGACGGCGGCCCGATCCTGTACGCACACGAACGTGTCGGACGGGACGGCCGGCGGTTCCGCTGCCTGAAGTTCCGGACCATGCGGACCGATGCCGAAGCCGTCCTGAACCGGCTGCTGGAGCAGGACGCGAATCGTCGGGCGGAGTGGCAGAAGCAACGCAAACTGCGTGACGATCCGCGGGTCACGCTGGTCGGGAAGTGGATGCGAGCCTACAGCCTGGATGAGCTCCCACAGCTCCTGAACGTGCTGCGCGGCGAAATGAGCCTAGTCGGGCCGAGGCCGGTGACGGCGGAGGAGTTGGGGGGCTTCGGAGAGCACGCGGACTTCTACCTGCACATGCGGCCGGGCCTGACGGGGCTGTGGCAGGTCAGCGGGCGCAACGGCCTCAGCCACGATCAGCGCATGCGGCTGAACACCTGGTACGTCAAGAATTGGTCGCTCTGGCTCGACCTAGTCATCGCCCTGCGCACGGTGAAGGCGGTGGTCAGCCGCAGCGGCGCCTACTGATCGACCGTCAGGGCGGCGCAGCGCCGGCGTCTCTCGTCGTTTGAGGGAGGATAGTGGCCGAGAAGGTCGAACGCCGCGGTCACGACCTCTTTCGCCGAAATGCTGCGCATACAGTCCCGCGACCGGCAGGCTACGTTTTGGCAGCAGAGGCCGGGCGATCCGTGGCGGGACACGATGCTGGCCTGCGCCACGTCGATGGGCAGCCAAAGATGCGGCGGTTGCCAAGCCGATGCCACGACCACGAGAGGAACGCCGGCCGCCCGGGCGACGTGCATCGCCCCGGTGTCCAGGGCGACAGCCAGATCGGCCATGGCGAACAGCGCCGCCAACTCCGGGACTGATGTGCGTCCGGCCAGCGACACGGCCTCGGTGGACATCAGCCCACGCACCTCGTCGAGCATCACCTGGCCGGTTTCGGTGCCGACCAGGACGATCTGCAGGTTTGCCTCCCGGGACAACCGGTCGGCGACCTCAGCAGCGCGGTCGGCGAACCACTGGGTGGGCTGACCGCCGCTTGTCTCCAGGGCCAGCACCGCGATCCTGCGGTCCGGGTCGATCCCGTGGGTTTCCAGCAAGTCCCGCACGCGGCCCGCCGTTGGTGGATCGAAGAACACCGCGGGTTCTTGCTGTTCGGGGGCTAGGCCAAGCGGCGAGAGGATGCGCAGGTTGTTTGCGACCATGCTGGCCTGATCGTCATACGGTATTGGAAAGGCGTAGCTGCTGGCGAAGTCCGCGACCGTGTGGCCGGCGCGCCTCCCGGAAGGCAGTGCGGCCGCCATGATGCCGATCAGGCCTCGCCGGCAGCCGACGGTTGCGAGAAGCCAGTCGAAGGGGCCTGTCTGCGAACCCAGTTGCATGGCGACGATGTCGCCTATCGCCCTGAGCGGGTGATCGTGCGGGTCCGCCGTCACGACGAACCGGTCAACGTTCGGGTTGGAACGAAGTATCTGCCCGAGCAGCGCGGTTCCGAACACCGTGATTTCGGCGTCCGGCCGGAGCTGCCGCAGGGCGCTGAACACTGGCGTTGTCGCGATGATCGACCCCAACTGATGCTCATAGGAGAGGATTGCGATCTTGGGCCGGCGGATCGCTGTGCGATCGCCTCGGTTGCCGCACAGGACGGATGCGTGCCGCGCCAGCCCGGCGCCGGCGGCGATCGCCCGCGCCGCGCAGGACAGCAGCAACCTGCGCCCGATCCGGCGGAGGACGCCGGTCCATGTCGGTCGGCTAACGGGATCCATCCCGCAGGCCATCAAGGTACGGGTCGTCGCGGTGGATGAAGATGAAATTATTGACGTAGTCCGGGGACTCGGCGGGCGCGGCCTGCAGGACCGCGGCATCGGCCTCCCAGTCCAACGGCATCAGGCCGGTAGAGCAGAGGATGAAGCGTCGATAGCCAGACGGCTCGAGCCGTCGCCGGACCTGATGGTGCGCGCCGGCTCCGTGCCGTTCCTCAATCTCGATCATTATGCGTGGGCGATCCCGCGCCAGCAGGGCTGTCGCCCCATCGAGCACGGTCGCCTCATGACCCTCGACGTCGATCTTGATCAGCCCGACCGGCTCGGTGACGTCCTCGTCGAGGCGGACGGTCGGCACGGTGATGGCGGCGTAGCCGGACTTGCCCGCGTGGCCGAAAATCGGATTGCCGGCAGCGATGCTGCCCAGGCCGAGGTTGTCCTCCGGGAACAGCAGACTGGCGCTGCCCGGGGCATCCGAGAGGGCGGCCGGCCGCAGCGTGATGTTCGGCCGGAGGATTCGGCGGATGCGGCGCTGGCAGATCGGGTTCGGCTCGTAGCTGATCACGCGACGGGAGTGATAGGACATCCAGAACGCGAATTCGCCGACATTGCCGCCCGCGTCGATGCTCAGGCGTTGCGAATCGCACAGGTCCGCAATGAAGAAGTACTCGCGCTCGAAGTTCCGATCGCGCCGCCGGATCCGGCTCCGCAGCCAGAGTCCGGGGGCGAGCCACTCGAACACTCGGGCGACGGTCGACTTCACATGGCGCATGCCGCCACCGGTCACAGCAGTTCCCGTTTCGCCGCAATGACGAAATCCTGCTGGCACGGCTCGAAGCGCTCGATGCGTCGGGCCCGATAGCGGACGCCGCGTGCCATTCTGTCCACGAGATTGACCCCCCACCGCACGGGCGCCGGTGCCCATGGCAGCAGCACGGGCATTTGCTCGATCACATGGAAGTGACGATAGCCGAAACTCTCCAGCAGGGCCCAGGCGGCGAGGCCCTGCGGAAGAGACTCGCCCGACCGGACCTCGAACAGGACGATGGGATCGGCCCGTGTCAGAAGCAATTCGAGACCCTTGATCGCGTTCGTCTCGTGCCCTTCGACATCGATCTTGACCAGGGCGATGTCGTCCGGGTGGGCGTGGCGTGCGATCGCCTCGTCGCCGATTTCCAACCGGACGGTCAGCGTTCGCCCCGCCGCCTGGCCGCCGCTCCAATGGGTTTCCGTCAGGCCGGACGCGCCGATGTTGCGTTCGGCGATCTCCAGATAAGCCGCCTCTCCGTCCACATCGGAAAGCCCGACCGGATGGACCCGAACGTTGCCGACGTCGTTGAGCTCGGCGTTCAACTCGATCAGCCGGGCGAGCAGGGGGTGCGGCTCGAAGGCCAGCACACGGGCGAAGCGCGGCGCCAGGAACAGCGCGTGGTTTCCGACGTTGGCGCCGATGTCGATGGCGACCTTCGATTTGAAGTCTTCGGCGTCGGCGGCGAGGATGTCGTCGAACAGGAACAGCAGCGAGTCCCGCTCCGCCAGGCCCCGTACGGCAATCTGCCGACCCAGCTCGTCGGCCGGAAACGCCGCGAGACGCGGCACCGCAAAGCCTTGCCAACTTCGTTCGAGATGCTCCAGCAGCCGGAAAGCGAGCCGTTCCAGAAAGTAGTCCCGGAACCGCCGTCGGAACTCGATCATGGAGCCTCGGCGTCTGCGCGATCGCAGTTGCATCATCCGGAGGTCCTTCCGGTATCTGCGTTTCGGTTTCGCAGACGGTTCAAGAGCGAGCGCCGTGCGCTCTTCGGCAGCAGGATGAACGGGACGGCAGGCGCAACGGCGATCCCCCACGCCACCGCCAGCCAGAATACTTCGATGAGGGAGTTGGAGGGTAGGGTCCACTGCAGGAAAGCGCTGGCGGCCATGCCGACGGCGACTCCCGAGAAGGCGGCTGCCCAGCTCGTCGAGACCACCCGGACGCCATTCAGGGAGAAAACGCCTGCGGCCTGAAGAGTCGCGAGCCCACCGATTGCGACCAGCTCCGCTGCGGAGACCGAGAGGGCCGCGCCCAGGCTGCCGAACTGCGGCACGAGCGCCAGACAGAGTGTCAATCCGACCACGATCTGCACGAGATGCGCGATCGCCAGCGTCTCCGCATGATCGGTCTGCTTCAGGAGGGTGAGCCCGGTCGCGCCCGGCGCCATGAGGACCGTGGCCCCCACGAAGGCCAGCGCGAGGGTGAGATCGAAGACGACCTGGCCGGAAGTCCACAGGGCGAACAGGACGGGACCGAGAACCAGCAAAGGACCGGCAAGCAGGCCGACGGCGCCGCCGACGATGCGGACTGTCGTCAGGAACAGCCGCTCGAGGCCAAGCCGGTCGTTCTGGTTGTGCTGTCGCGTCATTTCGAGTGCGGAGGAGATGACGACCTGACTCGCGACCTGCTTCAGCACGCCCGTCGCGGTTCGCATGGTGGTGAAAGCGACCACCGCCACGCCTGTCGGGCTCATCGCCTGGAGGATCAGCACCGGAACCTGCAGCATCGCGACCGTAGCCCCCGACGACAGGCCATACAGGACCGATTTTCCAACATACCCTCTGAGTTCGCTCGATGTCGGCCAGCGCATCGCCAGGGAGACGTCGGGATGAAGGACCCGCAGAACGGCGAGGGGGAGGATCCAGCCGGTCAGAAGCACGGTCAGGAGGTTGACAGCCGCCGCTGCCGCCATTCCGCCCCCGCCGATGACGACCGCCAGCGTGCCCGCGAACGGCAGGAGCTGCAGGGCCGCGCTCATGTAGACCGAGCGCCCGAACTGGCCGCGCGCGGCGAACAGGCCGCCGATCAGGGGGCGCGGCAGCAGGATCAGGATCGCCGTGGCCTGCAGGATCGCCGCCGGGCCGGCGCCGGGGGCGTCGATGCCTAACGATGCCGGGAGGTCCAGCAGCCACGCGCCGGCCAGGAGCGCCGCACCGGCGGTCATCAGGGCGGCGAACAGGGCGAATCCGGTCGACAGGATCCGCATCACCGCCGCGCCTTCCCCGCGCGCGGACAAGGCGAGGATCCGGTTGACCAGATGAGTGCTGAGCCCGAAATCCATAAGGGACAACAAGCTTGCGCCCGCGTTTATTGCCAGCCATTGCCCGTAGACCACCGCCCCCCAGTGGTCGAGGAAGACCGGAACCGCTACGATCTGCAGGACGCTCCAGACCGTCAGGCTGGAGAACAAGGCGCTGGTACCGGAGATCAGCCGACCGAGCATCCCTGCCGATCCCGGGCCTGCCGATCCCGGGCTGGTGTTCGGCGTGTCTCCGGAAGGCGGTCGGGATGCGAGCATGGCGATCGGGCGGCCGACGGTTTGAATGGCATACGCATGCCGAGTATGTTTATAGGCATGTGGTCGCGTGACCGAAAGCGGCCGGAAGACCGGCTCCAAGGCGGACTTTGCTGACCTATCTAACCTTTACGGAAGGCACGGAATGATCGGCCGCCTATACCCGAGTGGCGGGATGCTGTCGACCGAGGTGCTGATCTGGTGGTACGCGGTAGTGGTCGCCACCGGGGTCTGCCAACTGCTGTTGCAGACCCACGTGTTGTTCGTTGCCCTCGCGCAGGCGATTCTCCTTTTGCTGCCCTGGGTGTTCCGGACCCTGGAACACAGTGGGAGCATGGCGACCCTGGTGTTCGCGGCGATCTTCACGAAGCTGTTCGTTGTGTCTCAGTGGGTGAAGATCGTGTTGCTTCAGGCGGCCGACAGCCATCTGGATCGGCCCGTCGAGACGGTGTTCGTCCTGCTGTTGAGCCTGCTCGCGTTCTGGGTGGCTGCGCTGGCGGCGAGCCCCTTGATCACCAAGCGCGGAGGGCTGGTCCGGATCCCGCAGGATCCGGATTTTCTCCTGCGCATCGCCGGGGTCGCAGTCGGCCTCTGCGTCGCCTCGATCCTGCTGCGTTACGATGTAGGTCTGAGCCGGGTCGGCGATGCGGAGTACACAGAGGGAGAGGGACTGGTGATCCTCTTCTACCTGGGCCAGCTGATGCCGCTCGCGGTGGCCGCCCTCACGGCGCGTGCCTTCATCCAGAGCGGGGGACGACGTTATGTCGACAGCCTCGTCGTTTTGGTCCTCCTGGCGGGATTCCTGCAGGGGCTATGGGAGAACCAGCGCTGGATCATGATGGGCGGCTTCGTCGCGTTCGTAGCCACCTATTTTTCATACGGCGGGCGGCTACGGGTGCGGCATCTGGTGCTGATCGTCGCGATGGCGGCCCCGATGCAGTTCGTGGTGTTCCCGCTGGTCGATCTTCAGCGGTCGTTCCGGCGCGATATCAGTGCCATGGAATACGCCTCGCGGACGGCGGAGACTTTCGTTGACTTGCTCGATACCGAGGAAAGCGCGCGCGAGCGCGAAGAACTCAACAACATGTATCGGAGCTGGGATACCCGGCTCTATTACGGTGATCCAACTGGATTCTTCGATCGGTTCAGCCCCAATCCACTGGATGAAACCATCCATTATTTCGACCTCGGGGGCGAGCTCGGGTTCGATCATCTGGTCAATCAACTCGCCTACGGCGTCCCCAACATGCTGCTGCGCATGGTTGGCATCGAACGGCAGCCGAGGGGTGGCATCGTGTTGGAAACGGCCATTCACGGCAAGAGTTCAAACATGAACTACGGCGTGATGGCCGAGGTTTTCGCCGCCGTAGGATATTGGTATTTTTTTCCGGTTCTGACTGTCATTGTCTTCCTGTATATTCTCGGTCTGCATGTCGTATACGGAAGATTTCAGTATAATTACTTTGCAGCATTCGGGTTTTCGACGTTGTATTTCAACTTCGCCGTCGCCGATCTGGGCGACATAATTCCGCAATTGACCATCCAGGGGACGCTGAACGTGATCGTCCTGGCCGCCACGGCGGTGGTATGCGGGCGGTTGGGGCCATTGCGCTCCGAGCCCCGCTCTGAGCACGACCGGGCCCAGGCCGGTCGAGCGGTCGAGGACACCGGGGCATGAGGTCCAGCTGCCCGACGTCCCCTTAACCGTCGCGGCGGGTGTGGCAGACGGCTTCAATCCGCCTAGGGAACACTACATCCGTCAGAGACGGCCTAGCGGGACCGGTTCTTCTCGGGGCCGGCGTAGTTCGTTGCAATGAGAGTTAGAGCGTTTTGAGCGGTGACTAAATCGAGCGATCCGGCGGGCTATCGAACGTGCCGGTGCGGAACTCCGCTTCCTGCCGACCTATAGCCCAGACTTCAATCCCATCGAAATGGCCTTCTCCAAGATCAAGGCGCTGCTCAAAAAAGCTGCCGCCCGAACCATAATCGACCCCTGGGATTCCATCCGAGACGGGTTTTCCGTAACAAATTCCCCGAAAGTACCGGGGACCGTTCCAAACGTGGGGTCGGACCAATCCGATGCCGTTCCGCGCCGTTCTGGACGCCGCGGCGAGCGTGACCCACCGGGCGGAGCACTGGCGTCTGAAGCGGCAGACCGAACCGCTCGTTGCGATCCGCCTGTTCGACCGCGCGACCGACGCTTCGCGCTTAGTGCTCCTGAATGAGACCATCGACCGGCTTAATTCGGAAATAAAGGCGCGCACAATCGTTGCGGCAGGCGTTCGCCGAACTGGAACTTGCGAACGACACGAAGAACCGGATTCTCGCCGAGGTTAGCCACGATCTGCGCACACCTTTGAACGCGATATTGGGTTTCGCCGAGGCCATGCAGTACGGAATCGGTGGCACGCCACACGACAAGCACACGGAGTACCTCGCGGACATCCGCTCCAGCGGCCAGATGCTTCTCGAAATGGTCAACCAGATCCTTGACGTGGCGGAGCTGGGCCAGCAGGCTGATGACATCAAGGAAGTCCTCGTCGATCTTGGCGCCTCCATCCGACGCAGTGTCGCCGTGGTATCGGCCGCTCACTCGAGCAAGAACCTGACCTTCCTCCTTCCCGACGAATTTCGACTACCGAAGCTTCTCGCGGCCAATTCGACGATCACGACGATCCTGTCCAATCTGCTTGAGAACGCGGCCAAGTTCTCGGCGCAGAGTGGACAGGTAACGGTCGAAGTGGAACGGGAAACGGATGGTGGGCTGTGTCTTCAGGTGATCGACGGCGGGCCCGGTATCGAGAGGGACGACCTAAACCGCATATCAACCCCCTTCTTCCGATCGTCCTCGCCATATGAGTCCCCGGGATCAGGATACGGCCTGGGGCTGTCGATCGTGGCCAGTCGTTTGTCCAGCATCGACGGCCGCTTGGATTTTGACTGCGCGGTCGGCGTGGGGACGAAAGCGATGATCCACATTCCCGCGACACGGGTTGTCTGGTTGCAGAATGAGCCGCGGAGCCGCTGAACGGGGGTGTTTTTCGTTGGCCTTGTCACTACCGACCCATAGCGGTCGTTGGAAGCCTACGGGTCATTCGCCTCAAAGCGGTCGTTTGCTCGCCTGCTATCCCCCATGGCAGCTCGGCAGAGGTGACACTGTTCGCCTGCGCCGAAGATTTCTCAGAGGGAGATCGTTAGTCCATCGCTTGCGATGTCGTAGCCGACCTCGTCGACCCGCTCGAGCATCTCGCCGCTCAGGTGGGTTAGGATGATCCGTCGCGGCTGTATGGCCGGCAGATGACGCTCCAGGGTCGCGAGGTCGAGATGATAGCGGACTTGGCGATCACGGTAATATGCCTCGGCGATGAGCAGGTCCGCCTCGCGGCCAACTTCGATCAGCGCGTCGGTCCATTCGGTGTCGCCGGTATAGGCGATCACCTTGCCCCCGACACCAATACGATAAGCCAGATACGGACCGCCCTCCGGCCCGTGGACGACCTGCTGCGGGGTCACGTCGAGCCCATCCACAGTGCGGGCCTGCCCCGGGACCAATTCGATGATTTCCAGGGAGAAATTGAAATTGGTGCCTGAGGATCCGTGAAAGGCGCTCTCCATGCTCTGTTTCAGAGCGGCGCCGGTCCCGCTGGGGCCCACGATGGTGAGTGGAGACGAGCGCTTGGACACGAACCGCGCGTCGAGCAGGAAGTACGGTAGCCCACCGAAGTGGTCCCCATGGAAATGGGTGATCAGGATCGTGCCGATCGCGTTCGGCTCGAGGCCAAGCGCCTTGAGCGCAACCATCGACGTGGCGCCGCAGTCGATCAGAAAGCGTGTCTCGCCATTGGCTACATGAAAGCAGGTGTTGAACCGTCCGCCGCTGCCGAATGCATCGCCGCAACCGACAAAGGTCACCTCGATCGCCATATCCGTTCTCCTCAATCTTAGAAGCCGCCGCCGGCACGCAGAACGGCGCCAGTCACATAGGATGCGGAGTCCGACAAGAGCCACAGCACCGCCTCGGCGATCTCCTCCGGTTCAGCCAGCCGCCCCATCGGAATGCGGGACCGGATCCGGGCGGGTCTGTTCGGCTCACCGGCGGTGGCATGGATGTCAGTCAAGGTGGAACCTGGCGATACCGCATTGACGCGGATGCCGGATGCGGCCGTCTCCCGGGCCAGACCGAGGGTGAAGGACTCGATGGCTGCCTTCGATGCGGCGTAGTGCACATATTCCCCAGGAGCGCCGGTGCTGGCGGCGACCGAGGAGATGTTGACGATGACGCTCGGACCGCCGTGCGCACCCGAGCCGGCGCGGCCGGTGAACCGCCGGACGGCCTCCTGGGCACAGAACAGACTGCCGAGCACGTTGACGTCGAAGACCCGGCGCAGGGTCTCCGGAGAGGCTGTCGCAAAGTTGCCGATCGGTCCGGTGATGCCGGCGTTGTTGACCACAGCGTTGATCGAGCCGAGCTCCGCTTCCGACATGTCGAATAGACGGCGGACCTGATCGGGGTCGGCCACATCCGCGCGGACCGCGACCGCTCGCCCGCCCTCGCCGCGGATCGCTTCGACCACCCGGGTAGCGGCAACGCAGTCGTTCACATAGTTCACGCAGACCCCATAACCTCGGCGGCCAGCGAGTCGGGCGGTGGCGGCTCCGATCCCTCGGCTGGCACCGGTGACGATCAAACCTGCAGGCATGGCAACAACTCCCATTGTTAGGAAAGCCGGGACGGCGCCGGCCGTCGAGATTTCGGCAGGAGAACAGCGAACAGGGCCGCGAGCAGGCCCCCGACACCGAGTGCAGCGAAGCCCATAGCCCATCCGAGCTCCGGCGAAACCGCATCGCGGACGGCCCCGAAGGCAAGCGGCGCCAGCCCTCCCGCGCCGAAGCCCAGGATCGAGCGTAGCGCCAGGGCGGCACCGAGTGCGGACGGTGCGACCGTTTCCGTCATGGCGGTCGAGAGAACTGGAGAGTCACCGATCACCGCAAAGCCGTAGAGGGCTGCGAAGGCCAGCAACACCGACGATGGAAGATCCTGGAGCAGGCCGACCGAGAACGAACACCCCGCTCCGAGCAAGGCCAGACAAATGAGGACCGCCCGCCGACCGAACCGGTCCGAAGCGCGGCCCATCGTGAAGGCCGCGAGGCAGCCGGACATGTGGATCACCACCCCGATCCAGAGCCCCTGCGCCAGAACCCCGGTACTTGCGGCGCCATCCGACAGAGCGATCGACGTCAGCAGGAACGCCGGCATCCAGGCCCACATGCCGAGCAGTTCCCAGCAATGGGCGGTATAGCCGAGCGTCAGCATGGCCGCGGCGCGCCGATCGCCCCTTGCCGCCGGGATCGGGCGATCGGCGGCTTTCTCGGGCACGATGTTCGGGCGGTCCGCAGAACCCAGCCACGCGGCGATGGCGGAGAAAGTAGGCACGACGCCACAGACCAGAAAAGCTACTTCGTACCCGGCCAGCTGGCTTAGCGCCGTGGAGAGCGCGATCGACACGGCATACCCGAACGACGCGCCCGCCAGCAGCAGGCCGATGGCAGCCCCTCGTCGCGCCCGGTCCACGCCCTGGGCCACCATCATGATCGCCGGCGTGTAGGTGCCGCCCTGGGACAGCCCGAGAAGGGTGAAGAGCAGCAGCCCGGCCTCGAATGACCGGGCGAAAACCGCAACCAGGACCCCAACCAGCGCGGTCGCCAGGCTCGACCACAGCAACACCCGCTTTGCGCCCATGCGGTCGGCCAGCCAGCCGGTCAGCACCAGCGATCCCGCATATCCTGCATTGAAGCCGGTCTGGACCAGCCCGGCCTGGGCAGCACTCATCGACCAGGCGTCGATGAGCTGAGGCACCGCCCCGGCATACATCATGAAGGCGATGGAGACCGACGCCCGGCTCGCGCATAACCAGCCCTGCCATGCAGTCGGGCGGCTCGGGCTCAGTCGGGTGAAAAGGGGCATGGGTCGGTTCGGCCAAATGGGGAACAGGCGAAGGCGGTTTAAAATCACTATTCGTTATGATACATGTCAGTCAATTCGATTTTGAAATATAAAGGAAGCTGCCATGTCCGCCGAGCCAACGGTTGTGGTCACCGCCAATGTCGAAACGGGTTGCTTGGATGTGCTCGCAGGGCATGCGCGGATCGTGATCAACGACGGGGTGGACCCGTGGCCCAGGGAACGCCTGATCGAGCACTGCCGTGAGGCGACCGCCGTCATCGCGTTCATGCCGGACACGGTCGACGACGCCTTCTTGCGTGCCTGTCCGTCCCTGCGGATCGTGGCGGGAGCTCTGAAGGGGTACGACAACTTCGACGACGCCGCATGCAGCCGCCACGGGGTCTGGCTCACGGTGGTTCCGGACCTGCTCAGTGCGCCGACCGCCGACCTGGCGATCGGTCTGATGCTGGGGCTGTCGCGCCATATGATCGTGGGCGATCGGTTGATCCGCGGCGGCGGCTATCAATCCTGGCGTCCGATCCTCTATGGCAAGGGGTTACAGGGATCCCATGTCGGGATCCTTGGGTTCGGCAATGTGGGCAGGGAGATTGCCCGGCGCCTTACCGGCTTCGGGGCGACCGTGACCTATGCCGACGACGCTCCGGTACCGAAGGAAACGGAAGAAGCCTTGGGTGTCCAAGCCTCCGGGTTCGACCAGGTGCTCACGCAGAGCGACTTTCTCGTCCTGGCCCTGCCTTTGACAGAGCGGACGGTCCGGGTCATCGACCGGGCTGTCCTGGACCGCGTGAAGCCGGGATGCCTGCTGATTAATCCTGCGCGCGGGTCATTGGTGGACGAGCCGGCGGTGGCCGATGCCCTCTCCGACGGCCGGCTTGGAGGCTACGCGGCGGATGTGTTCGCTTGTGAGGATCTTGCTCAGAACGATCGGCCGGCAGGGATTGAGCCGAGGCTCCTGGCCGACCGCGAGCGTACCGTCTTCACCCCTCATCTCGGATCGGCAGTCACGACCGTGCGTCACGAGATCGTCGCCGAGGCCGCGCTGAACGTGCTCGATGTCCTCCAGGGACGCGCGCCCAGAGGTGCTGTAAACCGACCCTTTCCGGCTCAGGAGACCGCAGGATGACCCTGAACCTCACACAGGTCCGCGCCTTCGTGACGGTCATCGAGGCTGGCGGGTTTCTGGAGGCCGCCCGCAGACTTGCCATCTCCCAGCCCGCTGTCACCCAGCTCGTGCGCAAGCTCGAGACCCAGCTCGGTACACAATTGGTGCTCCGGGACCGGCGCGGGGCCGCCGCGACCCATGACGGTGCCCTCCTGCTGCCCCATGCCCGCACACTGCTGCAGGCCGAGGCCCGCGCCGTCGCCGCGATCGCGGGCCGCTCCCTGACCGTCGGGGCGAGCGGAAATGTCGGGACCTATCTGCTGCCGACGGTGCTTCGATCGTTCCGCGACTCTGAGCGGATCGAGACCGACTTGGTGATCGCCCAGAACCCGGAGATCCTGGACCATGTAGCGGCCGGCAGCGTCGATATCGCCGTGGTGGAGTGGTGGGACGGTCGGCCGGGTCTGACCGCCCGGGCCTGGCGGCGGGAACCGCTGGCCGTGATCGTGCCGCCGGACCACCCCTGGGCGGGATTCGACTACATCGAGCCGGATCAGCTCTTCGACGTACCTGTGATCGGCGGAGAACCCGGCAGCGGGACCGGGCGGTTGCTTCACGAAACCTATGGCCCCAATGCTTCCAGGCTAAAGGTTGCCATGACTCTGGGCAGCACGGCCGCCGTGAAGGAGGCGGTGAAGGCGGGCCTGGGCATCTCGCTGGTGCTGCGCTCCTGCGCACTAGCCGAGATCCAAGCAGGCTCCCTGCGGGCTCTCGACCTCGCCGGCGCGCCTCTGGAAAAGGAACTGATGATGGTCATGCCGGAGTATCTCCCCCCGACGGCCCCGGCCGCCCGGTTCGGGATCCACTTGGGCACGCTACCCTTGTGAAGAACGAAGGACGCGATGCAGAGACACACCGACCGGAGCTTATCTCTGCCCATCAGATGCGTCCGACCCTTAGCGGACGTTCGGTGTCTCAGCGAGCGCCGACCAAATGCGGTCGTCGGAAATGGCTGCTTTGCATCCCACCTAACCACAAACGAGCACAAGGCGCGGGCCGCAACCTCAGGCGTTCTCGGGAGAGTTTTCTCGTGGCGTGTCTGATCCGAGGCGCGAAAGATTCATGCCGACCCGTTCGGCCGAATGGGTGAGAAGCTGGCGGGCGGCGCGGTCCGCCCGGGCCTGACTGCGCTGGGCGATGGCCTCAACGAGTTGCCGCCAATCGGCCGCAGACTGACGCCGGTCGTCCGCGGTCAGGAAGCTCACGGCCCGGCCGCGGATCAGCTGCCACGTTCCCATCCCGGCCAAACGCTCATAAAGTTCCGGAAGGCGCTGGTTGCCCGAATACTGGACCAGCAGGGTCTGAGCGCGGATCGACTGGTTGGAGAAGGACTGGGGATCCGCGCTCTCGTCGGCCGCGGTGCGTTCCAGATCCGCGACCGCCTTGTTCAGTTCGGCAAGCATCGCCGGATCGGTCAGGCGGGCGCATCGCCCGGCGGCTACCCCCAGCAGAGCGGCACGGATCTCGAAGATATAGCTGACATCGGCCTGGGAGTATTCCGCGACACGGGCGCCGGAGCGCGGGATCCGGATCACGTAGCCCTGCTTCTCGAGCTCGATCAGCGCCTCGCGCACGGTCGCGCGGCTGACCGCATGCTGCTGCGCGAGGGCCTCCTCCTTCAGCCGGTCACCAGGCGCCAGCTTGCCGGTCATCACCTCCGCCAGCACGATATCGGCGAGTTGGGCCGGGAGGGATTTTGCGGATTTTCCAAGCGGGACCACGCTCACCTGATGCTCTTCCTCTCCGTCCATCACCCGTTCCGCCCGACTGCCTGAGCCGCAGGATCCCGGCTGTGCCGGCCGCGTGTCGCATGCGCCCCTGCCGGGGCGGCGGGTGCCCATGCCGGTGGTGACGCACGCCCCCGACCACAACCACTTTTAGGCATCACGAGGCCCTATCGGCAAGGCGAAAGCGCCACTCGGATTTCGATTTAGAATCATTATTGTCAGACAATCGACAGTCGGTTACTGATTCGGAAAGCAAGAAATTCACACGCGAGGGATGGAAATGAGCGACCTGAAAATCACCCCGTTGGGCTTTGCCGCCGGCGCCCAGATCACCGGCGTCAACCTGAGCAAGCCGCTGTCGTCGACCGACCGCGAGGCCATTCACGCCGCCTGGCTGAAGCATCTCGTGTTGGTCTTCCCCGACCAGGATCTGAGCCCGAGCGAGCAGATCCGGTTCTCGGAGGATTTCGGCGATCTCGACCCGCAGACCAGCCAGGCCGCCTCGACCCTGCACCCGGACCACAACCAGATCCTGGTGCTGTCCAACAAGATGGTCGGCGGCAAGAAATCGGGCACCCATAATTCCGGCCGCAACTGGCACACCGACCTCAGCTACACCCTGCGACCGGCCAAGGGCGCGACCCTGCATTGCCTTGAGAAACCGCCGGTCGGTGGCGACACCATGTTCGCCAACCTGTACCTCGCCTACGAGACGCTCGGTCAGCGCATCAAGGACCTGCTGGAAGGTCTGGAAGCGGTGCACGACGTCACGCTGATCCGTGGCCTGGAACAGCGCGAGCCCGAGGTCATCGCCGAGATGAAGCAGCGCAATCCCCCGGTGATCCATCCGGTCATCCGGGTGCATCCGGAGACCGGCCGTAAGTCCTACATGGTGGGCGAGCGGATCCGCGGCTTCGTCGGGATGAGCGACGAGGAGAGCCAGGCGCTGAAGGACCTGCTGAACCGCCATGCCGCCTCGCCGGAGTTCATCTACCGCCACCGCTGGAGCCTCGGCGACGTGGTGATGTGGGACAACCGCTGCACCTGCCATGTCGCCCTGGGCGATTTCGACCAGACCAGGCCGCGGGTGATGCACCGGTGCTCGCTCGAGGGCGAGCAGGAGACCGGCCGCTTTGTCGATCGCGGCAATACGGGCGTCACCGACCGGGCCGCCATGGTCCAGGCCGTCGCCGCCGTTTCCTGAGGCCGCTGACCTCCGGCCTGCCCGAGCGGGATTGACGGACCCACACGCGCCGATCCGGGGCCATGCGCCCCGGACCGGAGCCGGGCCGCCCGACGGCAGCCGATAGCGGTAAGAACTCACCGGGACAGATCGATATGGTGGCGAACAGGCCTTCGCAGGGAAGACCCGACTGGCGTGACCGTCCCGTCATGGACACGACGGTGGCAGGGCAATGCACGCCCGGGCTCTACCCGAGAATAACCGGCGAAGCCGATCCGGAACCGTCCTCCTTCGCGAGCCGAGGCGGATCGGGGTTGGAACTGGCGTTCCTCGGCATCGTGTGGGTGCTCGCCGCCGGATTGCTGTGGCACGGGATGTCGCTCGACCTCTGGCGGGACGACACGATCGGCCCCGGCGCCTATCCCGTCTTCGCTCTGGCGGGCCTGCTGCTGATCAATACGGTCCTGATCGCCAAGGCGCTCCGGGTCCGCGAGCTGTGGATCTACTCCCCCTTCGTGCCCGGACTGCTGGACGACACCCGCCTGCACCGAGTCGCCGCCGAGATGGGCCGGCAGATCGGCATCCGCGTGCGGGTGGTGACGAAGGATGGCGAGGGACGGTTCTCCGCCCTCTGGGCCGGTGTCCGGGGCAGCGGTGCCGGCAATGCGCTGACCGTCGTCGGCTCCGACCTGACCACGCTGCCGAACTTCCATGCCGCCGCGCTGTGTGACGGACGGTTGGAGCCGATCGGCGGGCTGTTCTTCGACCCCGACCTCCTCGTCGTCGCGGCCGGCAGCCCCCTGCAGGACGCCGCCGATCTCGACCGGATGGATAGGCGGCTCAGGCTCGGCTTCGGGCATCATGAAGATGTCGACCACGCGCTGGACCGCTGGCTGGCGTCGACCCAGGTCTTTACCTTCGAGGCGACCTATAGCGAGGACGCCAGCATCCTGGCGGGGGCGCTCGCCGACGGAGGTCTGGACGCCGCCGTGCTGCGCCTGTCCCAGGCGCGTCAGGCGCTCGGGACCGGAACCTTGCGCTGCATCGCCATTTTCTCGCAGCCGCATCTGCATCCCGGCGCCGACGAGGTGTCGCGGTTCGGCGGCTGGGAGTATCCCGTTGCCTCCGGTCACTGGGCGGCGCTCATGGTGCCGGCGGAGATGGCGCCGGCGAAACGGGCGGTGCTGGAGACGGCCCTGGCCGGCGCCATGGCCGACATGCCAACCGAAGAGGGAAGCCTGCGCGGCTGGTCCTACCTGCCTGCCGAAACCATGCACCGGGTCCTGGACATCCAGCGCGCCAGTCTCGGCCGCCTTCAGGAGGCGGACCCCGCCCTCAAAGCGACGGGCGGCAAGATTGCCGCCCTGGTGGCCGCGATCGTCGGACTGGCCGCGTTCCCGTTCGTCATGGTGCAGGTCGGCTTCGTCATCACCGCCTTCGTCTATGTGGCGGCGCTCATGCTGATGCTCTGGCCGACGCTGACCGTCGGACGGGCCGTGCTGTCCCTGGTCTGCGCCGCCGGTCTCAGCCTCGGCACCTACGCGCTCTTCACCAAGGTGTTCAGCATCCTGCTCCCGGCCTCTGTCCTGATCGAGGGGATCTTCCGATGAACCTGCTGGTCGATGGCTTCTCCGCCGTCCTGGAGCTGCAGACCCTGCTCTATCTCGCCGGCGCCGTCCTGCTCGGGATCACGGCCGGCGCGATCCCCGGGATCTCCGCCACCATGGGCGTGGCGCTGCTGGCGCCGCTGACCTTCACCATGGACCCGCTGGTCGGCATTCTCAGCCTGGTGGGCGTCTATTGCGGCGCCGTCTATGGCGGGTCGCTCTCCGCCATCCTGCTCGGCATTCCGGGGACGCCGGGCGCGGTCGCGACCACGCTCGACGGCTATGCCCTGTCGCGCCAGGGCAAGCCGGGCATCGCGCTCGGCATCGCCACCCTGTCGTCCTTCCTCGGCGGCACGCTGAGTGCGGCAGCGCTGATGCTGCTGTCCTATCCGATCGCCGATTTCGCCCTCGCCTTCGGGCCGCAGGAATACCTGGCCCTTGTGGTCTTCGCGATGACGGCGATGGCCGCCCTGTCCGGCGGCGCCTTCCTGAAAGGGCTGTTTGCCGGCTTCATCGGCCTGTTCCTCGCCGGGATCGGCATCGACGAGACCTATGGGGTGTCACGCTACCATTTCGGCTACCTGATGCTGATGGGCGGGATCTCCTTCATCCCGGTCACCATCGGCCTGTTCGCCATCCCCGAAACGCTGCTCAGCATCGAGCGGATCGGGCTGGCGCCGCGCCGGGCGCTCCGGGTCAACAAGATCCTGCCGGGCCGCGGCATCCTGCTCTCCCTGCTCCCGGCGCAGCTCCGCTCCTCGGTCATCGGCACGATCGTCGGGGCCGTTCCCGGCGCCGGCAGCGATGTGGCCGCCATCGTCGGCTACAGCCAGGGCAAGGTGCTGTCGCGCCATCCCGAAAAGTTCGGGACCGGCTCGGAGGAAGGCGTGGCCTGCGCGGAATCCGCCAATAACGCGGCCACCGGCGGCTCGCTGATTCCGCTGCTGACCCTGGGCATTCCCGGCGGCGCGGTGACGGCGATCATGCTCGGCACCTTCATGACCCACGGCCTCCAGCCGGGCCCGCTGCTGCTGCACAACAACGCGGAACTGGTCTATCAGATCTTCGCCGGCGTGTTCGTCGCCAACATCCTGCTGCTGATCTTCGGCCTCAGCGGCTCGAAGCTGTTCGCCAAAGTGCTGCAGATCCCGGAGAGCATCCTGATCCCGTCGATCCTGCTGCTCTGCGCGATCGGTGCCTTCGCCATGCGCACCAGCCCGGTCGATGTCCTGATCATGTTCATCGCCGGCATGGTCGGCTACGTGATGGTCAAGACCGGCATCCCCCGCGCCCCGCTCATCATCGGCCTCATCCTGGGGCCGATGCTGGAGGGCGAGCTGGCCCGTTCGCTGATCCTGATCGGCACCGACTGGACCGGCCTGTTCACCCCGATCAGCTCCGTCATCTGGCTGCTCGCCATCACCCCCTTCGTCCTGCCGCTCGCCCGTCGAGCGACCCGGCAGTTTCGGAACCGCATCAAAACGAAAAACTAGAGGGAGAAGACCATGCGACTGACCCAACTCACGGGCGCCGGAGCGGCGCTTGCCCTGGCCGGATTGACGCTCGGCCTGGGTGCCGCGGCGGCACAGGCGGCCGACTACCCGCAGAAGCCGGTGGAACTCGTGATCCCATTCTCCCAGGGCGGCGGCACCGACCAGGTCGGGCGGATCTTCGCGCAGTACGCCGAGAAGTATCTCGGCACCGAGATCTTCGTCAGCAACCGCACCGGGGGCAGCGGCGCCGTCGGCTTCGCCTATGGCGCAGCCGCCAAGCCGGACGGGCATGTGATCACCATGGTCGTCACCACCCTTGCCGCCGCCCCGCATACCATCGAGCAGTATCCGGTGAGCCACGAGGACTTCGCACCCGTTTGCCTGCTGACCGCACCGCCGGCGGTGCTCGCGGTCCATCCGGACAGCGGCATCGACAGCCTGGAAGACCTGATCGCCAAGGCGAAGGCGGAGCCGGGCAAGATCACCATCGGGACCGCCGGTCCTGGCAGCAACACCCATCTGATCGCCGCCTCGCTGGCCGACAAGGCCGGCATCGACGTGCGCTATGTGCCGAACAAGGGGTCGGGCCCTGCCCTGACCTCGACCTACGGCAAGCACATCGACGTCGCCGTGGCCGACAAGGCCGAGGTCGCGCCGTGGATCGCCGACGGCCGCCTCAAGGTCATCACGGTGTTCACCGACGATCCGGCCATCGGCATCGAAGGCGTGAAGCTGGCGTCGGAGAGCGGCTTCAACATCGATATCGGCTCGTTCCGGGCCATCGGCGCGCCGAAGGGAACGCCGCCCGCGGTCATGGACGCCCTAGTGGAAACCTGCCGCAAGACGGCGGAGGATCCGGAATTCGTCGAGCACATCACCAAGACCGGCACCGAACCCTATGTCCTCCTGGGCGAGAAGTTCGGCACCTGGCTCGCCAACAAGCACAAGGCGTTCGGCGATGCGGTGAAGGCGGCCGGGCTCTGATACGCGACAACGCACCGTAGTTCTGAACAATCATCATGGAGCCGCCTGCTTCTGAGGCGGCTCCCAATCCATTGGGACAATCGCAGGCCCCACAGATGTCACCCGATGCCTCGGCGAAGTTTCGACGTGACGCTCCAGTTCGCAGTTCGCACGGCGAACTACCGCTTCCCACCCGTCGCTCCTGCTCGAGCTACGCCGGGCAGCTTCCGCTTCCCACCCGAACCGGAAGTCCGGGTCCCGTTCCGGTCACTCCGACGCAGCCAAGTAGCACCATCGTCTCCGCTCGCCTCAGGAGCGCTCATATCGTGGACGGGCACCACTATTGGGATTGGCCCTCGACCACTTGGCTGACAGGCAGGCGAGCCGATGTCAGAGCCGATCGCGCAGACGATCGACCAAGTTCATTCGCTCGTGCAGCACGGCCAGAATGATGACGGCCGAGTTTTGTTCGACGAAGAACAGGTAGTGGTGCTGGCAACGATACGCCCTCACCCCATCGAGCCCAGGCACATGCCTGGCCTGTACTCGGCCAGCCGCAATCCGCTCGCAACAGAGATGAAGCGCGTCTTGATACACGTCGGCCTGGACCTCGTCCCAGGTCTCCTGCGTGTAGAGCCAGATGTCGATAAGGTCTTCCTGCGCGGATCGCGTGAAGCGATAGGCGGTCATCTACGTCCCTGGCGGACTCGTGCCTCTTTCTTGATGTCGGCGGCTGTCGCGGTCACGACCTGACCTGCATCAGCCTCGGCGAGACGCGGGGTCAGCAATTCCTTAAGCGCCTGCAGCGCCTCGGCGTCCGTCATTGCGGCCGGGTTGGGGATATCGACTAACGCACGGCTCAGGACGTAGTCCTTGATGCTCTGCCCCTTCAGCGCGGCCATGGCCTTAAGTTGCTGGTGATCCTGGGGGCTGATATCGATCGACAGACGGGGCATGGCCGCCTCCATGAGTGTGTTGACCTAAGATGGCTAGTATTTCCCACATTGACAACATTTGTTGTTGGTGTCGTTCAGCACAAACGACAGGCGGCTTCGCTTGGGCCGGGTCGACGTCCATGAGATCGTTACTGCAAGAGGCGTGGGCCGCCAGCACACCCCACGACGTGCTCCGGCGTGCAGCCAAATTTACCGGCGAGAGATCTTTCGATGGAAGAAGCAGCAACCGAAAATCGGCGTTCAGATCAGCAGCCCCGGGTAGATTGAAAGCTGCCCGATCCGCCTTGGCATTGGCGTCAGATGGGGGCATCCCCACGGTCACGAGCGATCTCACGCAGAGTCACGGGTACGTTATCGGCGAGTACCTCATGTAATACGTCTGATCGTCGCATCGAAGTCCCCAATGTAGTTCCGCCTCTGACTGGAGGCTGACCGCGCAACGGGAGATGACGATGAACAAGACTATCGCGATGTTGGTGGCCGGTGGCTTGGCCTCCGTGCTGGCCAGTAGTGCAGCCTGGGCGGGTCCCCAGTACGTAGACGATAGCGGCTACGCCGTCAGCGGCTACGACGTCGTTGCTTATTTCGACATGAACACGTCTCCGATCGGAGAACCTCCGGCGGCTGTACCTGGTTCAACAGAATTCACCGCAGAGCACAACGGAGCGGTGTTCGCCTTCTCCTCAGCTGCGAACCGGGAGAGATTTCTCAATGAGCCCGCCCGATATGCGCCGCAGTTCGACGGTCATTGCGCCTTTGGCGTTGCGAAGGGCGGCAAGGTTCCGGGTGACCCGAATCTCTGGCGGATCGTCGATGGCAAGCTCTATCTGAATCTCCAGAAGAGCGTGGCTGAGATGTGGCTGGCAGACATCCCTGGCAATGTAGCCACCGCCGAAACGAACTGGCCGAACATCGAGGCCGCGCCAGCCTCTGACCGGCAGGTTCCTGAACTTCCCGCCAACGATCCGGCGCCGGAACGCCGCTGATCCGACCTCGAACATCCACAAAGGAGCTTATCCATGTCCAGCCGATCCAATGTTGTAACCGCCGGTGTTCTTGCCGCCGCGGTTGCAGCCGCAGTTGCAGGAACCCAGCCCACCCTTGCTCAGGGGGCGAAAGAGAAGTGCTACGGTATCTCGCTCGCCGGACAGAACGACTGCGCCGCCGGTCCCGGCACCACCTGTGCTGGAACGTCGAGCGTCGACTATCAGGGCAACGCATGGAAACTGGTCCCCGCGGGCGCTTGTGTGAAGTACGGCGTCGAGGAGGAGAAGGCTGAGTTCGTACTGCCAGGCGACCGCAAGGGCTCGTTAGATCCGATTGAGCGCGACCTGCCCACCACCTGATGGCGCCCCAATCGGATCTCCATTGGGTTGGATCCGCTCGGCTCGGCCCTATCCGGGGCCGAGCATCTAGGGATGATGCCGGAAACCTGCCATGATCAAGAGCAAGCTACCCCCGTGCGCCGGAATCTGCTTCAAGCCGCAGCACTGGGAGAAGATCGCCGAGACCGCTCCCTCGGTGGGTTTCTTCGAGGTTCATGCTGAGAACTACATGGGAGCGGGCGGCCCGCCGCACAGAATGCTCTCGACTCTACGAGAACGATGGCCCTTGTCGCTACATGGCGTCGGTCTGTCCATTGGGGGCGACGACGCTTTGGACGAAGGACACCTCGCCCGTCTACGTACCCTCATCCAGCGCTACCGACCGGCGAGCTTCTCCGAGCACCTTGCTTGGTCGTCCCACGACGGCGTCTTTTTCAACGATCTGTTACCGCTGCCCTACAACGCGTGCACCCTAGCCCGGGTGGTCGAGCATATCGACCGGGCGCAGGAGGCATTGGGTATGCGCATACTCCTGGAAAATCCCTCCGCGTATGTCAAATTCGAAGACGCGACGATGGGCGAAATCGATTTCCTCACCGACGTGGCACGGCGCACCGGTTGCGGGCTGTTGCTGGACGTCAATAACGCTTACGTCTCGGCCGTAAATCAGAGCTTCGATCCGGAGGAATGGCTCAATACCTTTCCCGTTGAACTGGTGGGCGAAGTCCATCTGGCCGGACACGCCGTAGAGATTTCGTCTGAGGGTGATCGCCTGCTGATCGATACGCACGACCGGCGTGTGGATGCCGCCGTATGGCGGTTGTTTGAGAGCGTGATCGCGCGTGCAGGCCCGCTACCCACATTGATCGAATGGGACGCGGATTTGCCGCCTGTCGATGTGCTTTTGGCGGAAGCGGCGACCGTGGAGCGCATCCTTGAGTGTCAGGAGGCCCCGCGTCGTGACGTCGGCTGATCCATTCGGGCAGACAGTGATGGCAGCAGCGTTGCTCGATCCGACCCGCCCTGGGCCGCCCGACACGCGCTTCGCTGTGCATCGCAACAATGTTGCTGCCGGGCTGACAGAGGCGCTGGCCGCCACCTTCCCGGCCACGAAGGACCTGGTCGGCGACCGCTTCTTCCGGGCCGCGGCCCTGGAGTTCCTGCGCGCGCACCCACCGCGCAGCCCGGTCCTACTCTTCTGGGGTGGAGCCTTTCCGGAGTGGCTTTCTTCGTTTCCACCCGTTGCCAATTTGCCTTGGCTGCCGGACATCGCAAGGATTGAGTGGGCCCGGCGACTGGCCTATGACGCGGCCGAGGCCAAACCTCTGGAGATCGCAGCGTTGGCCCCTCTGCCCCCCGACCGCCTGGCCGATCTGCGACTAAGGCTTCATCCGTCTTTAAATGTAGTGCGTTCCCGACATCCGGCGGTTTCGATCTGGGCAGACGTGACGGGCGTGGTCGAACACCGCCCGGACATGTCGCGGGCAGAGATCGGCCTCATCGTGAGGCCGGAGGCGACTGTGCACGTGCACGAAGTCCCCCTGCCGGTCGCTGCTTTCATCGAGGAACTGGCAGCCGGGTGCTCGCTGAAATGCGCTGCTGATGTGGCGGCCGCCCTTCCCGACTGTGAGCTCGATACGTTGATCGCGTCCGTATTCGAGTTGGAACTCGTGACAGGATTATGTGAACCCGTGGACGCCATATCGGAGATTGAATAATGAACTCCACTCTTCACGATTGCATCGCGCGGGCATCGCGGGCCGTCGACTTGTACGATCGCGCGACGCGAAGCGTAGAGGACATGCTTGAAGGCTGGCTCGTCGGCCTGACGGCCCGTCTGGTCTTCGCTTCGGTCTTGCTCAACTACTATCTGAACAGCGCATGGACCAAAATTGGCGACGGATCCCTCGGCGTCCTCACTCCCACCGACAGCGCCTACGTCCAGATTCTGCCCTCCGTGATGGAGGCTCACGGCTATGATGTGTCGACCATCTCGTTCCTGCCCTGGGGGTTGATCGTGATGGCAGGAACCTTGGCGGAAGTGGTTCTTCCCATCCTTATTGTCCTCGGTTTGTTCACGCGGGTCTCAGCGCTTGGCATGATCGTGTTTATCTTGGTCCAAAGCTGGGTGGATATCACCTTTCACGGCGTCGACGCCGCGACTATTGGGAGTCTGTTCGACCGCGATCCGGGTGCGCCAATTCTCGACCAACGCCTTCTGTGGCTGTTCCTGCTCCTGCCGTTGGCACTGAACGGTGCGGGCCGGATCTCGCTGGATACCTTGGTTCGTCGTGCGATTGTTCGACGTGTTCATCCGTCGGCGCAGTAGATACATTTTGCCGACATTTGATCGACCGCATCGCGGTCGGAATGGCCACTCCGTCCATCGATCACGCGTTCGTGGTGAATTGGGAGGTAACAAATAGAAGACGCGTCGAGAAGAACTGTTCGAAGGCTGCTAATTTGGGTTCGAGCAGTACCGGGAGCAATGAATGGACGACGACGGGGAAGGACGGCTGCGGAGAACGATACTGGCCGCACGCAATGGGGACGCCGCCGCCTATGCAACCTTCCTTGGAGAGGTCACGAAGCTCGTTCGCCCGGCCATCTGGGCTCGGCTGATGGCCATGGGGTTCGGTCCGCAGGAAGTCGAGGATGTCGTCCAGGAGACGCTGATTGCGCTGCACGAAAAGCGGCACACCTGGGATGAGCGACGGCCCGTGCTTCCATGGGTGCGCGCGATAGCGCGCCACAAGACGATTGATGCCGCCCGCCATCTCGGCCGAAGACGCCTGCGTATCGACGGCCGCCCAGTAGAGGACCTGGCCGAGCTTCTGGCAGCTCCGGATGGGACGTCACACACGGCGCGGATGGATGCTGTTACACTGGTCGCCCGTTTGCCTAAGCGGGAGCGTGGGGTGGTTGCCGCCCTTGCCTTCGAAGGACTGGCGGTCTCCGCCGTCGCTGCGCGGTTCTCGATTGCTGAAAGCGCAGTCCGGGTAGCATTTCACCGCGGGCTCGCCCGTCTCGCCCGCCTCGCTGAAGAACCGGGTACGGTGAAGGAAACCCTCGTATGAGCACAGAGGACTTAATTCGACGTCTTGCTGCTGACGGGGCCGATCCTCGGCGCTCCACTCCTGGCCTGAGGATGGCGTTGATGCTTCCTCTGGCGCTCGGCGGATCCGCGCTGATGGTCGCAGAGATCCTCGGTGTCCGTCCGGATTTGCCATTGTACATGTTGAGTGATGCGGGGGCGTTAAAGTTCTTCGGAGGCGCCAGCACGGCAATTGCGGGCACTTGCATAGCAGCGGCTCTGGCGCGGCCGGTCCCGCCCCGTCGGTTGTGCGTTCTGGCGTTCAGCTTGCTCGCAGCCGTGGTGGTTGCAGGAGCCGTGCTGGTCACCACGGCCGATGTAACGGCACCTCTCGTTGCTTCTGCTCGCGGCGCCCTGCGGTGCGTATGGCCGATCCTACCGCTCGCTGCGCTGCCAATGTTTATAAGCCTGCTCTCGCTCCGCGCAGGAGCCTCTACCCATCCAATCCTCACCGGCGCCGCCGCTGGGTTAGCATCCGGTGCGATCGGCGCCATGAGCTACGCTTTCTGGTGCCCAGCAGACGACCTGATGCTGGTGGCTCTCGGCTATGGCATCGCCCTGATCGCGACGACCGGCATTGGTGCTGCGATCGGTGCGCGAATCCTCATTTGGTGACACTTCCTGCCGAACCGTCATGGTCGCTGGGCGGCATAAGTGCCACCAAGGCAGCCGGCTCGTCGAGACCAGGCAACCTGACCTCGATCCGGCGAGCCGAGATTCCCTCTTTTGCTGGGAGCGGGTGGGCAGCGTAGGCCGCTTCCGTCACTATTGCCGCGGCACCGTATTGGCGCCCGAGCTTGTCGAGCTTCGCGACCCGTTTGACGACGTCTCCGAGAATGGTGAATTCATAGCGCCCATCGACCCCGACCACACCCATCGTGATTGGTCCGGCGTCCATCGCAGCGCAGACCTTTGGCGCCGGAAGGCCTGCCAATGTGCGCTCGCGACGCCACCTCTCGCCCTCTCGTATGATCGCGCACAATGCCGACATGCCGGCTGCAGCGTGCTCGGCGCTCGGCCTCACTGCACCGAAAGTGGCCAGGATCCCATCCCCAAGATATTTATCTATCGCACCACCGTTGTGATGAATCAGCGGCACGATCCGTTCGTGATATTCACCAAGAATCGCGAGCGTGGACTCTGCGGAGAGGCTCGCAGCTAACGCGCTGAATCCCTGAAGATCCACAATCAGGACCGTCGCCTCTCGCCATGCAATAGGATGAGCAAAATCGCGCTGGGCCTCGCGGATGCTGGACGCGACGCCCGGCGCGAAAAAGCGAGAGAGATCCTCGATCGCCGCCCGCTCCGACGCCTCGCGCAACATCAACCGTCGCGCCCGAACCACAGCGACGGCCAGAACGCCAGTAACCACGGCGATGGCTAGCAACTTATCGACCTCGGCGCCTACGAGAATCTGGTCCGAGGTCATGTAGCTGGCCCAATCCCGTGTCACACCCAGAGGGCCCGCTATCAAGAGTGCGTAGGCGAGAAGAGCTCCCCATCCGACAATCGCAGCTGCCCCCGCGACGAGTACGGGCGCAGCCTCCAGTCTCAAGGCGCGCAGGGCGATGAGGATGAAGACGTAGAGCAGCGTTGGGGCTTTCAGATAGACAGAGGGGCTGACCCCGTATTGGAGGTGGAAGCTCCAGATCGTCACCATCAGCACAACGACGTCGATTACCGCCGAGAGTAGAACCAAAGGTCTCGTCAGGCGTCCGGTCAATGCGAGCGCCAACCGGCCTGCTGTGATGGCGGCGTACACACCCAGAACAATCGGTACAGGCTCAAATGGCACTGTGGCGGAGAACGCTTTTGGGGTGATCGCATA
>NZ_CP139715.1:5302500-5459747 GCF_034377285.1 Thalassobaculum sp. OXR-137 | reverse complement strand
AACACGCCGATAGTCCCTTCAAGTTAGCAGATTGGTCTATAAAAGAACATATCGACGGAAACTGGAAAGAGAAAGCGCGGTCCAGAATCCGCGCTGTTGATGTAGTCATTGTAATTTGCGGCGAACACACCAATACGGCAACCGGTGTATCTGCCGAACTCAAAATCGCTCAAGAGGAAAAAATTCCCTATTTCCTTCTGGTTGGCTATGCGGAAAAGCCCTGCATTAAGCCGGCCGCCGCCTTTTCCACAGATAAACTTTACAAATGGACCTGGGATAATCTTAAAGCACTTATCGGCGGAGCACGATAATGAGGAAAGCGCTCATTGTCGGTATCGACGACTATCCACAAGCTCCGCTATCTGGTTGCGTCAACGACGCCAATGCTATTGCAACATTGCTCTCAACAAATGGCGACGGTTCTCCAAACTTTTCCATTAGATCGCTTACCAGTAACAACAAGAATGTAACACGATCTGTTATTCAAGACGCGGTGAGTGATCTTTTCTCTGGTGATGCGGAAACCGCTGTCTTCTATTTTGCCGGACATGGCTTCATCAACCTTGAGACCAATGCTGGCTACATTGTCACAGAGGATGGCGAGAGAGGTGCATGGGGCTTTGCCCTGAGTGAACTTCTTCAGATTGCCAACAAGGCATATCCACGCATTCGGTCAAGCGTCATCATACTGGATTGCTGTCACGCAGGATTCGCAGGAGAAGTATCGGGCCTCGGGAGCGATGGCCAGGTATCGGTAATTGGCAATGGGGTGACAATCCTAACCGCCTGCCAACGTCAGGAAACCGCCGGTGAAGTGAATGGCCAGGGCGTCTTCACCTCGATATTGATTGACGGCCTGCAAGGCAGCTCAGCGGACATCTGCGGAAAGATCACGCCCGCCTCTGTCTACTCGCATGTCGACCAGACACTCGGCCCTTGGGAGCAACGCCCGGTCTACAAGGCCAATGTGCAGTCGTTTGTCGTTTTGAGGCAGGTTGATCCGAAGATTCCGCTAGATGTGCTCCGGCGGCTTCCGACACTTTTCCCAGACCCATCACACATGTTCGCGCTTGATCCATCGTTCGAGCCGGATCGAGGTGAAGAGCATGAGAAGCTAAAAAACATCCCGGTCGACCCGGACAACGAGCGGACCTATCGCGACCTTCAGCGATGCTATCGCCACGGTCTCGTGTTGCCAGTAGATCAACCGCATATGTGGCATGCCGCCGTTCACTCTACCGGCTGCCGGTTAACGGCCCTCGGCGCCCACTATCGGAATCTCGCAAAGATGGGGCGGATATGACGGTTAAGGTATTCATCTCTCATCAACAGTCTGACTCTGAGACAGCGGGACGGATTGCGTACCGGCTACGCGCAGTGCATCAGATCGAGTGCTATTTGGACGTCATCGATCCAAACACGAGGCAAGCTGGCAATGAGCTTGGTGATTACATCCGGATGCAGTTGGGAACATGCACACAGCTCCTTGCCGTCGTCTCCGAGAGTACGAAGACATCCTGGTGGGTGCCTTGGGAAATTGGTGTGGCGACGGAAAAGGACCAACCGATTGCCACGTTCTCGACCGGCTTTTACGTCACGCTACCAGAGTATCTGAAGAAATGGCCCTATCTTCAGTCCGAGAGAGACCTCGACGAGTACGCTAGGGTCAGCAAGGAGACCGACCGCGCACTCACGAGCCGAAAGACGCATCTGCGTGAAGCCGTCGCACAACACCAATCGACGGCTGACTTCTACCGTGTTCTGCGCTCGCGGTTAGGCCAATAACGAGCCCAAATTAAGAAAAGCTCGGCAATGTCGAGCCTACAGATTTAGAGCCGTAGGCAGTAAGGACGAAAATGCTGCGCTTGAGAGAAAAGTTGAAAATAGGCATGATTATCGCTTATATTTCTCAATAATTGAGCGTGCAAAATGGCTTCCAAGTAATATGATCGTCGATATTTAAGAATAGAGCATGGTGATGCACAATGGCCAGTTTGGTTTTTCAGTTACAGAGTGACGCGCTAGACCGATCCGTTAGAACGATCGACCTCCTTCGAAAGGCAAAGGTGGTTGCTGCAAAGCTTGATATATCTGAATTTATTCAATGGGTTAATTTTGAACTTAATGGATACGATAGTTTAGACGATACACCTGATTATCGCCATATCAAGGGCTCGATTAAGTTTCGCAACCCTTATCATGGCTGGATGCCTTTAATTTTTGAGGAACCAGAGCTGGAACGCCTAGTCACCTTGGTAAAAGTTGGTCAACCACTCGGGTCTCTTGAGGACGTGGTTGAAAGAAGTTCTAGGGGATCTGGATTTTTAACGTACCCCATTCCCGGTGAGGCGCAGGCCGTACTTTCGCGAGAGACTGGTGTGAATGTAGAGTTTCAGATGCACATCGGTATTTCACAGGCTGTTGGAATATTCGATGCAGTTCGAAATAAAATACTAGATTGGTCAGTTGAATTAGAGCGTATCGGTGTCGTTGGCGATGGAATGAGATTTTCTGTCGAAGAGAAGAAAGTTGCACATGCCGACCCAGTTATTAACAACTATCATATACAGAATGTCGGTGTTTTCGGAGATGTTGATCGATCGCATGTGAACTCTACTCAGAACGTCAATTATTCTCAGTCCGATTTATCTGAATTAAAAAGTATAATATCGCAAGTTGTATCTTCCGCCGATCAACTTGATAGCAGCATCCAAACAAAGGTATCCGAAGCCGCGCATGAAGCGCTGGAGCAGTTAAATTCGTCCCGGCCCGATTCCAGTCGTATTCGTGTACTTCTTAGTTCTATTAGATCGGCTTGTGAAGGAGCGGCTGGCAACCTGATTGCGGCCGGTATCGTCGGCCTGATTGCTCGATTCCTATGATTAAATCAAAGGGATACTTTTCCGTTCTTTAGACAGTTTTAAAGCGCGGCGCCGGTGGGTTGCATCGTACGGTGTTGAATTAAAGATCGAAATTACAGAACATTCAAAGTATCGAGAGTTGTGCAACCACAAGATCCTGGGCCGGAGACGGGTGCCCGACGGATTGACTTTCACGGACTGGGCGGACGCGAACAATCATCGGACAAGAATGAGTCACCTCAGGGGGAGGGCGAGTTTGGAATACCTTCAATCGATCAATCACACGTACACGCTAATCGGACTGGCAGCGAGCGTCGGATTAACTTTCCTTCTCCTTATCGTCCTCGGGGCCACGTCGAAGAGGCGTCGGACAGCTGAGGCCCGGGTCAAGGCGCTGGAGCAAAAATACGCGACCATTCTCGATGCGGATGGAGAGGCCAAAAAACTCGTCGATGATGCGATGGAGAAGGCAGAGGGGCTTGTCGATGCCGCTGAAAAGACCGCCAACAAGCTCGTTAGCGATGCTGAGTCGCGAGTATCGGAACTCTCCAGCCAGGTCGAGACCATCACAGCATCGATTTCTAAATTGCGCGCTCAGTATGCCGACAAGAAGGTCATCTACGATCGCCTGATGTCCGAGGTCGCAATCTTCGACGAGCGCCTCGCGTTCGCCGAGATGGGTGTATACGAGCCTCACTTCGACTTCACCGATAGCGAACAGTTTAAGGCAGAGATCGAGGCGGTACGGGCAAAGCAGAAGGCCATGGTCACCAATAAGACCGCCGCTACCTGTGCCATCAAGTGGTCAGTCGACGGATCTGCGTCCAAAGGGCAGACGATGACCAACAGAGCTATCAGGCTAACACTGCGGGCTTTCAACAACGAGTGCGATGCAGCCATCGCAAACGTCCGCTGGAACAACGCCAACGCAATGGTGCGACGCCTCGGATACGCCAGGGAACAGATCGACAAACTGAACGTGTCGAATCAGGTCACTATCGCCGAAGAATACTACCGGCTGAAGCTACTCGAACTAAAACTGACCCATGAGTATAGGGAGAAGCAGAAGGTCGAGCGTGAGGAACGCGCTGAAGCTGCCCGGGCCGCGCGCGAGGAACAAAGATTGCTGCGCGAGATCGAAGAGGCCGAGCGGGAAGAGGCTCGCTACCAAAAGCTGGTTGCGAAGGCGAAGGCGGAAGCCTTGGGCGCCGAGGGTGCGAAGCTCGAGGCATATCAGCGGCAAATTGAGATGCTTGAGGCTGATCTTGCGGAGGCCCACGCGAAGGTCGAGCGTGCTCAGGCCATGGCTGAGGTCACGACTTCGGGCTATGTCTACATCATTTCGAACGTCGGCTCGTTCGGGCCCGAGGTTGTCAAGATAGGGCTCACGAGGCGACTAGACCCGACGGACCGGGTTCGTGAGTTGGGTGATGCCAGCGTGCCCTTTGTGTTCGATACCCATGCGATGATCTACAGCGACGAAGCTCCTGCCTTGGAGCGCGCGCTCCATCTTGAGTTTGAAGGGAGGCGTGTCAATGCAGCCAACTATCGGAAAGAGTTTTTCCGAGTTGGGCTGGACGAGGTCGAAGAAGCTGTCGCCCGGCTGGCACCCGGTGCGTCGTTTTTCCGGGATATCGAGGCTCAGGAATATATGGAAACCGTAGCGCTTCGAAACACTAAGATCGAAGCCGATCAAGCCAGAGCTGAGTCAGTGTTTCCGGAGATGATCTGAAGCCTGCGTGTCGTTATCGAGCGAACAAAGAGCTTCTCGTTGAACGATCCCCGCCTTTTAGAGTTTCTAGCTTCCTGTCGAGATACTCCTGCAATCCGTTACAGGAGCTATAGAGTTTTCGGACTTGTTCGCGCCTCGCATCGAAAATGCCGGACTTTTGCATGTCTAGATCGTGAAAGATCGCGTCTAACCGACCAAACCAGCGCTTGTCCGGCGTGTCGCCGTCCTGTGCGGCCGCGGCGAGATACCGCTCCTCGAAGTCACGATAGCCCATCACGTCGAAGCGACGTCCGCCAATGCCAGACGTCGAAATCATCATGTCGCCGATCGCGCACTGCCAGTCGCGATAAATGTAGGCCTCTTTGATCCCGAGATAGACAGTGGCTTCCTCCGTCGTTGCGCGCACCAATCCTTCGGGAATATCGGATTTTGTGATGTTTCCGATCAAATTGGCACAGCGAAGAGCCAAGCCAAACTGATCGGCTGGCTCAAGATCCGATGGGCTAAGCCGGTCCTTTTCTCGGAGAAACTCTCGGCGAGCGGCGTCAATTTCAGTTGCGAGAGACGCGGTGCAAGCGCTGTCGGACAATAGATGTGGGGCGACTTTCCAAAGAGACGCGAGTTCTTCCAGTCGCTGCTGCTCAACGTGCTGGCCATCTGCAAGCGCGACTTCAATCCCGCCGATCACCTTACCCGCTTCGTCTGCCGATGCCGTCGTAGCCGGGTCCAGGTAACTGCGCTCCCGCCGGAATGCCTGAACCCAACCGAGAACCACAGCAAGCCGATAGATCGTACTAATACGCTTGTATTCAGTGAAGGGGGATGGCGGTGCGTCAGCGCGCAAATAACGGCCTTGTGCGGTATTTGTGATTTCGGAAAGCCGATTTCGAAGGCTGATCACAGACTCACGAAGTGGATCGGCGTATAGCTTCACAAGGTCGTGGCGTTGCCGCGCATGCTCGTCGGCCTTTTCCTGTGCATCGGTCTCGCGCTTCTGTTTTGAGAGATGTAGCGCCATCACGATGTCGCGGATGACGAGACCGATGATGACGCTACCCAATGAAATGAACGCACCGACGACCTGCGGCTCCACGGCTCCCTCCCCTGCAATCAACCCACGGTATAAAAGCCACCCTAATACCAAAATTAGGGCGCCGAATATCAGGTTGCCCGGTCGTGGGGCTCCCCAGTGTCGATCATCTCCCCACAAAGACCGCAAACGCCCTGATAGGTCCATCCTTCGTGAACCGTCGACCGTCTTGGCGTCACCTTTGCAATTCGGTGGTTGCCGTCACGTGCCTTGGTGCAGTGCGGCGGCCACATGATCTCGCGATTCCGTAAGGCGATATCCAGATCGCTCATCGAGCGGATTTCCGGCGGGCTGCCGAACACGGAAGCATAGAGCCGCTCGACATTGTCTGCTTCCTCGCCCGTTAACGCTTGAAATTCGTTCGTGCGGGCGCGCTGCGAGAGCTGGCCGTCGTTCTGGTGCAGAAAGCGAAACAGGAGGTCGATCATCCGCTCCGGCATATCAAACAGGGCTTCTATCTGGCTGCGGAACTGGTCGTATCGCCGCAGAAAATCCGCCTCGGCCGGAAGGTCTTCTTCAATTGTTTTGCGGACGCAGGCAAAGAGGAACTCGGCATGTAACGTCGCATCGAAGAAGCGATAAAGGTCTGCGGTATCGTTAAGCACCTCCACATTGAAGCTGGCGGTTGGCCTCCACTCGATAAGTGGGAGAAGCTGCTGCGAGTGTGATTCCAGCACACGGCGGTATTCATCAATCTGTTCAAGGATCGCCGCTGACACCGGGAAGGTGACGCCGGGCGGGTTGAAACCGCGCTGCGCTAAGACGTGGTGGATGAGATAGCGATGGATCCGCCCGTTTCCGTCCTCGAACGGATGAATATAGACAAAGCCGAATGCGAGTACGGCTGCGGCGATAACGGGGTCGATCTCGCGAGCTGGACCATGCTCGTAGGCAATCATGCCGTCTATGAGCGTCTCGAGG
Organism: Thalassobaculum sp. OXR-137; assembly: GCF_034377285.1. NCBI lineage: Bacteria > Pseudomonadati > Pseudomonadota > Alphaproteobacteria > Rhodospirillales > Thalassobaculaceae > Thalassobaculum > Thalassobaculum sp. OXR-137. The sequence goes on along the minus strand of NZ_CP139715.1, from coordinate 5,453,143 downwards.
TCTTCCGGCCTGGCGCTTATATGATCCGGCAGGGGCATGCGTGTGTCGCGATCGTGCTCTCCGACGAAGCCGCCTTCTATGCGAAGGCCGAGCTTCATGAAGCGTGCTTTCCCGATCACGATCTTTTGCAGGCGCAACAGTTCGGCTAGATCAAGGGATAGCCGCCCCGCTTCTCCGATCGCCCGCCCCCATCGCTGGATTCGTTCCTGCGGTGGACTTTCACCCTCGATCGCGTAGCTGGATTTGGAGTCTTTGAGCAGGAGAAAAGCCGCCGTTCGAGCGAGAATGTCACGGGGCACGCTCGCGATCACTTCCTGCGCGCGGCTGGGTAAATTGAGATCAACAAACCGCCTTAAGGCCTCTGTCCGAAAGACCAGCGGGCAGAATGCTGGCGTCCCGGGCAAGTTATTTCTGACCCGGTGACGGCTGGAGTTCTCTCCTTCCACACCCCACTGCAACTCGGGATCGAGTGCCGGGACGTAGCGACCAGCTTTAGCGTCCGGAATATTGAGGCGCTCGCCGGTCAACCATTCATAAAGGAACCAGACGCGCCGGGCATAACTGCCGGTGGGCTTCTCGCGGATGAGTGCCTCGATCTCGGCAGGCCCGACGATACCGAACAGACGCTTTAAGAGGGCTAGATCGAGCCCCTCGTATTTCAGTGCAAAGGTGAGATGGCCTTCTAGGCTGGGAGCCGGTGCGTGACGCGGAGTGAGGATACGCCAGCCGTTTGCTTCGACGATGCGATGGCGTTCGCCTGTGGCGAACAGCGTTCGTGGAAGCGGCGCCTCGACCCCGCAGGCATCGATTAAGGCGCTATACCCTGCTGGCGTCGCGGCGTCAGGCAGCCGCTGCTCCTGAAAAACCGTTACTGGCCCCGAAAAATGATAAGTTCTCTGTTGCACTGTGAATAATGTCCCTTGGCCCTGAAAATTGATTCCATAATGGTCTCGTTCTTGAATAGTTAACAGTACCCTGACGAATCGTTTCTGTCCAGCTTCTCGCTGTCAATGCCGCCCGTAATTTCCCCAGAAGCGCCGAAGTAAATTTCCCCAGTTTCGCCGGTCAGGTTGTCGCGGTGATGTGGTCGTTTTTGGGCGGCCGTCCCCTTGGCCGTCGTAGCGGTGCTGGGGTCGGCGGTGTGATGGTAGCCTTGGAGCGGACGTGCTCGGGCATGAGGTCGGCGTGCTGGCGCAACCGGTAGCTGGAGCCTTCGATCTGGATGACCAGAGCATGATGCAGCAGGCGGTCGAGGAGTGCGGTGGCGACGACCGGGTCTCCGAACACCTCGCCCCATTCGGCAAAGCCGCGGTTGGAGGTCAGGACCATCGCACCACGCTCGTATCGGGCGTTGACCAGCTGGAAGAACAGGTTGCCACCCCCAGGAACGACGGGCAGGTAGCCGATCTCGTCAACGATCAGCAGAGCCGGTCGACAGAAGAAGCGTATGCGTTCCGTCAGCCGTCCCTCGCGCTCGGCGCGGGCGAGTTGCCCGAGCAGGTCGGCGAGTGTGCAAAAGTAGACACTGCGCCCTGCCTTCACCGCCTCGACGCCGAGGGCGATGGCCAGATGGCTCTTGCCGGTGCCGGGCGGGCCGAGGAAGTGGACGACCTCGCAGCGACCGATAAAGCCGAGTTGTGCGAGGGTGAGGATACGATCGCGGTCGAGCGACGGCTGGAAGGAGAAGTCGAACCCTGAGAGCGTCTTGATGGTCGCCAGTCGGCCCATGCGCAGGGCCGTCTTGATGCGGCTGTTCTCGCGCAGGGTCAGTTCCTCGGCGAGCAGCATGTCGATGGCCTCCAGAGCACCGATCTCCCCGTGCTCGAGGCGGCGCACGACCTGATCGAGGGCTTCCAGGGCGCGTGGCATTTTCAGACCGACCAGATCGTGGCGGATCCGCTCCAGGGTCGACGGGGTCAGATCACCTGGAGCGCTCATGACCGGCACTCCCGGGCAAGACGGCGAGCGACAGCGTCGTAGAACTCCAGGGAGCGCTGAGCGACCACGTCGCCGGTTCGGCTGACGACCACATCTCCGTCGGCTCCACGTCTTCGTCCTGTGGAGCCCCCTCCTTTTCGGTGTCCAGGAGCCACCCGGCGCTGGTGGCGGCCTTCCAGGACCGGATGGGTCGCGATCAACGTGCCGTCCTCGAAGATCCTGATCTCCTGGGCGAGCGTGTGCACCTCGACCGTGCGCCGCCGGGTGGCATCCGGAACGCTGTAGAAGTTGCCACCGACGCTTACCATCCCTTCCCGGGAGATCCGTCGCTCCAGACGTAGTACGGAGCGGAACGGCGCCAGAGGCAGAACCAGCAGGTGCGGCTTCTCCTCGGCGAACGCCTCGTTCACGACCCGCCGGGTTGTGGCATGCACCCTGGGATTGGCGACACTGTCCAGCCAGCGCCGCAGCTGCTCGTTCAGATCGTCCAGGTTGCGGAACGAACGGGCCAAGAAGAAGTCCTCGCGGATGTATCGGAACGGCCGCTCGACCTTGCCCTTGGTCTTGGCCCGGTAGGGCTGGCACGCGCGCGGGTGGAAGCCATAGTGGCGGGCCAGATCCACAAGGGCCCTGTTGTAGACGATGCCGCGCGGCTCCCCGTCAGCAGCTTCGCCGATCACCGCCGTCTTCATGCGGTCGTAGAGAAGCTCGCGTGGCACGCCGCCGATCGCGTCGAAGGCGGCGACGTGGCAGCGCAGCACTGTCGCTAGGTCCTGATGGGCGACGAACCGTGCCCAGATCAGGCGGCTATGCCCCAGGACCAGCGAGAACAGCCACACGATCCGCGGCTGTTCCGGCTCATCGGTGAACACCACCTGGAACTGAGCAAAGTCGACCTGTCCTTGCTGACCGGGAGGTGTCTCGAAGCGGATCTCATAACCCGGTGTCGGCGCGGGACGGATATCACGCAGATAATCCGTCACCGCCGTATAGCCGCCGCTATAGCCGAGGTCCCGCAATTCTCGCAGCAGCCGGGCGCCGGTCAGGCCAGGCCACGTCATCACGCGTTCGCGCAGATAGGGGGTGTACGGATCCAGCAGACGTGACCGTGGCCTGCGTGGGCCATAGCTCGGTGGCTCCAGGCCGCGCTCGATGTAGCGACGAACGGTCTTGCGGTCGAACCCGCTCTCCCGTGCGATCGCCGATATAGACAGCCCCTGCCGATGCAGTTCCAAGATCATGAGCATCTCTCCCAGTTTGATCACCGCCGAACTCCTCTCGCCGACCGAGAGGAGCATCGGCAACTCGCCGCCGCCGGTCATCCGGGGCGCGCCCCGGATGACCGGCGACACGCCAACTGGGGAATTTTCAAACGGCGGTTCTGGGGAGATTCACTCCGGTATCAACACTCGCTGTGAAAAGCGAGTCTAGAGTACCAATCGCGGCGAAGAGCGGTTATCTCAAGTTGCCCAGCCGAACACGACGCAAATGCCCCACATCCAAAATCAAGCTTGTGGGGTTCGAACCGGACATCACATGGGTCGAACAAAACGCATAACTAGGCCCTAATACACTGGTATTGTTTTATCTTCTCCCTCAACAAACCGGACATTGAAGCGGACATGCCCATCTAAACGCGCTCACGGTCATCTCCATTCGGCGCCGCCCGTGAACGGTCTGCTGGAACCCAACAAACAGGGCGTGGAGGGTTTGCAAGAACCCCGTCTAACTACGGGTCTGATAATTGCGCTTAAACCGTTATGCGCAATTAAAGTTGCGCATAGTGCGTTTTGCGCAATAACCCTCCGGCTATGCGCAACCACATAAAGTATCGTCCAGCACCGGGCGTTGCGGTGCGAGTGTTGAACCGCCGATACGGTTCGTTGGCGCGGGAGTGGGCTCGATGCCCCGGACGGGCCACAAGCCGGGGGGATGCAACGGGGGCGCGCAGCGGGCCACCTTGCCGAGGGAGCGCCAGCGAGTGAGCTCTTCCGGCGGGGGTACTACCCCCGCACATCTTGCGTTCCGCATTAACGACAACAGCAAGCACGAAACTTCAAATTCAGGTGCGATGTCACCTCACCCACCCAGCGTGTCAACGCTCCGCGGCTATTCAGATACTACATCAGGCCACAACCGAACAATGAAGTTGTCCTACGTGGCGTGCACCACAACGCGACGGACAGAGTCCACGAGGAAAGCGAGGTCGCTAAGGACGACCTGCCCGCACCCGGGCTTCAATTTGATAGACCTAGCCTTCGGTGTCAGCCGTCATGTCCTGAAGTAACTGGGGATCCATCGGCAACACGGTGGCAAACCCTCCATTACAGAAGGGAGCATGATCGGCGAGCGCTTGAAGGAGAACCGGACGCCAATGATTTCGATGATAGGTCTGTCTTTCCACATTCGCTTGCGTAAGCAAAAAACTCCGCACCATTTGAGCCCCTTCTCGGAACATCAGGTGAAGATGCACAATGTGGCTCACGAGCACGCCGGATATCTCCTCGCCAAACCTCTCACTCAAGTTGAGCGTGTTCGCTTGGTAGACGAGCCTATCGTACAAGACTGGGGGCATGCTGGCGACATTTTGATCGATAGAGAAATTGGCCACTAAGCCGCTATCTACGATGTCCACCTCGGCTTTCACGAAATCCTCGTCCGGCAAAATATCGAAATATGCGTGAGGGAAAAGTCGCCCCCCAGCCTCTTCGTCCTTTGCCTTCTTTATGTCATTACAGTCATGACAGAGCGGGATAAGATTTCTGGAATAGATGGCAAGTGGTTTGTATTTTGATTGAGGTAAAAAGTGATCTAGCTCGCCTGGTTTACCAATTCCACAAATCGGGCATTGGCTCACGCCCTTGAATGCTTGTTCTCGCACATGAGGGATTTTTCTCCCCTCATAGGTTTGCAAATACGCATGCGCTACAGCCTCTTTCAATGCATTAACGAGGCCCTGCCCCTTTAGAGAGTTCGATGGGATCGCCGGTGTTCGGTCATATTCATTATAGAGCGCTAAGATGGCATTAATTTCGGCGTCACTAGCGGCATAGCCCCGCGTGCCGCGGTACTCATACGTTACGAGGACCTTCTTAAGGTCGTCTTTCGCGCTTGCACGTGAGGGCATGGGAAGGTTTATCAATTCGCCCTCTTCTTCATCGCGAGCTTGGAGAGGATATATGCACGAGCCTGAGTGCTCAGCCCTGGATCGAAAAGGGTATCAATTTCCTCGATTTCCTCCGTACCCTTGACCAGAAGATTCAGAACCTCATGAAAATCAGTGTCCGCCACTGTGAGGCCAAAAATGTCATATGTAAGAACGCCTAGATTTTCGCCGAAGGTTTCAAGCCTAGGGTTCGAGAACTGCATCTCGTCGCCACTGCGGGTAACAATGCGGACGTGGCGAGCCAATGTTTCTTGAACAACAACGGGCGAATGCGTGGCCGCGATGCAGAATGCATTGGTTTCTTCAAGGATGATGCGTAAGGAGTGCATCAGAGCGGCCGCGAGGGGTGGATGCAAGTGGGTCTCCGGCTCGTCAAAAAGCACCAAGGATTTTCGCGTGGCGTTTGCGACCAGAGACGCTACGACATGCAACGCGATCTTGTGCCCGGTGCTACAATCCATGAAGGTTTGGCGAGGATTGTCGTCGAGCAACTCCACGGGTTCTAGTTCGCTGAGTTGGGAAAACGAAGGGTCGACAAAGATCGGTTCAAGCGCTGCTTGAAAGAGACTTCTCCTCCCCGTCGATTTGATCCGTTTGACCAACGCGTCGAACTCATCCGCCAGCTTGTCGATCGACTTCAGATACGTCTTTCGCTGGTGCCCCAATTCATTTTGCCTCGGCGCCTCGCGAATCCGGTGCGACTCATACGCGTCATACGCGAGGTTTTCTCGAGCCTCTTCGGCGATGTCACGCAGGCCGCAATAGACGAAACGACCTTGCCCCCTCTCGATCTCAAGCGACTGTTGCCGCTTGTCTCGTGCATCCAACCCCGGAACGGTGAAGTTGTCGAACGCGCTGTAGGACACCGTGATGACACGGAAGAAATTAAGATCTGGAGGAGTCAATTTTCCCATAGCACGAATGCTAGGACTCATGCGTGCATCCTTCGATGCGAAAGCTACGTGAGCCAGTCGTGCCAGGAGCGTGCTTTTTCCCGAGCCGTTGCGACCGATCAGCGCAACTATCCGCCTTGGAAGCAGAACCTCTTTGCGGCTTGGTCCCACACGACGATAAGGCGCTGAGTACATTTTAGGTTCTGGCGCATCGAAATTTAGGTTGAGTTCGTCCGATGCCTTACTCGGTCGGAATGAGAATTCGGTGGAGATATCCGGTAATTGCCCCGATGTATTGTTGAAGACCGCTGTTGCGTCATCGAGGAACCGCTCCCACTCGGAATTGTCGCGAAAAAGCGATTTCTCCCAACCGGGCTCGGCCATGAACTCGACACTGAGTTGCGAGTTCGCAATAACATCGTTCAACGCTGTAACGATTTCATGGCGATCGCTTGGCCGGATATTGGATAGGCGCTCGTAATAGTCCAGCGACGTCCCGACCGAGCAAAACTCCGGGCCTAGATAGTCGAATGGATCATTAACCTGTAACGGATCGGCAGCGGTCTGCCCACGTCGTAGAATTTTGACGCCGCCAATGTAAACAAGTTCCGAATCGTCGCCCTCTGGATTATAATAAAGACCATATAGAGTTCTAAAACTATAGTCGTTCCAATTGTCTTTCTGCAATCCATACTTATATTCTATTGACTTAAGAACTGTTTTAGACGCTGGGTATACGCCGATTAACATTGACATCACCAATCGTTGTATTTTCTTCAATTTAGTGAATTTTAGGCTAGCACGTCAATATCTCATGGTTGATACAAGAGAACCTGTCGACCCGAGCGAGCGCGTGATCCGGGTTGTTGGGGTCAACGCCCCTGCGGAGATGCTTGTTCGCAAGCTCGCTCGCCCATGGGGATCTCGCTATTGTCTACATGGCAAGGGGTTCTCCGGAAAACCTGCCCTCGGTCGCGTTCCAAATTCGGAAGAAGTTCTAGGCGGCCGTGTCCGAGGTAAGCCGCTTGATAGAGCGATCGAGCGTGGAGCGCGAAACACCGAGATGAGCGGCGACATCCGCGGGCCTGGCTCCCGGCTGACGAAGCCGTTTGCGGGCGTCAGCCGCGTCGGACGGCGTAAGGCTGCGGGGTCTGCCGATCTGGCTGCCCCGCTGTTTTGCCGCACGCAGGCCCTCGACGGTGTTCTCGATGATGAGGTCGCGCTGAAACTCCGCGATGGCGGAGAGCAAGTTGTAGACAAGACGGCCACCCATTGTCGTCGTGTCGATGCCCTCAGATAGCGAACGGAAGTGAACGCCTTCTGACTCGAAACGCGCAAGCAGGTTCGAGAGGTTCACGACAGACCGGCCGAGACGGTCGAGTTTGAACACGACGACGGTGTCGCCGCGCCGCAATTCCTGAAGCATACGGTCGAGCCCGGGGCGACGCCCTCTAGCGCCGGATACACCGTGATCGGTGAACACCTCTTCACATCCGGCAGCGCTCAACGCATTCAACTGTAAGTCTAGGCGCTGATCCTGTGTGGACACACGGGCGTATGCGATGAGCCGACCACTCGCCTCATCATCCGCGTCCAATTCGGAGTTTGGTTCGGCCATGCGGCCCTCCATGGCGGCGCAAAATCCATCGGTTTCGCTCTGGTCGCCGGAAGGGCGCAGCTCGTCGCTCTGATGCGGATAATAGGGCGGATTTCCGCCATTGCTCAAGTTAATTTCGTTCATCAATAAAGAAAAATCGTAGTTATCAATACCGATCGATTATGGCGAAGAGAATACCGTTAAGTCAATTCTCTGCGCACTTTAGGAAAAACGCGGATGAGAAAGATAGTAGCGATTACGGCTCTTCTCGTGGCAGCGTCAGTTCCTGCAACGACCCTGGCCGGTAGCAACAATGCAGGCTCCCTGTCGTCTTCTGGTGTTGCTGCGACAGAAAAGGGGGTGATGACCGGAAAGTCCGTCATTCTGCGGATTGGACCCGGCTTCAACCCATTCACGGCAGATAGCATCGCGCGCGTTCTGGAGAAGAACGGATGCCCGGCGACCGTAACGACGGAACGCGGCCTTCCAAAACATATTGGTGTGGAGATAGACGGAAAGGTGTCCAGATTCACTGAGGCTGGCAGCGCTGGGGCTGCCGCACTGCGTCGGTGCAAAGGCTAAAGCTTGTAGCCATTGATGGAGCCGGGAGGGAAAACGGAAGTCGGGCTCGCTCGGGGAGATTCGAGCGTCCCATGCTCAACCTCCTGATCTAAGGTCTCAGAGAATGACCGATACATCGAGCTGGCAAGTTGGTCGTCGAGCCCCGGCTCCATCCGCAATGCCTCTCGAACTTTTTCAGGCATGTCAGAGACAATCATCTCAACGCTATCTACGTATGCCGATGTGCCCTTGAGGTCATCGAGAGTGGCAAGCTGGCGTTTGACCTGCAAGATGCCGGCGCGAGTCTGTATCAGTGGGTCGGTGTCAGTGTCATAGACGAGTGCGTCCAGGCTGGCCTCGTCAAGCGAAGCGATAAATCCATCGATCTCGGCGAGTGCCTCGGCAGATGGTTCGGCCTTTGCCAGCCGGACCAACTCCAAAAGCCGTAGTTCCGACCCTACCAGCGCGTCTGTTACTGAGATCACCTCTTCTGTATGACGGTCCGCCGCGGTGATCTCGGCCACGTCCATTAGACCTTCGCGTCCGGATCTATCCGTCATCGCCTCAGGCACGCCGCCCAACTCTGCCCGCTCGCGAATATCATTGTATGTCTGGCTGTGAACGCGCCGCAGTTCCCGGTTCTTCCGCGCCAACTCGTCCTTCTGGTCGGCGACATCGGCACGCAGGCGTAGCCACTCCTCGTACTCGGCCGATGACATCGTTCGGTCCTGAACCTTCCGGCGCAGCACGTTATCCTTGGCTGCCTGACGTTCGTGCTCCGGCAGGGCGTTGATGCGCGCTTTCTCCTCGGGACTGAGGTGCTTCTCCTCGATTTCGGCGATACGGGTCTCGAGCCGGATAATGTTGCTCTGAAGTTACTCGATCTGTTCGAGCAGGAGTTCGATGTAGCGTGCCTGCTCGGCCTTACGCTCGTCAGCGGTCTTTGCCAGCTCGGTCTCACGGATGGCCACGGCCGATCCGGTCAGGATCAGGCCGGATACCGTCCCTGAGATCTGTCCTTTGAGAATCTCATCCTCAGCTCCGCGTCGCAGGCGCAATCGTGCATTGTCGATGTCATGTAGGGTGATCGTCCCAGAGAGTTCCGAGGCGTCCGGATCACCGCGCAAACCACCAAGTTCACCAGTGTTTGGTTTTGCCTCGGGGTCATGCGCTGACCGGAATGTCTCATGCAAACTCATGGCTCAAATGTTGTCCTCCCCAATCCATCGGCGAGCCTCAACTCGAGGTACGCCGTTACATGGATTGTATACAATATATATTAGTATTCCGTTAACTACAGGCCTTGGTTGCTATCGCATGCCTGCTCGCCTTCAAGCTACCGGTCTGTTTTCAGGAATGAAGACTCATAGTCTTGCCGAGCATACTGCTATCACGATTTCATCAATATCTACGATGACGTGTTCATCCTGCGGCGCTACCGTCGCCTTGGGGGATTTCTAATCCATCCATCTTTCTAGCAACTCCCGCCACGGCTGGGCGGCGGGAGCGGCCAGACTGTTGTCATCAATATTTGGAGATTAGATCGCGTATGGAGAGAGTAACAGAAGCACAGAAGAAGCTCGCCCTGTTGTACTGCGCGCTCTTCGATCTGAAAGGGAAGTCGCGCTCCGCGAACACGGGTTTCGACCTGGGCAAAGGGCAATCTTCGATCGTCGTAACCCGCAAAAAGATTGCCGAATGGCGCGATGGTGCAGACCGCACGGGAGGCACGTTAGAACTGTCCAAAGCCGTCGCGTCAGAATTCGAGCTCCAGGATGAAGCGGGTGAATATCTGGACTACGACCTGATCGGTGGGCAGCTAGGGGCGATGAATTTTGCGGAAATGCTGAACATACCCCGACATATCAGCCACTTTGTGATCGATGACCTATATGCCCGGATGCTCCCTACATTCACGATCTTCTCGATGGAGCGCGACGTTGCCGATGGTTTCATGCGTGCGTATGGCGGTCTCTATACCATCTATAGACTCGAGTATATCGACGAGCGAGAGCCTGTCGTTCTCCAGATGCCGCTTTGCATTCGATACATGCTGGGCAGCGGGAAACCACAGTCGCCGAGCGACTTCCGAATTCGGTGCAAAATGGACATCCCGAATGTGGAAGGCGGGCGAGCCAACAACTTTGAGTATGACGGCACCGTCGCACGCACTGCGGAGGCCTGGTTTTGGGCACTGGAGATCCGCGAGCGCGAGCGCGGTGCAAAGGACATGGTGTTCATCACGACAAATTTGCCAGAAAGCAGAGGTGAATTGCCGTACCTGCAAGGTCGCATGTTATCGAGCACGCAGGACCGGAGAGGCATTAATCACTGGCCGGTTCTGATTGTAAAAAATCACCAATACGGCCTCGAAAAGGATCCGCGCCATGTTGGATATTATAAGGTAGCAGCACTCTCCAATACGCCGGACGGAGCTTCTACGGACGCTGATGGCGAGCGACGCTTCTTTGAAACTGAATGCCGCGCGGTCCCGTTTGAGGAGTTTTCTGTGCCTTGGGTGCTAAAAAAGCTGGTTACAGCAGAGAGAAGTCTGGGTCCGCGCTAATCGTTCAGCCACTTGGCAGGACACAGCACGCGGCAGAACAACGACAAATCAACGAGTTCTGCCGCGCGCCCACCCTACATATGTGTATACAAAAAATTTGCTAAGAGCTGGGAAGCTACTTAGATTGACACGCCTATATGGCGAAAAGCCCGCAGGAAAGCGCCCTGCAAAGCTATTTAAGCAATTGAAAATCAAAAACTAACCAATTTAGAGAATTTTACCCCCACCTCTCACCCTGAATACGCAAGCGCTCACACCAAATTCTACGTATTCGACACTGCGCACTCTGAAAATGAGGATGAGAGGCAACCACAAGGGAGGCCTGTCATGAGCACATGTCCATCAAACAGTCTCGTTCCCCGGTTTGCCATCTGCCAATTCTACCTAAACCATGGCTACTGTCGCTGTCGGGTCGCCACCCTCGTAACCGACGAGGAACTGAGCAATTCCGAGTTCGTTCGGGACATCCGGTCTCACGCCGCGAGCTACCACCTGGGCGCTGAACAGTTTGTTCTGAAGCTTCTCAACGACTACCGCGACTTTCCTGGGGCCATCGTCAACGACCAAGGACAGGAGGTCATCGTAGCACTTTCAGTGCTGGAAGACATAGCCGCACGGCTGGACTGGGTTCGGGAATGGGCCTGCACCTCACCGCCACCGCGAGGGCGGCTGCATATCCGAAAAGAGGCTCGGGAGCGGGCTCGCGCTATCGCGACGATCTTGCGGGCAGCCAACCCAGCCAAAGCGCGCTTCTGGGGTGTTCGCGGAACAAATGACAACGAAGACAGACCGATCTAGTGCCGCTGCGATCGCGTCAGACCCGTTCAAAGAGGCCGCTTTGTGCGGCCTCTTCTCGTTTATCCGAGGAGAGGTCTGACCGGAGAGCGTAAAGTGAATCCATCGCCTTTGTCGCAACAGAGAAAGGGGAGGCCGATTTGAACGTACCCGGACAAAACAAAGGAGCCAATGAAACAACCTACATGGCGGCCGTCCGTTGGTTCTCATACACAGTGGCTTTTGTGGTGACTTTGCTCGGGACCGGGCCGTTCTACAATCTGACCATCTGGTTCATTCATGATTACGTCGTTCACCAATATGGGTATTGGATCAGCACCCCCATTCAGCTCGTCTGGATGGTCGTGAGCGGTGTCCTGATCTTCACCTTCTCGGTGGCGACAGTCTCGACCGGCATCATTACCGCAGCGACCGTCCTGTTGCTGCGTTTCGCAACCTGAAGAAGGGGCACATCGAGCGATGTTCACGAAGAAGATTCCGGTAGACCGAGGGTCCGTCAACATCCAGCGCGTCGGCTACAAGACCGTTGTCGACTGGGAAGCTATCGGCGGGGCGCTGGCACTGCTGTTCATCCTTTTCATCGTAATTGGCGCGATCGGCGGCAGCTGATCGACGAACCAGAACGGAAATGAGGGCGGGGCATTTGCCCCGCCCTTTTTCTATTCACGGAATGGGGATCGCAGATGGACAATGCATCCACACCATACGGATCGGCTGCCTTCGCGAGCCGCTGGGACATCGCACGGGCTGGCCTGTTCCGCCAGCACGCCAGCAGCTTGTTCACGGGGTTCTTGGGCTCACGTAGCCTTTGGTACGGCGGCATGGGTGGCGTGCTGCTCTGCGCCGGGGCGCGCGGAGGTAAACTCGCTTCGTACCTCGCTTACAGCCTGCTCCCCGGCGTTCTTCGGGACAACTCGGTCGTCGTATTGGACCCCAAGGGCGAGCTGGCGGCCATCTCGCAGAACCAAACGGCCGATGGCAAATTTTGCGCGCACTGGAATCCCATGTCGCTCTGCGGGCTGCCATCCTGCCGCATCAACCCGCTCGATTATGTGCGGATCGATAGCCCGAGCCTTGTCTCGGACGTGAAGGTCTTTTGCGCGAATATCATACCGAACAGCGGTAGCCCGGGCGGAGTGTACTTCGAGGGGCGCGCTCGGGAATTTTTGGAAGCGCTTGCCCTCAGTCTAACCGAGACAAACAAGGTCCTGACCTTCCCGGACCTATACCGTGCCATCAATCTTATCCCTGCGGGCGGCAGTGCGTGGCTCGACGTCGCCTTCCGGATGTCCGAAAGCCGTTTCGAGATCGCGCGGCGCGTCGAGGAAGAAATTGCGGCTTCGCGCTCCAGCACGGGCAACGGATTTCCGGGAATTCTCGGCGAGTTACTCAAATCCTTCGCTGCTCTGAGCGATCCGGTTCTGATGGCAAGCGTCTCGCCGCCCTTCAACTTTTCGATGGAACAGCTCACGAGTGGACCCCAGCCATGGCAGGTCTACTTGATGCCGCCTGCAGAATTCATCGAGGCATGGGCTCCGGTCATTAAGGCCATTCTGGTTTCCGGAATGATCTATAAGGCGAGAGCACCATCAGCCACACAGCAGACGTGGGTTCTAGACGAGTGCGCCTTGCTCGGCGGATTTCCTTTAGTTGCAAAACTCTTCTCATATGGCGCAGGCATTGGCGTGCGTCCGGTCGCAGTGTTCCAGAGCACGAAACAGATGCGTGCGATCGCACCCGAGGCCGAGACGATCATCACTGCGAGCGCGGCGTTGCGGTGCTTCTTCGCAGTTCGGGATCTGGATACCGCCACGATGGTTTCGAGAATGCTTGGATCAGAAACGCTGGCGCATGAGGATTCCGCGCGCCAGGAGATTGCCCGCCATGGCCGTCATCTGGCCGTGCAAGCGCTGATCGGCGGGCAAGACCCGATGGAAACGGGTCTCAAGATTGCGCATCACGCCCGCAATGCAGCACTGCCCGCCAAACGGCAACGATATCTGCGAAGCCCTGACGAGATCCTGAACACACCGGCGGGCAAGATGTATCTGTTCGCCGATGGCCTGCCGCATCCGATCTACGCGGACCGCAGGCCTTATTACGAGGAGCGTTCTATGGCGGGAAAGTTCCATCCGAACCCTTATCACCCGCCGATGGACCGCGTCCGTGTTAAAACCTTCTGGGGTCATTCCTGGCGGCCGGTGATTACTGAGCCAGTGCCGGAACGCTTCGCGCACATGCCCCAGTATGCAAGCGGTCGCTGGTCACGCATCGGATAATCATCCGGCGGGCGGCCTCGGCCGCCCGTCCATCCAATCAATCAACAGGAGACCGCCATGACCGGAGCGCCGGACACGGGCCGCGCTGCATTTTCTTGGCAAAATCGGGATCACCTTCCGGGCCAGAGTTCAGCATTGGACCACGTATCGCCCGTGTCCCAAGCCTTCGAGCCCGAAGGCGAGGACATGGCGCCGGAGGCGCGGCGCGAGTCATTCATGGTCAGGCGCGAACGGCCAGAACCGGAATTGCGGCCTGGCCCAACCCTTGCCCTCGATGCCGACCGAGAAGCCTTCGATGCCAATTGGGAGCGCGAACGTCAGGACGCCGAAGCTCATGACCGAGCGCGGCGTCAGGCAGATTTCGCAGCCTCTCGCTCGGTGAGGCCACCGGACCAGCAGCACGACCGATGTGCAAGCTTCAACGCCCGAGGCCGCGAATAGTCAGGGCCAATTCTATTTACAGCCAAGGAGGTAGCTACCATGGAGCGTGACCACACTGAACAGACCTCGTCGCGAGGGCCGCAGCACGAGCAACCGCGAACCGAACCGCATCAGACCGAACAGCCGCAGCCCGAGCAGGAACACTCGCACAAGCAGCCTGCCGACACTCTGCGCGATGGCCATCTCAAGTCTGCAATCTGGCGGAATGAAACCGAGAACTCCGTCATGCACTCGGCGACGTTCAGCCGGACCTATCGCGATCAGGACGGCAATTACCGGGATTCACAAAGCTTCGCCGGAGCCGATCTCCTTCGTCTTTCCGAACTCGCAAGGCAGACCTACACACGGTCGAATGAACTCCAGCGCGAAGCCATTCGCGAAAACAGCGAACGGGAGAGTGAAGAGCGGAAGGCGGAATTCAAGTGTCAGCGCGGCGAAACGCATGACGCCATTCGCAATCAAGAACGAGACCAAGAAAGATAGTGAGAATCCAGATGAGGTTCTCCTTGCGGGGCGACACAAATTAAAGTAGATATTGTTCTCTTTTTGTTCTGTCGCTACCAAGGAAAGGAACGCGACATGGGGTGTTGATTTGACGAAGGAGATGGCAATGACGCTGGAAAAAACACAAAACCCAATCGGGCTCCAAGAGCCCCGCTCTGCGACCAGCCCACTCTCCCTCGAATTTGACGCCACCGAGTTCGCGCACTTCTTATCCGAAGCCGACTGGAGCGACGAGCAGAAGGCGGAATATATCACGCTTATCTGGAGTATCGTTTGCGAGTTCGTCGCTCTCGGCTTCAACGTTCATCCGGTGCAGCAGGCACGGGTTTCCTGTGGAGAAGTCCCAGATTTCTGCGGGAAATCGGCGTCTTTGCGCCCTGGCATGGTAAACTCCTCCCATGGTGATTTGATCGAAGAATTTATGCGCTTGAACAGGCCAAAAGCCGGTTCACGTGCGGGAGGAGTCATTGATGAATAGCGTCACGAATATCAGCCGACCGGCCAAAGCCGTCATCTACTGCCGGGTCTCTGGAAAGAAGCAAACCAAGGACGGCTCCGGGCTTGATAGTCAGGAGTATCGCTGCCGTCAGTATGCCGAAGCGAAGGGCTATACGGTCGAGGCCGTATTCCCAGATGACGTCTCAGGCGGCGGTGATTTCATTAACCGCAAGGGCATGGTCGCACTGCTGGCTTATCTCGATGCCCGGGCTCACGAACGTTACGTTGTAATTTTTGATGATCTAAAACGCTATGCAAGAGACGTCGAGTTTCACCTGAAACTACGCCGGATCATGACCGAGCGTGGCGCTGTGCGCGAATGCCTTAACTTCAATTTCGAGGACACGCCCGAAGGCAAATTCAACGAGATCATCTCTGCCGCTGCCGGTGAGTTGGAACGTCTCCAGATGGGGAGGCAGAACAAGCAAAAGGCCATGGCCCGTGTCGAGCAAGGTTATGCGGTGCGCTCAGTTCCACCGGTGGGCCTTAAATACGTAGCGGCCAAGGGCGGCGGAAAGGTGCTCGTTCACGACGAGCCAATTGCCTCCATCGTCCGGGAAGCCCTCGAAGGCTTCGCCTGCGGGAGATATCAATCGCAGTCTGAAGTCGTTCGCTACCTAGAAGCTCAACCGGAGTTCCCAAAAGATCTGCCGGGTGGGCGTATACGGCAGATGACCGTCAAGCGCATGCTCGAGCAAATCCTGTATGGTGGATACGTCTCGGCTCCGAGTTGGGGTATCTCCATGCGCGAGGCGAAGCACGAGGGGATTGTTTCTAAGGAGACGTTCTGGCGCATTCAGGAACGTCTCAAGATGCGTCCTGTCATGCCCGCGCGGAAAGATATGAGCGAGGATATTCCGCTTCGGGGCGCGGTCGCATGCTCGGCGTGCGGATATTCGCTGACCGCAGGATGGAGCAAGGGCAAGTACCAACACTATCCCTATTACTTCTGTCACCACCAGGGCTGCGCGGAGAGAGGCAAGACGATCCCAGCGGCGAAGCTGCATGGACGCTTCGAGGAGGTTCTTCGAACGCTCCAGCCCTCGCGTCCTTTCCTCGACCTAGCAGCGGCCCTGTTCGCCAAGGCGTGGGATGCACAGGCAGCCCGGTTGACGGCAACCACCAAAGCCTATGCGAACAAGGTACGAGAGCTGGAAGTCGAGATTGGCAAGGTCGTCGATCGCATGATGGAAGTGTCGAACGCTCGCGCCCTGAAAGCCTTCGAAGACCGCATAGAGGCGTTGGAGAAGGACAAGCTTGTCGCGCTTGATCTGGCCTCGCGGAAGGCTGCGCCCGCACGCCCGTTCGCGGAAATGTTTGAACTCTCGATGCGATTTCTCGCAAACCCTTATGATTGCTGGAAAATTGGCGGCCCGGACGCCCGCAATTTAGTGATGAGACTGGCCTTTGACGGGCCTGTTGAGCACAGTCGAGAAACAGGCTGTTTGAACACCAAAAAGTCGAATGTTTTTAGGGTGTTAGACGGTCTTAGCATGTCAGAAAGAAAGGTGGTGCTGCCGGAGAGATTTGAACTCTCGGCCTCTCCCTTACCAAGGGAGTGCTCTACCCCTGAGCTACGGCAGCATCCTGCGGCGGGCTGAAAGCGTTGGCGATGGGCGCCGACCCGCGAGGCGCGCATACATGCCAGAGACACCTGCGGGGTGCAAGTGCGTTATCGCCGGTTTATGACATGCCGTGATAGGACGGACCGCCCGCGCGCCGGATCGGCCGCTGCAGGGACCGGCACCGCCCCCACACGATGACGGCGCGCGACAGCATGAAACCGCAAGGATCGGAGAGGAGCATGGATCGCGACAAGCGCCGGACCGGCCCGGCGAAATCCTCGACGGACGGCGCCGCCGGACCCGCGGCCGCAGGCGCCAAGGACGACCGCACTGCCCGGCTGGAACAGGCCCTGCGCGCGAATCTGCGCCGCCGCAAGGCGCAATCACGGGCAAGGGCGGATGCGGAGCCTCCCGCGAAGGATGCCGCCGACCCGGAATAAATGGCGGTATGCCACGGTTTCGCCCGAATGGGGGTGCATCCAGAAGGCGTCGTGCTTGAGCCCTCCCGCCCCCGTCGGTTAGAACCGACCAAACAACATGTTGTGTGATCCATGGACCAGATTCGCGTGCGGGGCGGCCGGCCGCTCCACGGGACGATCCCCATCAGCGGTGCCAAGAACGCTGCCCTTCCGCTGATGGCGGCGAGCCTGCTGTCCGGCGAGCCGATCAAACTCACCAATGTTCCGGATCTGGCCGACATCGCGTCGATGACCAGCCTGCTGCGCCAGCACGGCGTCCGCATCGAGCGCGACGGCGGCGACATGGCCATGGACGCGGCCCGGATCGACAGCACCGTGGCCCCCTACGATCTGGTCCGCAAGATGCGGGCCTCGGTCCTGGTGCTGGGTCCCCTGGTCGCGCGCTTCGGCCAGGCCCAGGTCTCGCTGCCGGGCGGCTGCGCCATCGGCAACCGGCCGGTCGACCTGCACCTCAAGGGTCTCGCCGATCTCGGCGCCGAGGTGACCATCGAGGCCGGCTATATAGAGGCGAAGGCGCCGGGCGGCCGGCTGCGCGGCGGCCGGGTCACCTTCCCCTTCGTCTCCGTCGGCGCCACCGAGAACCTGATGATGGCCGCTGCCCTGGCCGAGGGCGAGACCGTGCTGGTCAACGCCGCCCGCGAGCCGGAGATCAGCGACCTCGCCAAGCTGCTGACCGCCATGGGCGCGCAGATCGAGGGTGCCGGCACCGACACCATCCACATCCAGGGCAAGCCGGATCTGGGCGGGGCCGAGCATAAGGTGGTGGCCGACCGGATCGAGACCGGCACCTATGCCATGGCGGTCGCCATCGCCGGCGGCGACGTCGTCCTGACCGATACCGAGCTGGACCTGATCGACGCGGCGGCGGAGACCCTGCGCCGGGCCGGCGTCACCCTGGAGACGGTCGAGGGCGGCGTGCGCGTCGCCCGCGACGGCGACCGGGTGCTGGGCGTCGACATGATGACCGAGCCCTATCCGGGCTTCCCGACCGACCTGCAGGCCCAGTTCATGTCGTTGATGACCGTGTCCCGGGGCGCGTCGATGATCACCGAGACGATCTTCGAGAACCGCTTCATGCACGTGCCGGAACTGTCGCGTATGGGCGCCAACATCACGGTGCACCACGCGTCCGCCATGGTGCGCGGCGTGGAGAAGCTGAAGGGCGCGCAGGTGATGGCGACCGATCTGCGCGCCTCGGTCTCGCTGGTGCTGGCCGGGCTCGCCGCCGAGGGCGAGACGGTGATCAACCGGATCTACCATCTGGACCGCGGCTACCAGGATCTGGTGGGCAAGCTGTCCGCCTGTGGCGCCGATGTGGGGCGCGTCGCCTCCGACCGCGCTGCGGCGGAGGAGTAGGCGCATGGCCCGGACGCCGGCGATCAGGCCCTTCGGGGATCAGGGGCGGGACCGTCCGCTGCGGGTGCGGGCGGAGGATCTCGAGGATCTCACCGTGGTCGCCGCCTATCTGCAGGACGCGATCGTGCCGGTGTCGGAAATGAGCTTCCTGGCCGACGAGAACCGGTTCGTCCTGGTGGCCGGCCGGTTCCGCTGGGAGATCGCGCCGGACGGCACCGTGGCCGAGGGCCAGGACACGCCGTTCGAGCGGGTGCATACCGGCATCCGCTTCGAAGGGGTGCGCAAGGTCCGCACCCGGGGCATCGACCGACGCGATCCCGGGCAGATGCTGAACCTGCTGTCCCTGGCCTATGGCGAGGGCGTGGTCGACCTGGTGTTCGCCGGCGAATCGACCATCCGGCTTGACGTGGACAGCCTGTCCTGTCACGTGGAGGACCTCGGCACCCCCTGGCCCACCGTGTTCCGCCCGTCCCACGACGAGGGCGAGCACTCGGACGGGGCCGCTTAAGGCCGCACACGTGCCGACGGCGCAAGGTTTTCAACGGGACGACACAGCCGTGAATGCGAACGACAAGCTTGTATTGGCCGTGCCCAAGGGCCGGATCCTGAAGGCGATCGCACCGCTGATGGCGCGGGCCGGGGTCGAACCGGAGGACGCGTTCTTCGACGAGGACGCGCGTCAGCTCCAGTTCGCCACCTCCGATCCGAACCTCGACATCATCCGGGTGCGCAGCTTCGACACCGCCACCTTCCTGGCCTTCGGCGCCGCCCACCTGGCGGTATCGGGCTCGGATGTGCTGATGGAGTTCGATCATCCGGAGATCTACGCACCGGTGAACCTGGATGTCGGCCACTGCCATCTCGCCGTCGCCGCGCCGGCCGATCTGGCCGCCAACGAGGATCCGCAGCGCTGGTCGCACCTGCGCGTGGCCACCAAGTATCCGAACGTCACCCGCCGTTATTTCGCCCGGCGCGGGGTTCAGGCGGAGTGCATCAAGCTGAACGGCGCGCTGGAGCTGGCCCCGAATCTCGGCCTGTGCCGCCGCATCGTCGACCTGGTGCAGACCGGCTCGACCCTGAAGGCCAACGGGCTGGTGGAGATCGACCGGATCGCTGATGTAAGCGCCCGTCTGGCGGTGAACCGCACCGCGCTGAAGACCCGGCCCGGGCCGGTGAACGACCTGATCGGCCGGTTCCGGGAGGCTGCCCGTGCCGCGTAGGCTGGCGACCGGGGAGCCGGGCTTCGCCGAGGCGTTCGAGGAACTGGTCAACTCCAAGCGGGAGACCGAGGCCGAGGTCGGCGACGTCGTTTCCGCGATCATCGACGCCGTCATCGAGGGCGGGGATTCCGCGCTGATCGGCTATACCCGCCGCTTCGACCGGTTCGATCCGGCGGAGACCGGCCTCGCCATCGGTGCCGCCCAGATCGAGGCGGCCGTCGCCCGCATCGACCCGGAGACCCGGGCTGCGCTGGAACTGGCGGCCGAGCGGATCGAGAGCTTCCACGCCCGCCAGCTTCCCACCGATTTCGAGGTCAACGATCCGGCCGGCCTGCGGCTCGGCCTGCGCTGGACGTCGATCGACGCGGTCGGCCTCTACGTGCCGGGCGGAACGGCGGCCTATCCGTCGTCGGTGCTGATGAACGCCCTGCCTGCCAAGGTCGCGGGCGTGTCGCGCCGGGTGATGGTGGTGCCGACCCCCGACGGGGTGGTCAACGATCTGGTGCTCGCCGCCGCCCGCATCGCCGGGATCACCGAGATCTGGCGGATCGGCGGGGCCCAGGCCATCGCCGCCCTGGCCTACGGCACCCAGAGCATCGCCAAGGTCGACAAGATCGTCGGCCCGGGCAACGCCTATGTGGCCGCCGCCAAGCGCCATGTCTTCGGCAAGGTCGGCATCGACAGCATCGCCGGCCCCTCGGAGATCCTGGTCGTGGCCGATGCCGACAACGACCCGTCCTGGATCGCCATCGACCTGCTGAGCCAGGCCGAGCACGACACCAACGCCCAGGCCATCCTCATTACCGACGATGCCGATTTCGCCGATGCGGTGCTCGCCGCCGTCGAGGATCACCTCGTCACCCTGCCGCGCACCGAGATCGCAGCGGAGAGCTGGCGCGCCCACGGGGCGGTGATCGTCACCAAGTCCATGGACGAGGTGCCGCCGCTGGTGGACCGGCTGGCGCCGGAGCATCTGGAACTGGCGGTCGAGGATCCGGACGCCCTGTCGAACCGCATCCGCCATGCCGGCGCGATCTTCCTCGGCCGGTTCACGCCGGAGGCGGTGGGCGACTATGTCGCCGGTCCGAACCACGTGCTGCCGACCGCGCGCACGGCGCGGTTTTCCTCGGGTCTGGGCGTGCTCGACTTCATGAAGCGCACCACCACCGTGGCCGCCACGGCCGAGGGGCTTGGCGCGGTGGGGCCCGCAGCGATTAGACTGGCGGAAATGGAAGGCCTGGATGCCCACGCACGGTCGATTGCCGTTCGATTGAACCGGCGCTGAACAGCTAAGGAGGGCGCATGTCGGGTGACGGCTCCGACACCGCGCCGCTGGATCCCACCGGCGACGACGCGCGCATAGTGCACATCTCGCTCGACGAGCGCACGGTGATCCGCCGCAGCGCCGAGGTCGAGCAGGAGCGGGCGATCGCCGTCTACGATCTGCTCGAGGACAACCGCTTCCGCCCGCACGAGGCCGGCGCCGGGCCATACCATCTTCGGCTCTCCGTTGAGGAGAACCGGCTGATCTTCGACATCCGGGATACCTCCGACACGCCGATGACCCGGGTCGCCCTTCATCTCGCCCCGTTCCGCCGAGTGGTGAAGGACTACTTCCAGATCTGCGAGAGCTATTACGAGGCGATCAAGCGGCTCTCCCCGTCGCAGATCGAGGCGATCGACATGGGCCGCCGCGGCCTGCACAACGAGGGCTCGCAGATGCTGCGCGACCGGCTGGACGGCCGCATCGCCCTCGACCATCCCACCGCCCGGCGGCTGTTCACGCTGCTCTGCGTTCTGCATATCCGGGGATGAGCCGGTGTCCCTGAGCGATCCCTTCGCCACAATCCAGCAGCCCAGCGCCGTGCTCTTCGCCTGCAGCATGAACGCGGTGCGTTCTCCCATGGCCGAGGGCATCCTGAAGGCGATGGCCGGGACCCGGATCTATGTGGACTCGTGCGGGGTGGGGCGGGGCAACCTGGATCCGTTCGTGATCGAGGTCATGAACGAGATTGGCATCGACATGGGCCGCCACCGGCCGAAGAGCTTCGACATGCTGGAGGACGGGTTCTTCGACGTGATCGTCTCGCTTTCGCCGGAAGCCCAGCACCGGGCGATCGAGCTGACCCGGACCATGGCCTGCGACATCGAATACTGGCCGACCCTGGACGTGACGGTGATCGAGGGCAACCGCGAGACGCGGCTCGACGCCTACCGCGCGGTGCGCGACAGTCTGGTGGAGCGGATCAGGACCCGGTTCGCGTATCTGAACCAACCGCACCCGTCATCCTGACGCAAGTCAGGATCAAGCTGCCGGCGCCAGTGCACCGCAGATCCTGATTTGCATCAGGACGACGGGTGCGGGGATAGCTCGCTCTTCCCATTGGCCGCCTCCAGCAGGACATCCGCGTGGCACGGTCCGTCCAGCGGGCACCAGCAGGCGAGGTGCAGGCCGCGGAGGTCCTCCAGTCGGGACAGGATTTCCGCGCGCCGCTCGGGCGCCACGTCCCGGTGCGCGCTGCCCTCGAGCCAGGCCCGAAAGGCGGCCACCACCGCCGGGCGCCAGTCCCCGGTTCCGCCGGCTTCGTGGAACCAGTGCGGCGTGAACGGGTTACCAAAGACATGGGGACGGGCCACGCTGCGCGCTCCGGGCGGCAGGCGCCATCCGGCCTTGCGGCTGAGGCGCAGGCGATCAGGCATTCGTCCGCTCCCTGCGTCCTGCGTGTTTCACGCGCGATGGTCTCGGGTGAGTTTCGGGAAAACAACTTGACCTTTGAAGCCCGCGCCCGCACTTAAGGCACGCTCAAAACCGCGACAAGGAGCGATAATGGCAAAAGAAGACATGATCGAGTTTTCCGGCACTGTTGCCGAACTGCTGCCGAACGCGATGTTCCGCGTGAAGCTGGACAATGACCACGAAGTCCTCGCGCACACCAGCGGCAAGATGCGCAAGAACCGCATTCGCGTGCTGGCCGGCGACCGGGTCAATGTCGAGATGACCCCGTACGACCTCAGCAAGGGTCGGATCACGTTCCGGTTCAAGTAATCGGACTGGGCTGGTCGGAGCGATGACCGCCCCACTGGTATTGCGCCCGCCTCAGGGCGCCCCGTTCATCCTCGCATCCGCTTCCCCCCGCCGCAGCGACCTGCTGGCGCAGATCGGGCTTGTCCCCGATCGGGTGGACCCGGCCGAGGCGGACGAAACTCCCTTCCCCGCCGAGAAACCGCGCCCCTATGCCGCCCGCATGGCCCGCGCCAAGGCCGACGCGGTCGCTCCCCGGCATCCGGGATGCTTCGTGCTGGCGGCCGACACCGTGGTCGCCTGCGGCCGCCGCATCCTGCCCAAGGCGGAGAGCGCCGCCGAGGCGCGGCGCTGCCTCTCGCTGCTGTCCGGCCGGCGCCACCGGGTGCTGGGCGGCATCTGCGTGATCGACCCCCAGGGCCGCGCCCATGAGCGGGTGGTGGAGACGCGGGTCGGCTTCAAACGGCTGTCCGACGCCGAACTCGCCGCCTTTCTCGCGTCAGGCGACTGGTCGGGCAAGGCCGGCGGCTATGCGGTGCAGGGTTTGGCTGCCGCCTATGTCGATTTCCTGAACGGCTCCTATTCCAACGTGGTCGGTCTGGCCCTGGCGGAGACCTACGCGCTGCTGACCGGCATCGGTTTCGCCCATTTGCCTGCCGACGAGGCGCCTGCGTGAGCGCCTGCGGCCGCGCTGTGATCCATGCCGCGCCCGGATGTGCCCGGGTGCTCTTCTTGCAGAACGAGGAGATCGTCGAGATCTGGGTGGAGGGCGACGACAACCCCATCCGGATCGGCGGCGTCGCTCTCGTCACCGCCCGCACCGCCGGCGGCGCCTCGGTGGCCGAGCTGCCGGACGGATCCGGGTATCTGCGCGACGGCAAGGTCAACGACGGCGCCAGGGTCGTGGTCCAGGTCACCGCCGACGGGTCGGGCGCCAAGCGGGCGGTCCTGCGCCGTCGGGTGGAACTGGCCGGCGACGGTGTCGTGCTGACCCCGTTCCAGCCGGAACTCGGCATCGCCTCGGCGATCAAGGCCAAGGGCCGCCGCGCCGCGATCCGGGCGGCGGTGCAGCCTGCCCTGGCCGACGGTCTCGGCGCCATGATCCGCAGCGAGGCCGCAGAGCGGGACGTCGAGGATCTGGCGGCGGAGGTCTCCCGTCTGGTGGATCTCTGGCACGCGATCGAGAGGGCGGCGCAGACGGCGGCCCCGCCCTGCTGGCTGCTACCCCCGCCGGACCTGCCCACCCGTGTCGCCGCCCATCGGCCCGGCATCGCGATCGAGCACGACCGCGACGGTACCGCCTTCCGCGACGCCGGCGGCGAGGAGGCGCTGGACCGCGCGCTTGCCGGCACGGTTGCGCTGGCCGACGGCCTGTCCCTGGTGGTCGAGGAGGGCGAGACGGCGACTCTGGTCGACGTGAACCTGGCGCGCTCGCCGCGGGGCGAGGCGCTGGTTCAGGCCAACCTCCAGGCGGCGGCCGGTGCCGCCGCCATCGCCCGCCTGCGCGGGTTGCGCGGCACGCTGCTGATCGACTTTCCGCGCATGGGCGGCCGTGGCGACCGGGACCGCGTGGCCGAGGCCCTGAGGGGGGCGGTCGCCGACGACCCGGCCGCCTGGCAGGTACTGGGCTGGACGCCCGGCGGCATGTTGGAATGCCTGCGCGAGTCGCCCCGCCGCTCCCTGTCGGACGAGCTGCTGGTCCCGCCGGGCGACCGGCGGCTGTCGCCGCGGGCGCGGGCCTGGGCGGCCCTGGACCGGCTGCGGCGGGAGGTCGGCGGGATCGCGCGGCCACGGCTGCGAGTCCCGCCTGAGGTCGCCGGTTGGCTGGAGGGACCCGGTGCGATTATCGTTGCGGCGGAACGTCGGCGCCTCGGGGCGCTGACGGTCACGGCGGATCCGGCACTCGGACCGCAGGACTGTGCGATTGACGGCGACGGATAGCAGGCGAGGGACGATGGGCGAGATCCATCCGATCGGAAAGGCGCGGAAACTGAAGTGCCCGATCTGCGGCAAGCCGAGCGAGGCGACGGTGCGCCCGTTCTGCTCGCCGCGCTGCAAGCAGGTCGACCTCGGCCGCTGGCTGGGCGAGACCTACCGGATTCCCAGCGAGGACGTGCCGGACGAGACCGAAATCGACGCGCTGGTCGCCCGGCTGGAGCGCGGCGAGGAATAGGGGGCGAACGCCCGTCCGCTACCCGTCGGCCTGGACCCAGAACTGATACATCCCGAGGAACACGTCCGGATAGTCGACCTCGAACGTGTCCCAGGCCTCCAGATCCAGGCCGCCGGGGTCGGACGGATTGCGCCGCCGGTACTCCGCCAGGATCGCCGGGTCGGGCAGCTCGAAGCCGAGGAAATGCAGCCCCAGCTCCTCCAGCGCGCCGCGGATCCAGAGCGGGTTCACCGTGTGCTCGCAGGTGTGCAGCAGCGCGTCGCGCACGCCTGACGCCGCGTAGAAATCCGCCGAGCGCAGCAGCGCCCGCCCGGGATGGTCCTCGGCCAGGGCGTAGGTCCGCCGCCGGGCCGCCCGCACCCGCTTCATCGTCTCGCCGCGCTCGGGCACGCCCTGGCGAATCTCCTCCAGCGGCAGCCGGGCGCGCCGGCTGTAGAAGGCCAACCGCATCAGCCCGCGCGGCGCCAGCAGCCGGCGCAGCACCCGCCAGCCCCGCATCGGCTCGTCCAGGTGATGCAGCACGCCGGAACTCTCGATCAGGTCGAACCGCTCGGAGACAGAATCCATCTCCAGGATATCGGCCTGGGCGAAGCGGATGTTGCGCACCCGCAGCTCCCGCGCCATGCGCCGGGCATAGGCGAGCGAGGCCCGCGACAGGTCGACCGCCAGCACCTCGGCATTCTCGTAGCGCAGGGCGGTCTGCAGCGCGTGGCGGCCGGTCCCGCAGCCGGCGATCAGGATGCGCGGCAGGGCCTCCTCGGTGCGCACCGACTGCGGCAGGGCGAGCACCTGGGCGAGATGCCGGCCGATGGTGGTGCGCGGCCGGCGGGACAGGCTCAGCCAGCGCGGGTAGGGATTGTCCTCGTACTGGTTCTGCACCGCCCGGGAGACCGCGTCGGTGAACGTCGCCTCGCTCACCTCCTCGCCCAGGCGCCATTCCTCGCGCGGGTGGATCAAAGAGCGGCGCAGCAGCAGGGCATAGGGCGAGGTGTCGTCGGCCGGCATGCCGCCGGCCTCGCGGTGCAGCGCGCCGACCTCCGGATCGGTCTCCAGCGGCATGTACATCGCCCGGATCAGGGCCCGGTGGGGCGTCTTCTCGCCGGCGGCGTGCAGGTCGGCGAGGCGGATCAGCAGGTCGCTCTCCTCCTCGGTCTCGAACCAGACCCATTCCGCCGCCCGCGCCTGCAGGGCGATGGCGGCCAGCCACGCCGCATCGACCCTGCCAAGATTGCCCGCGACGGCGCTATCCAGCAGCCAGGCGCGGGTGCGGGTCAGCCAGGCCTCCATGCCCGGATGGGCGACGATCGACCAGGACAGGGCCGACAGGATCAGCTCGTCGGCGAGGAAGGTGGTGATCGGCTTGAAGCCGGCGCCAGCCGGCCGTTCGGGAAAGCCCGCCTCGGCCGCTTCCATGCCCCGGCGGATCGCCGGGTGGCTCGCCCACAGGCGGATCGCCGGGTCGGACAGCGCCTGCTGGTCCACGTCCGGATCTTCCTGCAGCGCCGACAGGGCCGCCCGGGCGCCCGGATGGGCCTTGTCGTAGGGACAGCGGCGCAGGGCCCGGATCAGCGCCTCGCGCGGCTCATAGGCTTCCGGCTCCAGCCGCCAGGCGTCGACCCGCGGGTCGAGCGCGGCCCGCGGGTCGCCCGATGCCTCCAGCGCGGCGGCCAGGTTGGCATGGGCTGCCAGGTAGTCCGGTTTCAGACGGACGGCGCGGCGGAAGCAGGGGATCGCCTCGGCCAGGCGGCCGGCGGATTTCAGCGCCACGCCCAGGTTGTTGTGCACGTCCGGCAGCTTCGGCTGCATCCGGATCACCGTCCGGTAGGCGTCGGCCGCCTCCAGGAAGCGCCGGGCGCGGAACAGCATGCCGGCATGCTGCAGGGCGCCGGCGACGGCGGCATCGGGACCGGTCGAAGCCGGACGGCGGGTGGGGGCCTTCATCGCGGATGCAGGTCGAAGGCGACGGAGATCCGTTCGCCCGCGCCCTCGAACGGCACCGTGCGGTGCCAGACATAGGACGGGAAGAGCACGATCATGCCCGGCCGGGGACAGACCCGGTGGACGGTGGCGGTCCCGCGGTCGGGGATGCCGTAGCCCGGGTGATTGAACTCGATCCAGCCTTCATGGTTCGGGTCGTCCTCGCTCAGAACCTCGGGCATCTCCACGTAATAGACGCCCGACAGCCAGCCGAGATTGTGGATGTGGCCGTCCTGATGGCCCTGCGCCCGCAGGATGTTGCCCCAGACGTCCAGGGCATAGCCGCGCGGCCGGCCCTCGATATGCGGATGGCCGGGCAGGGCGGGCAGGGCGGCGCCGTAGGCGGCGATCGCCGCGTCCAGGGCGGTGTGGAAGCCGCGGATCGCCGGATGATCGTGATTCAGCAGGTCGGTGACGATGGACCCGCCGCGGATCGCCCGCTTGTTGGGGTCGTAGTCGTCGCGCCGGCGCGGATGGGTGCGGATGGCGTCGGCGAAGGCGGCGTTGAATGCCTCCAGCGACGCGTATCCCTGGGGCACCGGCAGCGTCATCGGCCGGGTGAGCGTGCCGAATCCGGTCAGCGCGTCGGCCGGCGCCGGGCGGCCGAGGTCGAACAGCGCGCTCGTCTTCAGGGCCAGCGCGCGGATATGGGTCGGCCGGCTCGCCAGCACCTCTTCGCACAGGTCGAGCGCCGCTGCGGCATCGCCCAGCTTGAGCTGCGCGGTGGCCCGGTTCATCGCCACCGGGATGTCAGCCGGCCGCGCGGCCATGGCGCGGGCATAGGGCGCCAGGGAGCCGGCCGCGTCGCCGAACGCGCCCTGCCGCAGGTTGCCATAGGCGAACCACAGGGCGGCGGCCGACGGGTTGACCGCCATGGCGCGGCGATAGGCGCGGGCGACCACGGCCTTGTCGGCGCCCTCCACCTCGTCCAGCAGCCGGGCGTCGAGTTCCAGGCCGGCCGGATAGTCCGGGGCGGCCCGCAGGGCGCGGTCGACCATGGCGCGGGCCTCGCCCGGGGCGCCGTCGCGCATCCGGGCGCGGGCCAGCAGGCAGTTGGCCACCGGGTTGTCGGGCTGGGCGTTCAGGATGGCCTCGCACAGGGCGGCACCTTCGGACGCCTGACCGGCGTTGAAGTGACGGATGGCGAGGCGGAGGGCATCGGCGATCTGCATGGCACGGGCAATGTACGGGGCGGACCCCGTCACTTCAACGCTCGCCCGCGTTCCCGAGGTCTTCCGCGCCGGCGATGAATTTTCCCGATGAGACGTGCTGGACAGGTCGGATCGTGGCCGCTATATACGCCGTCGCGCTTCGGCGCCGCCCAGGTAGCTCAGTTGGTAGAGCAGCGGATTGAAAATCCGCGTGTCGGTGGTTCAAATCCGCCCCTGGGCACCACTCCCCTCTTTCGCTTCGACAATTCGACCCGTTAGCGGCTTGTCCGCGCGGCTCTTCCGTGTTCGGGAACCCGGCGCTGTCCCTGGCGTTTGTAGGGTTACCCACGGAGCGTCTGGCCGGCCGGTTCGGCCCGCGTGCCGCGTCAACCGGAGCCGAGCAGAGGTCTTATGACCGCATCACCGTCGGAAGGGGAGCACGGGCTCTCGCCCGACCATCCGCTGACCGATATCGTCGACCGCATGGCGGATACCGCCCAGGGCGAGCGCGTCACCGTGGGCGAGACCCTGGAGGCGTTCGGGCGCCGGTCGTATCTGCCGCTGCTGATCGTTCCGTCCCTGGCCGTGATGTCGCCGCTGTCCGGCGTGCCGCTGATGTCCTCCCTGTGCGGCGCGGTCATCGCGATCATCTCGGCGCAGATGATCTTTCCCGGCCTCGGAAGCCTGTGGATTCCGGATATCGTTGCCCGGCGCAATGTCAGCGGCCGGCGCGCCCGGGCCGCCATCGGCAAGCTGGGGAAGATCGCCCGCTGGATGGACGATCACGCCCAGGTCCGGCTGAAATGGCTGATCGAGCCGCCGGGCCGTACGGCGCTGGAATGCGTCTGCCTGCTCTGCGGTCTGGCGATGCCGTTCCTGGAGTTCATCCCGTTCTCGTCGTCGGTGGCCGGCGCGGCCGTCCTGCTGATCGCCGGCGGGCTGCTGACCCGCGACGGGCTGTTCGCCCTGGCGGGGCTGGCGGTGATCCCGATCTTCGGAGCCCTCCTGGCCATCGGTCTCGAGACCCTGGGACTGGCGGGCGGCTGACCGTCCGCCGCCCCCGGCTCAAAGCCTGCGACCGCCTCCGGCCAGCAGATCCTGATCCGCCTCGGGAATATCCGCGTCCGCGGCGTGGCGTTCCAGGGATTCCGTGTCGTTCTCCAGATCGCCTTCCGACGTGGTCGCCGATGCGCCCGACTCGTCGGCGAGCGGGGCGGGCGACGGTTTCGTCTCGGTCTCGGCCGCCGCGCTGGCCGTGCCGGCGCCGGAGGATGGGTCCAGCATGGTCACCGGCACGCCCTGCGGGAAGATGACTTCGCGCGCCTCGTCCGGCATGGAGATGCCGGCCTCGGTCAGCGCCTTCTTGATCAGTCGCAGCAGGGCGGAGCGGATCTTCAGCACCGAATAGGCGTGGCCGTCGAACCAGAAATAGGCCCGCAGATTGACCGTGGCGCTGCCGAGGGACTCCACCAGGACCAGCGGCTCCTCCGGCTCCTCGAGCACCGCCGGATGGTCGACCATCACCGTGCGGATGAGCTCCTGGGCGGCGGTGATGGAAGCGTCGAAGCCGATGCCGATTTCGAGGTATTCCTGGCGGGCGGCCGCGGCGCTGAAGTTGACGATCGTGCTCTTGAAGACGGCCGCGTTCGGGATCTGGATGTGGTTGCCCTCGCGCGACAGCAGCAGGGTGCTGCGGGTGTTCATGCTCTGCACCGTGCCCTCCTGGCCGCCGACGACGATGTAGTCGCCGCGCCGGAACGGCTGGCGGATGCTGAGCAGCAGGCTGGCGAGGAAATTCTCGGCAATGTCGCGGAAGGCGAAGCCGACGATGATGCCGACCACGCCGGCGCCGCCGAGCAGGGACAGGGCGAGCTGGGTCAGCCCGGCAACCTGAAGCACGATGTAGAGGCCGATCAGGAAGACCGGGATCGACACCGTGCGCGCGATCACGCTGCGCAGGAAGGGCGAACTCACCTGACGGCGCAGGGCCCATTCCACCAGCCGCCCCACCAGCGTCGCGGCATAGAAGGCCAGCGGCAGGATGACCAGCGCCAGCGCGATCAGCGGCAGGCTGGCCAGACCGGTATAGAGCAGCGCGCGGACTTCGTTCAGCGCCGGCTCGAACGACCAGTCGGTCTGCGGCGTCACCGTGATCCGGTTGACCACCGCGACCACGTCCTGGGTATTGGCGGCGAGGTTGCGCGCCCAGACCCGGTGCTCGTCGGTGCGGGTGCTGCCGTCCAGGAAGACCACGCCCTCGCTGGTGCGCACCCGGACGTCGCTGTACCAGTCGGTCGCCCGCAGGATGCTGTCGATGCGCCGGGAGATGGCGTCGTCGCGCGCCACCGGCTCGACCGCGACGGCGCGCGGCATGTCAGACGGCGCGCTGACGGTGGCGGACCCGTCCTGCGCATGCGCAGGGGCCATGGCTGCCGGCATCCCGACGAGCAGGGTGGCGGCGACGAGCAGGGTGGCGGCGACGAGCAGAGGGAGGATCGTCAGAATAAAGCGAGAACGCGCCGGGGAGCGCGTCGGGCGGCACCGACCGATGCCGCCGCGTCCCGCAGTCACGGAGCCGAGGGGGTTCGCTTGGCGATCACCCAGACGCCGTGAACGATTCCGGGGATGTAGCCCAGGAGCGTCAGCAGGATGTTGATCCAGAACTGAGCGCCGATGCCGACCGTCAGGAAGACGCCCAGCGGCGGCAGAAGGATGGTCAGAAGAAGTCGCAGAATGGTCATGTCTTACCCGCCCACATTTTTCATCAGTACGGGAACAACGCGGCGCCCCGCTTCGGGTTCCGAGACCGACGCCGCGGCCGGGGTCAGCCGGCTGCGAGGGCGGCGGCACTGCCGAAGTCGAATCCGCGGCCGGGGGCGGCGGCGAACAGGGCCCGGGTGTAGTCGTGCTGCGGGTTGCCGAACACCTCCGCCGCTTCGCCGTACTCGACCACCACGCCGCGATGCATCACCGCCACGGTGTCGCAGACCTGGGCGGCGACCCGCAGGTCATGGGTGATGAACAGCATGGCGAGGTCGAGCCGGCGGCGGATGTCGTCCAGCAGCTCCAGCACCTGGGCCTGCACCGACACGTCGAGGGCGGAGACCGCCTCGTCGGCGATCAGCAGGTCCGGCTCCATGGCGAGCGCGCGGGCGATGCAGATGCGCTGGCGCTGACCGCCGGAGAACTGGTGCGGGAAGCGGTCCAGGGCGCTCGGATCCAGGCGCACCAGGGACATCAGCGAGCGGGCCCGCTCATAGGCCTCCTTTTCGCCCATGCCGTAGTTCATCGGCCCCTCGACGATCGACGCGCCGACAGTGCGGCGCGGATTGAGGGAGCGGTAGGGGTCCTGGAAGATGATCTGCACCCGGCGGCGCAGGGCGCGCAGGCGGCTCTGGGAGGCCGTCGCGATGTCGTCGTTGTGCAGATAGATATGGCCGGAGGTCGGGTCGATCAGCCGGGCGATGCAGCGGGCCACTGTCGACTTGCCGGAGCCGGACTCGCCGACGATGCCCAGGGTCTCGCCGCGCCGGACCTCGAGCGAGACGTCCTTGGCGGCATGGACCGCGCGGGCCTTCTGGAAGAAGCCGCCGCCGCCATAGGTCTTGCACAGCCCGTCGGTCGCCAGCACCACCGGCGCCTTGGCGACACGGGCGCGCCCGTGCGGCGTAAAGCTCGGCACCGCGCCGATCAGCATCTTGGTGTAGGGCTCCCGCGGCCGCTTCAGCACCGCCTCTGCCGGACCTTCCTCGACCACCTTGCCCCATTGCATCACCGCGACCCGGTCGGCGATCTCCGCCACCACGCCGAAATCATGGGTGATGAACAGCACCGCCGTCTCGTGGGTCTTCTGGATTTCCTTGATCAGCTTGAGGATCTGCTCCTGGGTCGTCACGTCGAGCGCGGTGGTCGGCTCGTCGGCGATCAGCAGCACCGGCTCCAGCACCAGGGCCATGGCGATCATGATGCGTTGGCGCTGGCCGCCGGAAAGCTGGTGCGGGTAGGAGGCCGCCATGCGCGGCGGATCGGGAAGCTGAACCTGCTCCAGGATATCGAGGATCTTGGCCTGGCGCGCCGCCTGGTCGAGCGAGGTATGGGTGG
Source organism: Thalassobaculum sp. OXR-137 (assembly GCF_034377285.1). Lineage (NCBI taxonomy): Bacteria > Pseudomonadati > Pseudomonadota > Alphaproteobacteria > Rhodospirillales > Thalassobaculaceae > Thalassobaculum > Thalassobaculum sp. OXR-137. Next base: position 5,420,861 of record NZ_CP139715.1, on the reverse strand, counting down.
TCAGCACCTCCTCGATCTGGTCGCCGCAGGTCATGGTCGGGTTCAGGGCCGTCATCGGCTCCTGGAAGATCATGGACATGCGGGCACCGCGCAGTTCGCGCAGCCGCTCGTCGCTCGCCTCCAGCACGTTCTCGCCCATCAGGCGGATGGCGCCGCCGCTCGGGGTGAGCTGGCCCTTGGGCAGCAGCCCCATCACGCTGAACGCGGTGACCGACTTGCCCGAGCCGGACTCGCCGACGAGGCAGACGATTTCGCGCGGACCGACGGAGATCGAGACGCCGTCGACCGCGTGCCGGCGGTCGTTGCCCTCCGGCAGGTCGACGGTGAGGTTGTCGATCTCCAGGATCGGCTGGGTCTTGTTCTGATCGTTCATGGTCTACAGCCGCTTGCGCATGCGGGGATCGAGCGTGTCGCGCAGCCCGTCGCCGAGCATGTTCACCGCCAGCACCGTGATCGCCAGGAAGATGCCCGGGAACAGGATGTTGTGCGGGTAGACGCGGAACAGCAGCCGTCCCTCGGCCATGATGTTGCCCCAGGTGGGGGTCTCCGGCGGGATGCCGACGCCCAGGAAGCTCAGGATCGCCTCCACCAGGATCGCCGAGGCGCAGATATAGGTGCCCTGGACGATCAGCGGCGCGATGGTGTTGGGCAGCACGTGGCGGATCAGGATCAGCGGCACCCGGGTGCCGACGGAGATCGCCGCCTCCACATAAGGCTCCTCGCGGATCGACAGCACGATGGAGCGGACCAGCCGCACCACGCGCGGGATCTCGGGGATGGTGATGGCGAGGATCACGGTCACCAGACCGGCATCGGCGAGCGAGACCAGCGCGATGGCCAGCAGGATGCCGGGGATCGCCATCAGCCCATCCATGACCCGCATGACGATCCCGTCGAGCCAGCGGATGTAGCCGGAGACCAGGCCGATCACCAGGCCGATGGCCAGGGACAGGACTGCGACCAGAAGGCCGACCGCCAGCGAGACCCGGGCACCGTAGATCACCCGGCTATAGGTGTCGCGACCCAGGGTGTCGGTGCCCATCCGGTAGGTCCATTCCCGCTCGGTCCCGTCGTTGAAGGTCTTCAGATGCTCCACGCCCGGCTTCTTGTTGCGCCAGGCGGGATCGATCTCGCTCGGGTTCATGGTGTCGAGCAGCGGCGCGCAGACCGCCATCAGCACCATCAGGCCGAGGACGACGGCGCCGAACATGACGCTCGGGTTGCGGACGATCTGTTCCCAGACGGTCGCCCGGCGCGAGGCCGCTTCCGCCGAGGCGGCGGAATCGACGAGATTTTCAGTCCCCTCGGTCAATAGCGGATCCTCGGGTCAAGCAGGCTGTAGGTGAGGTCGACCAGCAGATTGACGACCACGTAAACGAACGAGAACACGATGATGATTGCCTGGATCGTCGGATAGTCGCGACCCAGCACCGCATCGACGGTGAGCCGGCCGAGGCCGGGGATGTTGTAGACGCTCTCCGTCACCACCACGCCGCCGATCAGCAGGGCGATGCCGATGCCGATCACGGTCACGATCGGGACGGCCGCGTTGCGCAGCGCGTGCTTGAGCAGCACGGTGTTGGGCGTCAGCCCCTTGGCATAGGCGGTGCGGATGTAGTCCTCGCCGAGAACCTCCAGCACGCTGGCCCGGGTGATGCGGGCGATCAGCGCGATGTAGATCACGCTGAGAGTGATGCTGGGCAGGATCAGGCGGTGCAGGAACGGCCAGAATCCGTCGGCGATCGACTTGTATCCCTGGACCGGGAACAGGTCGACCTGCATGGCGAACAGGTAGATCAGGATGTAACCGAGCACGAAGACCGGCACGGAGAAGCCGGCGACCGAGAAGGCCATCACGGCCCGGTCGATCCAGGTGCCGTGCTTGTAGGCGGCAAGGACGCCGATCGGCACCGCCACCAGAATGGTGATGATCAGGGTCGTCGTCGCCAGGGCAAGGGTCGGCTCGACCCGCAGCAGGATGAGCTCGGAGACGTCCTTCTTGAAGAAGTAGGACTGGCCGAAATCGCCCTGGAGGATGTTCCCCATCCAGATGCCGAGCTGGACGAGCAGCGGCTCGTTCAGGCCCAGGCTCTCGCGGATCTGCGCGACCTGCTCCGGCGAGCCGTTATCTCCGGCCAGCACCGCCGCCGGATCACCCGGCGTCAGGCGCAGCATCAGGAACACGAAGACCGCCACCATCCCGAGGACCGGGATGGTGGCGAGCAGACGTTGGACAAGGAATCCGAACATATGCGGTTAAGGCTCCAGCGTCAGGTAGCGTCAGGAGTCGAACTGCCGCGTCCCTATTCGGACTTGGCGATGTTCCAGAAGATCGGGAACGGGCCGCCGAGCACGCCGCTCAGCTTGTCGCTCCGCCACGCCGGGACCTGGTACCACTGGCCCGCATGGGCGTGGGTGCCGATTTCCATGGCGCGCTTCTGGATCTCTTCCGCGATGCCCTTCTGCTTGGCTTCGTCGGTCTCTGTGGCGAACGCCTCGCGGAGCTCCTCCATCTTCTCGTCGCAGGGCCAGCCGAACCACGACTTCTCGCAGTTCGTGTTGAAGCCGGCGGCCGAGATCGGATTGAGGATGTCGGCGGCGGTCCAGGACGTCAGGAAGACGTTCCAGCCTCCCTCGGACGGCGGCTCCTTCTTCGCCCGGCGGGCGACCAGGGTCTGCCAGTCCATCGCCTGCAGATCGACGTTGAAGCCGGCCTGCTTCAGCTTGTCGGCGGCAACCGGCCCGAGGTTGTTCAGCACGTCGACGTCGGTCGACTGCATCACCACCACGGGGGTCCCGTCATAGCCGGCTTCTTCGAGCAGCTTCTTGGCGCCCTCGATGTCGGACTTCATGACGATCTCGGTGCCGGCTTCGGTCGCGAAGGCCGTGCCGCAGACGAACATGGCCGGGCATTCCTTGTAGTAGTCAGGATTGCCGATGGTGGCCTGCACGAAGTCGACCTGGTTGATCGCCATCAGGGCGGCCCGGCGCAGCTTCACGTCGTTGAACGGCGGATGCAGCCAGTTCATCCGGAACATGTACTGGTTGCCCAGCGGGTTCAGGATCTTCGCGGTGATGTCGTCGTTGCCCTCGAACAGCGGCAGCAGATCGGTGGGCGGGGCTTCCAGATAGTCGACCTCGCCTTCCAGCAGGGCGTTGACCGCGGTCTGGTGGTCCTTGATGGAGACCCACTCGACCCGGTCGACGTTCACCACCTTGCCGCCCGCCGCCCAGCTCGGCTCCTCGGAGCGCGGAACGTAGTCGTCGAACTTCTCGAACACCGCGACGTCGCCCGGCTTCCACTCGTCCTGCTTGAAGACGAACGGACCGGAGCCGGTGTAGTCGGTGATCTGGTCGCCGGCCGGTGTATCCGCGACGCGCTTCGGCATCATGAACGGCACGTTGGAACTCGGCTTGGCGAGCGAGGCAATGACCAGACCGTAGGGTTTCTTCAGAACGATCTGGAAGGTCTTGTCGTCCACCGCCTTGAATTCGGCGACGAACTCCAGGAGCTTCTGGCCCATCGAGTCCTTCGCGCCCCAGCGTTTGATGGAGGCGATGCAGTCCTCGGACGTGACCGGCGCGCCGTCATGCCATTTCAGGCCGTCGCGCAGGGTCATCGTGTAGGTCAGCTTGTCGTCGCTGACGGTGTAGGTGTCCACCATCTGCGGGTGCACCTTGGTGTCGCTGTCCATGGCGAACAGCGTGTCGTACACCATGTAGCCGTAGTTGCGGGACATGTAGGCCGTCGTCCAGATCGGATCGACGATCTTCAGGTCCGAGTGCATCACCACGCGCAGAGTGGTCTCCGCCGACGCCGTCCCCAGGGCGCCGATAGACAACGGAAGTGCAACGGCGGCCGCGAGCGCGGTTCGTGTTGCGGTCCCAAGTAAAGAGTGTCCCCAGTTCATTCAGCCCCTCCTTTGATGGAGTTTCTTTGGAGGGCGAAGCGTGCGGGCATTCGGCCGGCGAGTCCAGAGAGCTTTTTCGCAGGTGCGGTATAAGCTTGCCCCGATCGACGGCGTCTTCGCGCACTCTCGGCTCGCAGGGTCCGGGCGTCGTCGTCGGGGGCGGCGGCGGGCCGGGGCGAGAGCCGGTCGCCGCGGCGACCGGCTTGCGGGCCGTCAGGCCGCCTTGACGTCGGTCAGGAAGCGCGAGATCTGCGAGCGCAGGCTCTCGCTCTGCTGGCTGACGTCGTTGCTGGCGGCGCGAACCTGGACTGCGGCGGAACTGGTTTCCTGCGCGCCGGCCTTCAGGGCGACGACGTTCTCCGCTACCCCCTGGGTGCCCCGGGCGGCGTCTTGGACGCTACGGCCGATCTCCTGGGTCGCGGAAGACTGCTCCTCCATGGCGACGGCGACGACGGCGGAGATCTCGTCCAGGCGCACGACGGTCTCCGAGATGTGCCGGATGGCCTCGGCCGCGCGGATCGATTCCTCCTGGATCAGTGCGATCTTGTCGGCGATGTCGACGGTGGCCTTGCCGGTTTGCTCGGCCAGGGTCTTCACCTCGGTGGCGACCACGGCGAAGCCCTTGCCCGCATCGCCGGCCCGCGCCGCCTCGATCGTGGCGTTCAGCGCGAGCAGGTTGGTCTGGTCGGCGATGGCGCGGATCAGTTCGATGATCTGGCCGACCTCCAGTGTGGCGGTCTCCAGGCTCTTCACGGTCCGGTCGGTGTCCTGCGCCCGGTCGGACGCCTCCTTGGCGATCTGCGTCGCCCGGCTCACCTGGCTGTTGATCTCGACGATCGAGGCGGCCAGTTCCTCGGTGGCGGAGGCCACGGTCTGCACGTTGGCACTCGCCTCCTCGGAGGCATCGCTCACCGTGACTGAGCGGGCCATCGTGTTCTCGGCGATGCCGGACATGGAGTGGGCGGCGGCATCCAGTTCGGTGGTGGCGCTCGAGACAGTCTGAAGCATGCCCTGGACCGCGCCCTCGAAGGCGGCCGTCAGTTCGTCCAGGCGCTTGGTGCGGGCCTCGCGGCGGACCTGCTCCGCACGCTGCTCGGCGGCCATCGCGTCGTTCTGGATCATCTTCTCCTTGAAGTAGAGAACCGCCTCGGCCATCTGGCCCACTTCGTCCTGGCGGGCGGTGCCGGGAACCTGCACCTCAAGATCGTGCTCGGCGAGCCGGCCCATGACTCCGGTTAGCTGGGTGATCGGGCGGGAAATACCGCGACCGATGACGATGGCGATGCCGACGCCGAGCAGGAAGCTGGCGATGCTGACGACCGCGACCTCGATCTCGGTCAGCCGGATCTGCCCCAGAACGTCCTGCTCGATCTGCGCCTCGATGGCGCCGGCGGTCTCCAGGAACGAGCCGGTATTCTGGGCGATCGACGCGGCCCGTTCGGTCATCTGGCCCTCGACCAGGGTGCGGATCGCGACCTCGTCGGTATGGGCCTGGCGCAGGGCGGTGCGATACTGCTCGAACAGCGACCGCACCTCGGCGAGCAACATCTTCGCCCGATCGGTGGCGACCACCGTCTCGAGCTTGCCGAGCGCGGCGGCGGATTTGGTCAGTTCCTCATCGACCTTCGGACCGATGGTGGTGTCCTTGCGCCCGACAAGGGTGTTTGAAAGGAGCTGGAGCAGCAGCACATGCTCGCGCGCCTTGCCGGTCAGGATGGCCGAGGGGAGGTCGCCGTCGGCGAGGAAGTCGGTCTGGATGGCATCGAGATCCTCGACCAGCTTCGCGCCGGCCGGGGTCATTTTCTCCGCGACCAGCATCTTGAATTCGCGTTCCAGGTCGGCCGCATGGTCGAATTCCTGAAGATAGGCGGCAAGCGTGGTCTCGATGACATCGATCCGCTCGGCGAGCTGCTGCTCGATCTTCATCGCGCGCAGAGCGCCGATATCCTCATGGATCAGCGCTGCGATCGCGCGGACCCGTTTGGCGTCGGCGTCCTTACCTTTGCTGGCGAATTCACGGGCATGGGTGTTGAGGCGGGCGAAGCGGGCCTCGATGCTGCCCGCGAGTTCGGCCTCCCGGGCGACCCGGGCGAAATGGTGCACGTCGGAGGAAACGCCGATCAGATTGGCATAGGTCAACATCGCTCCCGCCACGAAGACGGCGATAACCGCGGCGAACCCGAACAGCATGCGGGCCAGAAGGGTGCGATGGGGACGGACTTTACGCGGCGCCGCCATCGTCTCGTTTACCGGAGCCATATTCGACCTCCATGGGGTTGGGACGTCCCTTAATCGCCTCGGTGGCCTCCGCCCGATATCCCCAATCGGGGAGTGGAGCCGGAAGAAGCGACAGGCGGATTCAACCGCGGTGCGCGGTCGCAGGAGGGCTGGGTATCGGCATGGCGTGGGTGATTTGGCTCCATCCCGGCAGGCGGTCTCGGCCGTTGACAGAGGGGCAAAGGACACTAATGTCCGCTGCGGGCCGTCGCTCCCCAACGAGCGATAACATTGAAGGATGACGCCAATGAAGCCGCAGCAGCTGCCGCGGGTACCATTGTTCTCGTCCGGACCGTGTGCAAAGCGACCCGGATGGGGCCCCGCTATACTTTCCGACGCCGCCCTGGGGCGGTCTCACCGTTCCAAGATCGGTAAAGCCAAACTCGGCGACGTGATCGACCGGTCGCGCAAGATCCTGGGCATTCCCGACGACTACCGCATCGGCATCGTGCCGGCCTCCGATACCGGGGCCGTGGAGATGGTGCTGTGGTCCATGCTCGGCGCCCGCGGCGTGGACATGCTGGCCTGGGAAAGCTTCGGCGCCGGCTGGGTCGCCGACGTGACCAAGCAGCTCAAGCTCGACGACGTGCGCGTTCTGGAAGCCCCGTATGGCGAGATCGTGGATCTGGCCGAGGTCGATTTCTCCCGCGACGTGGTCTTCACCTGGAACGGCACGACCTCGGGCGTCCGCGTCCCGAACGGCGACTGGATTCCGTCCGATCGCGATGGGCTGACCATTTGCGACGCCACCTCTGCGGCCTTCGCCATGGACCTGGCCTGGGACAAGCTCGATGTGGTCACCTGGTCCTGGCAGAAGGTGCTGGGCGGCGAGGCGGCCCACGGCATGCTCGTGCTGAGCCCGCGGGCGGTCGAGCGGCTGGAGAGCTATACCCCGCCCTGGCCGATGCCCAAGTTGTTCCGCATGACCAAGGGCGGCAAGCTCAACGAAGGCATCTTCAAGGGCGAGACCATCAACACCCCGTCCATGCTGGCGGTGGAAGACGCGATCGACACCCTGGCCTGGGCCGAGGAGATCGGTGGGCTGCCGGCGCTGATGCAGCGCTGCGAGTCGAACCTCGCCGCGATCGAAGAATGGGCGGCGGGTTCCGGCTGGGCCGGGTTCCTGGCGGCCGACAAGTCGATCCGGTCCTGCACCTCAATCTGCCTGTCGATCGTCGATCCGGCGTTCCAGTCCCTGTCCGACGAGGACCAGGCGGCGGCCGCCAAGAAGATCGCGACGCTGGTGGAGGCCGAAGGGGCCGGCTACGACATCGCCGGCTATCGCGACGCCCCTCCGGGTCTGCGAATCTGGGGCGGAGCGACGGTGCAGACGGCCGATATCGAGGCGCTGCTTCCCTGGCTCGACTGGGCCTGGGGCGAGGTGAAGTCCGAGCTCGCGAAGGCGGCTTAGGGCATCTCCCGCTCCGTCTCAGCCACTGGGTCCCGGCCCGGCCGGGATGGCTTCGGTAGACCATTCTCACGACGTCATCCTGGGAGACCCCCGACATGATCCGGGGGCTGCCCGGGACCCAGCGGCCTTCCTCAAATCCTGAGGTTCGGCAGAGCGCCGTGACCTTTCAATGGGAGACCCCCATGCCCAAGGTTCTGATTTCCGACAAGCTCAGCGAGCAGGCGGTTGAGATCTTCCGCGCCCGCGGCATCGACACCGACTTCCGCCCCGGCCTGTCGGCCGACGAGCTGCTGTCCGTTATCGGCGAATACGACGGTCTGGCCGTCCGCTCCGCCACCAAGGTCACCGCCGAGGTGCTGGCCACGGCGACCAACCTGAAGGTCGTCGGCCGCGCCGGTATCGGCGTCGATAATGTGGATACCAAGGCTGCGACCGAGCATGGCGTGGTCGTCATGAACACCCCGTTCGGCAATGCCGTCACCACGGCCGAGCACGCCATCGCGATGATGTTCGCACTCGCCCGCCAGATCCCCCAGGCCAATGCCTCCACCCAGGCCGGCAAGTGGGAGAAGTCCAAGTTCATGGGCGTCGAGCTGACCGGCAAGACGCTGGGACTGGTCGGCTGCGGCAATATCGGCTCCATCGTCGCCGATCGGGCCCGTGGCCTGCGCATGCGGGTGCTGGCCTACGATCCCTACCTGTCCGAGCAGAAGGCGGTCGAACTGGGGGTCCGCAAGGTCGACCTGGAGGACCTGTTCGCCGAGGCGGACATCATCACCCTGCACACCCCGCTGACCGACAGCACCCGCGGCATCATCGATGCCGAGGCGCTGGGCAAGATGAAGAAGGGCGTGCGGATCGTGAACTGCGCCCGCGGCGGTCTGGTGGTCGAAGAGGATCTTCGCACCGCCCTCGACAGCGGTCATGTGGCCGGAGCCGCCTTCGACGTGTTCGTCACCGAACCGGCGACCGAGAACGTGCTGTTCGGTCATCCCAACGTGGTCTGTACCCCGCATCTGGGCGCCGCGACCTCGGAGGCCCAGGAGAAGGTGGCACTGCAGATCGCCGAGCAGATGAGCGACTACCTGCTGACCGGCGCCGTCAGCAACGCCATCAACGTGCCCTCGGTCACCGCGGAGGAAGCGCCGATCCTGCGGCCGTATATGCGGCTGGCGGAACTCATGGGGTCGTTCTGCGGCCAGCTCAACCGCTCGGCCATCCGCTCGATCCAGATCGAGCTGGAGGGCCACGCGGCGGGGCTGAACGCCGATCCGATCAAGGCGGCGGCGATCACCGGTGTCCTGCGCTCCCAGGTCGACAGTGTGAACATGGTCAACGCTCCGACCATGGCGAGCCAGCGCGGCATCGATATCAGCGTGACCCGTCACGACCGCGAGGCCGACTACCAGACCCTGCTGCGTGTCACCCTCACCACGGAGACCCGCACCCGCGAGGTGGTCGGAACCCTGATCGGCGGCGACAAGCCCCGACTGGTCGGCGTACAGGGGATCGGCGTGGAGGCCGACTTCGCCCCGCGCATGCTGTATGTCCGCAATTACGACAAGCCGGGCTTTATCGGCGCGCTGGGCTCCATGCTGGGAGAGGCAGGGGTGAACATCGCCACTTTCCATCTGGGCCGGCGCGAGTCCGGCGGAGAGGCGATCGCCCTGGTCGAGGTGGACCAGGAGATCGACGAGGCCGTGCTGGGGGCGGTGAAGGCGCTGCCCCATGTCGTCCGGGTGGACGCCCTGAGCTTCTGAGTATCCTGAGAGATCGATCGTCTCCACCGCAGGCGCATCCGGCGCCTGCGGTGGCTTCGTCATGGGCGCCAGACGGTCTCTCTGTCTCTGCCTTGCTATTGAGACTCCGAGAAGTCGTCGTCTTGAGAATAGCAGAATATTCAGTCGGCAATCAGGTCTGAGTAATAAAATATTCTAATTGAGAGAGTAACGTCTTAAAAATCTACCCTTGAGAATGTTGTTAATTTGATATTCTACTATAGAGCATAGCGCGACTCGGCCCCGGTTTCCCGATTTGAGGGAATCGGAAACAAGGCGGACGCCCCATGGATGCTCGACGACGACTGACTGGTCCATCGTTTGACACGCCCGGCCGACCGGAGCGCAACACCCGTGCGGCGCTCTCGATTTTCCGAAAGCGGCGTTGCCCTAATAATCTGAAAAGAAGAGAAACTTCTCTGCGGGAAATCCTCTTCGTCGATCTCGCGGTCGGCAGAGCAGTTCTTCTCCTGAAGGGGGTGCGGCCGGGAATCGAGGTGGTCTATCTGCCGGCCGATGGAAACGCGTTGGCGGCTATGGCTGCGGCAATTACCGGGGGAGCACCCGTCAAAGCGCTGCACATCCTGTCTCACGGCGGGCCGGGCTCGCTTAGGTTGTGCGGCGGAAACCTGGATGTGGCCGGCCTGAAGGCGTCGGGCCGGCACGCGGGCATCGTTCGCTCGGGCCTGGCAGAGGGCGCCGAAGTCCTTCTTTACGGCTGTTCGGTCGCCGCCGGGAAGCCGGGCGCGGCTTTCGTCGCGGAGCTGGAAGCGACGTTCGGCTGCACCGTTCGGGCCTCCGACCGGCCGGTGGGCGGCGTGGAGATGGGCGGTTCCTGGCCCGAGGTCGCACGGGTTCCCTTGGCATTCGGCGCAGAGGTGCGGGCCGCCTATCCGGCACGTCTCGCCACCCAGCCATATTCCGACATGGCCCTGTTCCGGTGCTATCCCCGGCTGATTCACTACGAGGAAGGCGTCGTCAGCATCCGTTTCGGTATGCCCGGAGAGCATGCCGACACGACACCCAACACCCAATCTTCCGATGAGGACGTGGTCTGGAGCTCGCAGGTCTCCAGGTCGACAATCCAGGCGATCCTGGCCCATCAGCCCCCCGACTGGCCGATGGAAATGGCGCGTGTCCGGAGCCGCTTCACGCCAGACGAAGCGGACGATCGGGGTCGGATTGAGGAAAGGGGGATGGCGGAAGACCCTTTGCCCAGCGTAGCGCTCGCCAACGACACCTACGCCCTTCCGGCCTTCAGTGTGGACGTGACCCCGCCCCGGACGCTGGGTCCGCCTGATCTCGTGGCGACAAGTGATCTGGGCCTTTCATCGACCGACAACATCACGAGCTCGGTCACACCGGAATTCACCGGGTCGGCCGTGAGCGGCGATATCGTCAGCATCCTTGTCGGCGGGGTGACTGCCGGCACCGTCACCGCCGTCGACGGTTCCTGGACCTTCGTCCATTCCCTGACGGCCGGATCCTACGCGATCTCCGTCCACGCGACAGACGCGGCCGGCAATGTGGGGGCCACATCGTCCGCCCTTGGCCTGACGATTGACACCTCCGCACCTGGACCGGCTCAACAACCGGATCTTCTTCCCACCAGCGATTCTGGAGCCAGCAATACCGACAACATCACCAGTCGATCTCAGCCGTCGGTTGTCGGTATTGGCGGGTTGCCAGACGCCCTCGTCCACATCCTCGTAGATGGCGTGACCGCCGGAAGTGCGGCGGTTAACGGCGCCGGGCGGTGGACCTATACGTTCGACGAGCCGATTGCCGACGGGGCGCATGTGATCACCGCCGTGGCCAGCGATATCGCCGGAAACGACGCGGCGCCCAGCGGCGGATTGGCGGTGGTGGTCGATACAACCGCTCCCGCTCTGTCCGCGCCGGATCTGGCGTCGGCCTCGGACTCCGGCGTCTCGCCGTCCGACAACGTCACGAACTCTCCGACGCAGCAGCTGACCGGTACCGCTTCCGACGGGGACAGGATCAGCATCATGGTCTCTGGGTGGACGGTCCAGACGGTGACCGCCGAGGACGGGGTCTGGTCCTCCACGCATACCTTCGGCGAAGGCGTCCATTCCGTCTCGGTTCAGGGCAAAGACCTGGCAGGCAATCTCGGCGCACCGTCCCCCGCTTTGGTCCTTACGGTGGACGCGACGGCGCCGGCTGTTCTTGCCGCACCGGACCTGCTGGCGATCAGCGACACCGGGCTCTCCGACCAGGACAACGTCACCCGGTCGACAATCCAGCGTCTGGCCGGCGCTGCCGCGGACGGCGATATCGTCAGCATCCTCGTCGACGGGGTGACGGCGGGCACCGTGACCGCCTTGGACGGATCCTGGAGTGCCACACAAAACCTGGGGGAGGGAACGTACGAGATCGCCGTTCAGGCCACCGACCGTGCGGGAAATGTCGGCCAGGTCTCCGACGCGCTGACCCTGACGGTCGATACCACCGCCCCCTCCACTGCACCCGTCCGGCCCGATCTTCTGGCCGAGAGCGACAGCGGGGCCAGCGCCGTGGACGATGTGACCCGTATCGCGCGGCCCACCCTCACCGGGGCGGGGGCCGGTCCTGATGCCACTGTGCGCATCCTCCTGGACGGCACGGGGATCGGCACGGCGGTGGCGACTGGGAGCGGGGAATGGACGTTCACGGTTCCAGACGCCCTGCCCGACGGAGTTCACGCCATCACCGCGGTATCGGAAGATGCGGCGGGAAATCAGAGCCCGGTCAGTCCACCCCTCTCGCTCACGGTCGATACCGGCGTCGTCGCGCCGGATCGGCCGACGTTGGCGACCGCCAGCGACAGCGGAGCCAGCAGCCAGGACGCCGTGACCGCCGTCGCCAGACCGACGGTCCATGGCAGCGGGGCGGAGGCCGGCGCCTCCATCGACATCCACGATGACGGCGTGTCCGTTGGCAGTGTGACGGCCTCGGCCGACGGCACCTGGAGCTACACCTTTGCCGGCGCCCTGTCTGAGGGACTGAATGCCATCACGGTCGTCCAGGCCGATCTCGCCGGAAATGTCAGCGTCGCATCGGCCCCCTTGGATATCACGCTGGACACCACGGCGCCGGCCGCTCTGGCCGCGCCGGATCTGGCAGCCGGGACGGATACGGGCGTCTCCGCCACAGACAACACGACCGCGTCTGCGTCCCAGACCTTTACGGGCGCCGCTTCCGACGGAGACCGGGTGCACCTGATCGTCGATGGGGCAACGGTCTCCACGGTCGCCGCAAGCAGCGGGTCGTGGACCGTCACCGAGACTCTGGCGGAAGGCAGCCATGACGTGACGGTCGGCGTCACCGACGCGGCGGGCAATGACGGACCTCTTTCCGCCGCGCTGCGCGTGACGGTGGATAGAACGGCCCCCCCGGCTGCCGGCGCTCCGGACCTGGATGCGTCCAGCGACCACGGTGTCAGCAGCACGGACAACCTCACCAACACGGCGACCCCAACCTTCTCGGGGCAGGGGGCCGTTCCCGGCGGGGCTGTGCAGATTCGTGTCGGCGGCGCCACGGTCGGATCGGCAGTCGCGGATGCGACCGGCGCGTGGCGTGCCACGGTCTCCGACCCGCTGCCTGCCGGATCCCATGCCGTCACCGTCGTCGCCGAGGATATCGCGGGCAATGAAGCCCCTGCCAGCGCCACGCTCGACATCCAGATCGACCTTATCGCTCCGGCCGCGCCGGGCGTGATCGCCGTTCCCGACCTGATTGCGTCCAACGATGACGGGGCCAGCAGCACGGACAATGTGACGTCCGTGACGACGCCGACCTTCGTCGGATCAGGCGTCACTGCGTCCGCCGCGCACGCCCTGCTGGCGAACGGCGTGATCGTCGGCTCCTTCGTCAGCGAGGCGGACGGAACCTATACGGTCACCGCAGGCGCCCTGGCGCCGGGCAGCTATGGCATCACCGTCCGGGAACTGGATCCCGCTGGAAACGCCTCGGCCGACTCGCCGACGCTCGCCCTGACCATCGCGGCCCCGCCCGGCGCCGGCGACGGGTCGCCGGGCGGTGGCGGCGGCGGCGCGTCTCCCACCCCGGCGGCCCCGTCGACGCCCACCACCTCCGTCCCGGCCACCACCACGACAACGACCGTCACCACGACGACCAGCACCGGGGGTACGGTCACCACCCAGACCCAGACAATCCAGAATCCATCGACTACCGCAACGGCATCCGCCGCCATCGTGCAGGGCTCCGCCGCCGCCGGAACTGGGGTCACCGCCACGCTGCCGGCTCAGACCTCGATCGTGGCCGAAGGGCCGAGCGCTTCCCAGACGCCCTCCGACGCGCTGTCCACCCTCATCGCCGCCGTGGACGCCCGACAGCCGGGGAGCGGCGCGGGGGTCATCTCGGGGTTGAGGACCTTCTTCGGTCACCTGGCCCCCGGTGCGACCCTCGATGTGCGAACCCTGGTGCCGACGACGTCCGCGGCCAGCCTGTCGACGCCGATCGTCATCTCCGGCTCCGCCTCGGGGACCGGCAGTGGGTCGTCCGAAGCCTTCGTCATCGACGTTCGCTCCCTGCCGACGGGATCGACCGTCCAATTGGACAACATCGAATTTGCCAGCATCATCGGCTCGGCCACCGTGAACGGCGGCAGCGGAAACAATTTCGCCACGGGGGATAGCGCCTCCCAGTTCATCTCACTGGGTGAGGGCGACGACACCCTGCTCGGCGGCGACGGCGACGATACGATCGGGTCGGGCGCTGGCGACGACAGCCTCGACGGCGAAGGCGGGAACGATGGGGTGTTCGGCGGCGAGGGGAGCGACACGGTGATCGGCAGCGGCGGCGCCGACGTGGTCTACGGCAACCAGCAGGCCGACATCCTGTACGGCAACCGGGACAGCGACACCTTGTTCGGCGGTCAGGATGCCGACGCGCTCTTCGGCGGGCGGGAGGACGACATTCTCTACGGCAACTTCGCCAATGACAGCCTCTCGGGACAGGTCGGGAACGACACGCTGTTCGGCGGCCAGGGGGACGACCTGATCCAGGGGGGCGTCGGGGACGACCGGCTGGTCGGCAACCGACACGACGACACCCTGTCCGGCGGCACCGGCGACGACCGTCTCTCCGGCGGCGACGGCGACGATGCGCTGTATGGCGGGCCGGCCGGCGGCGCCGCCGGTATCGACGTCCTGGACGGCGGAAACGGCAATGACGTTCTGTCCGGTGGCCAGGGCGTGGACTGGATCTATACGGGCTCGGGCCGGGACACGGTCTATGTGGGCGCGTCCAACGGGTACGACGTCATCGTCGATTTCGACAGCGCGGCTGGCGATATCATCGTGATCGTGAGCAACGTCAACGGCTCGGGCCTGGTCGGTTTCGCTGCCCTACGCTCGGCCGCCAGCGACAATCCCGACGGTCACGTGGAGGTCGATCTCGGCAATAGCAACTTCATCCGGATCATGGGGCTGACGACGGCTCAACTCACCTCGGACATGTTCCAGTTCTTCTGACCGGATCCGGGCCGGGTCAACGGTTCTCCGGAACCAGCGTCAGCAGGCCGAGGCGGGCGCCGGTATCGGCGTCGAGCAGAAGGGCGGCGGTGTCGCCGCCGGACAGCGTCAGCCGGACGATCAGCCGGCGGCCGTCCGATTCCACCGCCACGACCCGAGACCCGGCGGGGATCGCGACGTCGAGGTCGCCCGGAGCTCCTAGGGCGGCGGTGACCGAAGAGGCGGTCGCTGGCCCGGCGGGCGCGACCGCGGCGCTCTCCTCACCCGCACCGGACAGCCGTTTGGCGATGGTGACGCCGATCACCGCCAGTCCGACCACGATCATGATACCCATGACGACACTGGCGATCTTAACGATCCCGAGATAGGGGACCTCGCGCCGCTTCTCGCCGGAGGGGCCTTCGCCTATGGTGCCGCTCATGAGCGATGATCCCATCCTGTCTGATCCCGACGACTTGGCGCCGGATGCCGAGTTACTGGTTGTCGATGCTTCCGGCGACGCCCTGGCGGCGGTACCGGCCGATCGGCTCGACCGCTGGCTGGCCGGGGCGGTCGAGCGTCTGGAAGACGCGCCGCTGCTGTCCAGATCCCGATTGAAGTCGTTGATTCAACAGGGAAATGTCAGCGACGGCCCGACGACGATAACCGACCCCTCGGCGGCGGTCAAACCGGGCGCGCAGTACCGCATCACCTTGCCGCCGCCGGAGGCGGCGGAGCCGGAGGGGCAGGATATCCCGCTGACGGTGGTGTTCGAGGATTCCGAGCTCATCGTGATCGACAAGCCGGCCGGGATGACGGTCCATCCGGCGCCCGGCTCGCCGCGCGACACGCTGGTGAACGCCCTGATCGCCCATTGCGGCGACAGCCTGTCCGGCATCGGCGGGGTGCGCCGGCCCGGTATCGTCCACCGCATCGACAAGGACACCTCCGGCCTGCTGGTCGTGGCCAAGACCGACCGGGCCCATTCGGCGCTGGCCGCGCGCTTCGCCGCCCATGACATCGACCGGGCCTATCGGGCGGTCTGCTTCGGCCACCCGGTTCCGCCGGCGGGAACCATCGACGCCCCGGTCGGCCGCCACCCCAGGGACCGCAAGCGCATGGCGGTGGTCGACGAGGCCAAGGGCCGCTATGCCGTCACCCATTACCGCTCGCTGGAGAGGCCGGACGGGGCGGCCCTGCTGGAATGCCGACTGGAGACGGGGCGGACCCACCAGATCCGGGTGCACCTGAGCCATATCGGCCATCCGCTCATCGGCGACCCGATCTACGGCCGCGGACACGGCGCCCGGGTGTCGCGCATCCCGTCCGGGGCCCGCGAGGCCGTGCGTCATTTTCCGCGCCAGGCGCTGCATGCGGCGGTGCTGGGGTTCGAGCACCCGGTAACCGGCGAGCCGCTCAGCTTCGAAAGCCCGCTGCCGGACGATCTCATCACGCTTCTGAGAGCGCTCAAGCATAGCTGACGCTTTGCCTTCAAATTGCCATCTGGAACCCTAAATATAGCGTCTGCGGGAACGAGCCCTCGTGCCCGCGGCTTTCTAAAAAGCGACTTGGACTAGAAGAGCGAACCAGAAGGACACCGCATGGCGTCGAGCGGCAATACACTGCCCACCATCAGCGTCGAAGGCAATCTGTCGCGGTATCTCCAGGAGATCCGCAAGTTTCCCATGCTCGAGCCGGAGGAGGAGTACATCCTCGCCAAGAACTGGCGCGAGCAGGGCGACACCGACGCGGCCCACAAGCTGGTCACCAGCCACCTGCGTCTTGTGGCCAAGATCGCCATGGGCTATCGCGGCTACGGCCTGCCGGTCGCCGAGCTGATCTCCGAGGGCAATGTCGGCATGATGCAGGCGGTAAAGCGCTTCGATCCGGAGCGCGGCTTCCGTCTGGCCACCTATGCCATGTGGTGGATCCGCGCTTCCATCCAGGAATACATCCTGCACTCCTGGTCGCTGGTGAAGATGGGCACCACCGCGGCCCAGAAGAAGCTGTTCTTCAACCTGCGCAAGCTCAAGGGCCAGATGCAGGCCATCGAGGACGGCGACCTCTCCCCCGACAAGGTCACCGCCATCGCCGAGCGTCTGGACGTGACCGAGGCGGACGTCATCTCGATGAACCGCCGTCTGGCGAGCCCCGACCATTCCCTGAACGCGCCGCTGCGCATCGACGGCGAGGGCGAATGGCAGGATTGGCTGGTCGACGACGACCAGGTCAGCCAGGAGACCCGTCTGGCCGAGGACGAGGAACTGCAGAAGCGCCGCCTGCTTCTCAATTCCGCCATGGAGACCCTGAACGACCGCGAGCGGCATATTCTGACCGAGCGTCGGCTGCGCGACGATCCGACCACCCTGGAGGATCTGAGCCAGGAATACGGCATCAGCCGCGAGCGGGTCCGCCAGATCGAGGTGCGGGCCTTCGAGAAGCTGCAGAAGTCGATCAAGAACGCGGCGATGGAACAGAAGCTCCTGCAGGAGCGCGTCTGAAGCCCCGGAGCACATCACGATCAGATGGAAACATCCGATCGTGTGAATTTGCCCTATCTTGAAAGGGTTAGACGACGCTTTACGGTTCAGGTCGAGTCGATCTGGACCGATCGTGTTCCAAGGCGGGCGCGGCAGGGCTCCTACTCGCGCCCGCCCGCCCGGCGGCCGGCCTTCTTGCCGGCCTCCTCTTCGTCCTTGTCGTTGCTGCCCGCCACGCCGGGACCCCATTCCTCCACCAGATCGCGCTGACGCCGCCGCAATCGCTGCATCCGCTGGTCGGCGCGCATGGCGATGAACATGCCGACGATCCCCGGCGCCACGAAATAGATCGCCCAGCCGATCGCCGCCGCCCCGAACATGACCAGCCAGGTGAAGGGCGAGGCCATGATGGAGAAGGCATGCTCGTAGCTGTGGTCCCGGGTCCACAGCTCGACCATGAACGGCAGGACGCCCGTGAAGTTCATGCAGCCGACGCAGAGCGTGGCGTATTTCTCCCGGCGCCGGTCCGTCAGCATCGCGGCCATGGTCGGGATCATCCCGACCACCACCAGCATCATCGACGGAAGGAACAGCACCGCACCGACGGCGACGATGACGACCATGATCGTCCGGGTTGCGGCGGAACTGGCGGCGTTTGCGCTCATTGCGGGCTAGGGGTCCTGGGTCAGCGGAAAGTCGGGCAGGTTAGAACATGTACATGACGATGATGGCCGTGGAGCCCAGGCTGCCGACCACGCCGGAGGTGACGGCCGCCACCTGCTCGCCGAGCTCGGAGGCCATGTGCTCCCGGTTGTTCAGCTCCAGGGAGAGCTGCTCGATCTGCGCGCCGCAGTAGCGGTGTTCCTGCTGTGCCTGGGCATAGCCGTGCTGGTCGCGCTGGATCGCCTTCTGATCGGCGTAGATGGCCTGCAGTTCCAACAGCATCCCGGTCTCGGCGGCGCGGGCGACATTGGCCTCGATCGCCTTGCGCTGCTTCAGGTTGTGGAAGCTGTTGACTGCCGGCTCCATCAGCTCGGCGAACCAGGCCGCCAAGGTCGGCGCCGGACCGTTCTTGGCCATCGCTTGGATCCGGGCGAGCAGGGACAGGGCGGCCAGGATGTGGTCGGTGCCCCCGGGGGTGTTGTTCGACAGCGCCCGAAGATGCCGCTCGTCCACGTCGGTGGTGCGCGCGGCGGCGAAGGCGGCGATATGCCGGTCGACCGGCGTGCGCGGGCGGTCCCGCCCTTTGGACGCGCCCTCCAGGGCGGGCACCAGGCGGTCGATCGTGGTCACGAAGAACGGCTCGATCAGCGGCGACTGGCAGTGCAGGTTCTTGTTGAGCTCGTACAGAACCCGCTCGATCCCATAGCCGACGCCGACCATGCTCAGGGGGACCGGCAGCTTGTCGAAGAGGCCGTAGATCTCGGCCAGGTCGGAGCGGCTGCGGGTCTGCAGCGACATCCAGGCGCCGATGAACTTGCCGTTGATGAAGTCGGCGACCTTCTGGCGGATGTCCTCGCGGTCGAAACCGATGGCGAGCGCCGTGCCGACACCGTCCACGTGGGCGCTGAATCCCTTGTGCCGCAGCGGGGCGTTGGCATCGAGCGCCATGCAGGCGCGGGTGACCAGGCGGGGGTTTTCCGAATCCGGCGTCTTCGCCAGGATCTGCTGGCTGCCGAGCGTCTTGGTGATCGCGTCGGTGACCCGTTCGTCGGTCAGGCTGCGGCGGATCCAGTTGTCGAAATCCTGGCCGCGGACCACGTCGCCGGCGACCATCCAGTTGCGGCCCAGCGCCTCCGCCACCGACCGCACGTTGTCGTGGTCGCGACCGGCGATGGTGATCGGCCGCGCGGCCTTCGGCGGCAGCTTGGCCTGCTTCGGGGTCAGGCGCCGCCCGCCGATCCACAGCTCGACCTCGCGTACCGACCAGCGGTCCTTCGGGTCGTCGGCCAGCAGGCCGCGCAGCAGCTCGACCATGTTCATCTGGATGCGGTGGCCGGCAGTCAGCGCCGCATAGGAGCTGATCGCGATCTTCCGCTCGATGATCTCCGTCGGCGACCACTCGTGGACCGGATTGCGGCCGAGCAGCAGGAAGATGACGCAGACGCCGATGGCGTAGAGGTCGTCGCTGACGCCGCCGCGGCCGCGCGCCTCCGGATCGGCCATGCCCTGTTCCAGGGTCTCGCAGAAGACCGGGTTGTTGAGGCCCGGCGGTGCGGTGAACGCGTCGCCCAGGATGATGTGCCGCTTGGCGCTGTCGGAATAGAACAGGTTGTCCGGGCGGATCGCCCGATGCGGCACGCCGCGCGCCGACATGTCGCGCAGCACCCCCATGGCGGGGGTCAGGAAGTTGCGGGTGATGACGTCGTCGCTCATCGGCTGGATCGTGTCGGAGACCTTCGACGCGATACGGCCGCCCAGCGGCTTCTCGTAGACCACCGTCGCCAGCCGCCGGTTGAGCGGACGCCAGGTGACCACGCCCCATTCGACGAAGCGGATCAGCCCGTTGGTGACGAAACCCCGCATCGTCTCCAGATCGTCGTGCCGATGCGGGATCCGCGGGTCGCAGGCATAGGCGATGAGCTCGCCCTGGCTTTCCCGCCGGGCTCTCGCGGCATAGGCGGCCGCGTTCTGGATGTTGAACTCAGGGAGCGGGCGATCGGCGTCGATCTCGATCCGTTCCCTGAGGACGATTGGCTCCGCCACGTCAGGCTCCTCCAGCCGCGCGAATCAGGCTGCGCGGCCGAAGTCTAGCACGCGGTTCGGCGAGGTCGAAGGCCTGCACCGGCCGCCTGTTGCGTGGTTAAGATCAGTCGGCGAACGGATCTTCCATGAGGATCGTGTCCTCGCGCTCCGGCGAGGTCGACAGCAGGGTGACCGGCGCGCCGATCAGCTCCTCGATCCGGCGGATATACTTGATCGCCGGGGCCGGAAGCTGGCCCCAGGAGCGCGCGCCCTTGGTGCTCTCGGTCCAGCCCTCGATGGTCTCGAACACCGGCTCGACCCGCTGCTGGGCGCCCATGCCGGCGGGGAAGTAGTCGATGGTCTCGCCGTCCAGCTTGTAGCCGACGCAGACCTTCAGTTCCTCCAGCCCGTCCAGCACGTCGAGCTTGGTCAGCGCGATGCCGGTGATGCCGCCGGTGCGCACCGCCTGGCGGACCATGACGGCGTCGAACCAGCCGCAGCGGCGCGGACGGCCGGTGACGACGCCAAACTCCTTGCCGCGCTCGCCCAGGAGCTTGCCGATCTCGTCGGTCAGCTCGGTCGGGAACGGACCTTCGCCGACGCGGGTCGTGTAGGCCTTGGCGATGCCCAGCACGGTGCCGATGGAGGTCGGGCCGATGCCCGAGCCGGTGGCGGCCTGACCGGCGACGGTGTTCGAGGAGGTGACGAACGGATAGGTGCCGTGGTCGACGTCCAGCATCACCGCCTGCGCACCCTCGAACAGGATCCGTTTGCCGGCGCGCCGCGCGGCGTCCAGCCGCTCGGAGACGCGGCAGGCATAGGGCAGGATCTGCGGCGCGATGTCCATGAGCTCGGCGACCAGCGCGTCCGCGTCGATCTCCGGCTGGCCGAGGCCGCGCAGATAGGCGTTGTGGTGCTCGGCGAGATAGGCGGCCTTCGCCTTCACGGTCTCCGGTTCGGCCAGGTCGCCGACGCGGATCGCCCGGCGGCCGACCTTGTCCTCGTAGGCCGGGCCGATGCCGCGGCCGGTGGTGCCGATCTTCTTGTCGCCGCGCGCGCTCTCGCGGGCCTGGTCGAGCATCCGGTGCACCGGCAGGATCAGGGCGGCGACCTCGGAAACCTGGAGATCGTCGGGGGTCAGGACGATGCCCTGTTCCTCGATCCGCTGCTTCTCGGCCACGAAGGCCCAGGGATCGACCACCACGCCGTTGCCGATCACCGACAGCTTGCCCTTGCGGACCACGCCGGAGGGCAGGAGGCTCAGCTTGAAGGTCTGGTTGCCGATGACCAGGGTATGGCCGGCGTTATGGCCGCCCTGGAACCGCACGACCACGTCGGCACGCTCCGACAGCCAGTCGACGATCTTGCCTTTGCCCTCGTCGCCCCACTGGGCGCCGATCACCGCGACATTGCTCATACCGTTGTCCTCAGTCTTCCGGGCCTGTGCGGCCCCAAGTCAGTTCAGCGCGGCCACCTGGCCGTCGCGGAGAATGAAACTGCAGCCCATGCGCCGGGCTTCCGCCTCGGCATCGTCCACCGGCGACAGGCCGGCCACCGTGATCCGGCCCTCGGCGCGAAGGGCCGCCGCCTGATCGCGCGGCGTGCCGTGCGGGACGAAGACCGTCTGCGGGCGTTTCGGATCGGGCAGGGCCTGGAGCACGCGCTCGAGATACAGGGTGAAGCCGGTGGCCGTGCCCTTCGGATCATGGTTCGGCCGGTAGCGCCCGCCGCGGCCCATCTCGGCGCGCACGCCGCGGGCGAACAGGCTGAAGGCGATGCCGGTGTGATACTCGAATCCGCGGTTCTCGGCCGGATCCAGGGTGATCGACAGGTCGGGCAGGACGGCGACCACCAGCTCGACCACGTCTGTCAGCCGGTCCAGGGCTTCGCGGGCGTCGGCCGGCAGATCGAGCCTGGCCAGAGCCTGCATCGCCTCGGTGCGCGGTCCGGCGGCCTCCAGCAGGCCGACCAGCACCGGGGCGCTGTCGCCGGCCAGGTCTTCCACCGCGGCCACGTCCTTGCGGTCGATCGCCTGGCGCAGGGCCGACAGGTCCTTGGCCGGCAGGCCGAGCTTGGCGAGCACAGACGGCACCAGGGTCGGCACCATCAGGTCGAGGGAGATGCGCTCCACGCCGACGGCGCGCAGGGCCTCGATCGCCACCAGGATGATCTCGGCATCGGCCTCGGCGGTCGGGCTGCCGATCAGCTCGGCACCGACCTGCACGACCTCGCGCTCGGGGTTGAGCTGGTTGGCGGTGGTGCGCAGCACCTCGCCGGCGTAGCAGAGCCGCACGGGGCGCGGGGCGTTCTTCAGCCGGGTGGTGGCGATGCGGGCCGCCTGCGCCGTCATGTCGGCGCGCAGGCCCATCATGCGCTGGGAGATCGGGTCCATCAGCCGGAACACGCGCTCGGCGGTGGCGGCACCCGGACCCTGGAGCAGGCTGGTCTCGAATTCGATCAGCGGCGGCTTGACCCGCAGGTAGCCGTGGCCGATCGCCGTCGACATCATGCGGTCGATCAGCCGGGCCTCGTTGGCCGCGTTCGGGGCGAGGATGTCACGAAAGCCCGCCGGAAGCAGGGCGGTCTGGGCAAGATCCAGGACGGGATCGTCGGTCACGGGACGCAGATACCTTCGGGTCGTCTCAGTTCCACCGTCAGGTGGCGCCCTCTGTTAAAGGAAACGATCCGCCAGGGCAACGGGGGAGGCGGGATTCCGCCTCCCATGCATCTTTTATGCGCTGTTCCCTCTCCGGGAGGAGAGACGACGAGCGGCGGGCGCTCAGTCGACCCGCTTGCCGTCCTGGTAGCGGTACCAGCCGCGGCCGTAGCGGCGGCCGAGGCGGCCGGCGGCGTGGAGCTGCTTGATGGTCGGCCTTGTGTGCATCCGGTCGCCATAGGCGTCTTCCAGGATCTGGCTGACCTTCAGGGTCAGGTCGATGGTGATGTTGTCCATCAGCTCGAACGGGCCGACCGGGTGGCCGAGGCCGAGACGGCAGCCGGTGTCGATATCGGCCGGGGTGGCGGCCCCTTCCTCGACCAGGCGGATCGCCTCGTCCCACATGGCGAACAGGATGCGGTTGACCGCGAAGCCGACCACGTCCTTGACCTGGATCGGGGTCTTGCCCGGCAGCTCGACCATGGCGGTGGCGCGCTTCACCACCTCCGGATCGCTGTCCATGCCGCTGATCACTTCCACGAGCTTCATCCGGCTGACCGGGGAGAAGAAGTGCAGGCCGAGGAAATTGCCCTGGCGCTCTTCGGAGAAGTAGGAGGCCAGCACCGAGATCGAGATCGACGAGGTGTTCGACGCGATGATCGCGTCCTTCTTGCAGACCTTGTCGAGCTCCTTGTAGAGCGCGCCCTTGGCTTCCTGATCCTCGGTGATCGCCTCGATCACCAGGTCGCAGTCGCCATAGGTCGACACGTCGGTGAAGGTCTCGATATTGGCTAGCGCCCGGGGCTTGTCCTCCTCGGCGAAGAAGCCGCGGCCGATGCCGGAATCCAGCGTCTTCTCCAGCTTGGCCATTGCCTTGTCGACGTACTCCTGGCTGGCGTCCATCAGCCGGACCTTGACGTCGGCGAGCGCGAAGACCAGCGCGATTTCGGAACCCATCATGCCGGCGCCGCATACGCCGAGACGTTGGATGGTCATGGGATCGTCCTCCAGAACGGGTGAGCTATTGAGCGCTTGTATGTCCTAGAGCAAATTCACATTTGCTCTAAAGTTAATAGGTCAGAGGGCGATTCACGGATCAGACCGTTCCGATCTGATCCGATCGCACTCTAGAACCAGCTCTCTTGCACATCGACAAGCGTGGCGTCGAGAGATTGCAGCAGCCGGGCGCGCTGTTCGGCCCTAGGCAGCTCCCAGCGGGCGACGTAGCGGGCGGCGGCGAGCTTGCCCTGGGCGAAGTCGCCACCCTCCCGTGCGGCGGCCACCGCCTGGCGGGTCCAGATCCAGCCGAACACCGCCAGCCCGGCCAGATCCATATACGCCTCGGCATTGGCCAGCAGGTGGATCGGACCGATCTCCGGTGCGGCCTGGGTCAGCTCGCGGGTGGTGTCCACCAGCCAGTTGCGGGCGATGCGGGTGGCGTCTCGGATCTCGGCGGCTTC
The DNA here is from genome assembly GCF_034377285.1 of Thalassobaculum sp. OXR-137. NCBI lineage: Bacteria > Pseudomonadati > Pseudomonadota > Alphaproteobacteria > Rhodospirillales > Thalassobaculaceae > Thalassobaculum > Thalassobaculum sp. OXR-137. The sequence continues at coordinate 5,396,729 of NZ_CP139715.1, read as the reverse complement.
CGGGATTTCGGCGGCCTGGATGATCGCGTCGTCGATTTCCTGGATCACGGCAGAGAAGGCGGCCCCGTGATGGATCGACGCCTTGCGGCCCAGCAGGTCGATCGCCTGGATCGCGTTGGTGCCCTCGTGGATCGGGTTCAGCCGGTTGTCGCGATAGAACCGCTCGACCGGGAAGTCGCGGGTATAGCCGTAACCGCCGAAGATCTGGATCGCGTTGTGGTTCGCCACCAGCGCCTGGTCGGAGAACCAGGCCTTGATGATCGGCGTCAGGAAGTCGAGCAGCATGCCCTCGCGCCGGCGGATATCCGGGGCCGGGTCGTGGTTCATGCGGTCGATGCGCAGCGCCAGATCGAGCGCCAGCATCAGCCCACCCTCGGCCACCGCCTTCTGCTGCAGCAGCATCCGCTTCACGTCGGCATGCTCGATCAGGGGAAGCTGCGGCGTGGTCGGATCCTTATCGCCCGGATGGCGGCCCTGGGGCCGTTCGCGGGCATAGGCGAGGCTCTCCAGATAACCCTGATAGGCCAGCATGATGGCGCCGAAGGCCACGCCGACGCGCGCCTCGTTCATCATGTGGAACATCTGCAGCAGGCCCTTGTTCGGCTCGCCGACGATCCAGCCGATGCAGTCGTCCTCCTCGCCGAAGCTGAGCGCGGTGTTGACCGTGCCGCGATAGCCCATCTTGTGGTTCAGCCCGATCAGCCGCACCCCGTTCGGCGCCGCGGCCTTGCCGGCCTCGTCCAGCCGGTAGCGCGGCACGATGAACAGGCTCAGCCCCTTCACCCCGGCCGGTGCGCCCTCGATCCGGGCGAGCGTCATGTGGACGATGTTCTCGGAGATCTCGTGCTCGCCGCCCGAGGTCCACATCTTGGATCCTTTGATGGCATAGGTGCCGTCCTCGCGCAGCCGGGCGGTGGTGCGCACGTCGGACAGGGAGGAGCCGGCCTGCGGCTCGGACAGCGCCATGGTGCCGAGGAACCGTCCCTCCAGCATCGGCTGCATCCAGAGCCGCTGCTGCTCCTCCGAGCCGTGGGCGTGGATCAGGTTGGCGGCGGCGATCGTCAGGAACGGATAGGCGGCGGTCGGCACGTTGGCCGCCTTGAAATGGGCGAAGGCGGCCTGCTGGATGGTCCAGGGGAGCTGCATGCCGCCGCGGTCGGCATCGTGATGGGCGGCCATGAACCCGGCCTCGGCGAAGGCGCGGACCGCCTCGCCGATCTCCGGGATCAGCACGACCTTGCCGTTCTCCAGATAGGGCTCGTTGGCATCCGCCTTGGCGGCGTGCGGGCGGAACTTCTCCTCCGCGATGCGCCGGGCGGTCTCGATCACCGCCTCGAAGGTCTCGCGCCCGTGATCGGCGAAGCGCTCATAGCGGGTGAGCTGTTCGGCATCCAGGACCAGCCATAGGGCGAAGTCCAGGTCGCGCGGATCGATCAGGGGTGCTGCCATGGCTCAGGCCACCAGGAAGCCGCCGTCGACGGTCACCACCGTCCCGGTCATGTATTTGGACGCGTCGGAGGCGAGCAGCAGCAGGCCGCCGTCCAGATCCTCGGACTGGCCGAGCTGGCGCTGGGGGATGCCCTTGACCAGCTTCTCGCCGGCCGGGGTGTGGAAGAACTCGGTGTTGATCGGCGTCTCGATATAGCCCGGCGCCAGGGCGTTCACCCGCACGCCGACCCGCGCCAGCTCCAGGGCCATGGACTTGGTGAGCTGGATCAGCGCGGCCTTGGAGGTGCAGTAACCCGACAGGTGCCCGATCACGCTCTGGCCCAGCACGCTGGCGATGTTGATGATCGAACCGCCGTCGCCGCCCTCGCCGTGGCGGGCGGCCATCCGGCGCGCGGCCTCCTGGCCGGCCAGGAAACAGCCCTTCAGGTTGGTGTCGAGCACCGAGTCCCAGTCTTCCACCGTGACTTCCAGGAACGGCTTGGTGACCGCGATGCCGGCGTTGTTCACCAGGATGTCCACCACCCCGAGTTCGGCTTCCGTGGCGTCGAAGGCGGCGGAGACGGAGCCCGGGTCGGTCACGTCCATGGCGACGGCGGCGGCGGTGCCGCCGGCGGCCTCGATCTCGGCCTTCAGGGCTTCCAGCTTGCCGGTCTGACGGGCGGCCAGGGCCACCTTCGCGCCGGCCTCGGCCAGGGTCTTGGCGAAGCCGGCCCCCAGTCCCTGGCTCGCCCCGGTGACGAGGGCGGTCTTGCCGGTGAGGTCGAAACGGTTGGCCATGGACGGGCTCTCCTCGGTCGAAATGCTGGCCGACTCATAGCCGCCCCGCGATCGGCGCGCCACCCCACAACCGGACCGCGATCCCATCTGAGACAGCGAAAGCCCTGTGCGTTCATTTCTTGTTAACCGCGTGGCAAAGGCCACTGCCCCGCCCCCGCGGAAGGCGCAGAAGAACGCCGGATCTTGAGGGATCCAGGCGGGCGGGGAGCCGCCTCTTCGGCAGGGAAGAGGACATGGACATGCATATCAGCCACCAGGATGGCGGGGATTCCGAGGGACGGGCCGCGGGGTGCAGCCGTTTCGGTTATCTGTTCGAGGAGGCGGCCCGGTCGCCGGACTGCCTGCTGCCGGCCAGCGACGACACGGTCAACGCGCTGCTGGATCTCGGCGCCGCCATGGGCGACCCCGGTACCCGCACCGAGTCCGATATCCGCGCAGAGAGCGGCGTGCCGGCGATCATGACCTACTTCGCCCGGTTCATAGCCCACGACCTGGTCGCCCGGGTGGAGCGCGACAACGGTCCTGCTCCGCTCCCCGCGCGCCCGCAGGACGCGGTCTCGGACTGCACGCTGGTGCCGATGCCGCCGGCATCGCTGGTCGGCCGGATCGCGAATGCCCGGCAGCCCCGCTTCGACCTCGCCAGCGTCTACGGCGACGGCCCGAGCCTGGAGGCGGCCCCCGGCTGTCCCGAGCGCATCGGTGCCAGCGCCGACCGGCTGTATGACGGGCTGCGGCTGAAGGTGCGGTTCGACTGCGACGGGCTGCTCGACCTGCCCCGGGAGGTGGAAGGCATGGCCGAAGGCAGGGCGGTAGCCGGCGACGCCAGGAGCGACCGCTGCCTGATCCTGAGCCAGTTTCATGCGGCCTGGCTGCGGTTCAACAACGTGGTCTTCGAGAGCACCCACGGCTGTTCCGATCAGAGCCGGTGGAGCCAGACCCGCCGGCTGGTGCGCTGGACCTATCAGTATCTGGTGGCGAACGAGTTCCTGCCCGCGGCCTGCGATCCGCAGGTCCTGGCCGACATTCGCGCCAACGGTCCCCGCTTCTTCCGTCCGGATCCAGATGCCGTAACGCCGGCGATGCCGTTGGAGGCGGTGCTGGCGGCCATGCCCTTCTCCGAGTCGATGACCCGCCCGCTCTATCGGGTGAACGACCGGTCGAGCCTGACGGTCGACGAGATCCGCGATCCGGCGAGCGGTCTGCTCGGGTCCGACCGGCGGTTGAAGCCGGAGGCGGTGATCGCCTGGCGCAACTTTGTCGATCTGTCCCAGGACGGCGGTTGCGGCCCGCAGCGGGCGCGGACCATCGGCCCGCGGCTGACCCAGGGTCTCGCCCACGGCCTCGGCGGCCGTACCCCCGCGGTCCGGGCGATGACGGGCAATGCCCAGCGTCTGCTGGTCGAGGGGTATCTCAGCTGCCTGCCGACTGGTCAGGCCGTGGCCGCGGGCATGGGCCTTGCGCCGATGTCGGCGTCGCAGGTCGCGGGCGACGATCCGGTCCTGGCGCGGGCGGTTCGCGCCGGCGGTTTCGCCGCGCGCACGCCGCTCTGGTTCTATGTCCTGCGCGAGGCCGAACTGCACGCCGGCGGGCGCACCCTCGGCCCTGTCGGCAGCCGGCTGCTGGCGGAGACAATCGTCGGCCTGCTGCGGGCCGATCCCGGCAGCTACGTGAACCATCCAGGCAACCGGTCGATCACGGCTCGGGGGATCGAGATCACCTCAGGCTTCAACGCCACCACGATCGGCTCGCTAACCGATCTGGTGCGCTATGCCGGGCTGCGCCGCTGATCCGGTCCGGCGTCAGGAATTGGGGTGCGGTGCCGCCTGATTGTTGGCCGCCACGGCGGAGCCGTCCGACGCGTCGGGCGCCAGATCCTTCACGATCAGCGCGGTCTCTTCGGGCGTGCCGCAATTGGCGATGATCGTGGGGTAGGGGGCGTCCATCTCGGTCTCGATCGAGGAATCGATCTGGCGCTCGCAGGCCGCGCGGGACTGGAAGACCTCGGCGCGGGTGTCGAGCAGATCGCACTGGGTGCCCGCATCGGAGCAACCGAACATGCTGAGGATGATGAGAACCTTATCCATGTCGATAACCACCTTTCGGTCTGATAACGAGACCGGTGGGGGTGCGGTTCCATTCCTTCGGTCGTATCGTCGGGCGGTTCGGGAGTCTTTCCAGGGCGTTACCCGGCGCACACCGCAGTGCGGCATGACGGCATCGCTCCTTGATTTGGTCTCGGCGCCCGTCTAGTTTCCCGCACCCGCGAAATCCCGCGAGAGACGAGACATGCCCGACGGCGACAGGCCCGGCACTGCGCATCAGCCACGCACCGATTTTCAGTCCCTGATTCTGACGCTCCAAGCCTATTGGGCGAGCAAGGGCTGTGTGATCCTTCAGCCTTATGACATGGAAGTCGGGGCGGGTACGTCGCATCCGGCGACGACCCTGCGCTCGCTCGGTCCGGACGACGTATGGCGCACCGCCTATGTGCAGCCCTCGCGCCGCCCGACCGACGGCCGCTACGGCGAGAACCCGAACAGGCTGCAGCACTACTACCAGTTCCAGGTGATCGTGAAGCCGTCGCCGGTCGACAGCCAGGAACTCTATCTCGGCTCCCTGCGCGCCATCGGCCTCGATCCCATGGCCCACGACATCCGCTTCGTGGAGGACGACTGGGAGAACCCGACCCTCGGCGCCTGGGGACTCGGCTGGGAAGTCTGGTGCGACGGGATGGAAGTGTCCCAGTACACGTACTTCCAGCAGGTCGGCGGCATCGACTGCTCGCCGGTCAGCCTGGAGCTGACCTACGGCCTGGAACGCCTCGCCATGTACATCCAGGGCGTGGACGACGTGTACCATCTCGACTGGGACGGCATCCCGGAAGAGGAGGGCGGCAAGGTCTACGGCGACGTCTACAAGCAGGCGGAGCTGGAATTCTCGACCTACAATTTCGAATACGCCGATACCGACCAGCTCTTCCGGCGCTTCAAGGACTGCGAGGCCGAGTGCGCCAAGCTGCTCGAGGCGAACCTGCCGCTGCCGGCCTATGACCAGTGCCTGAAGGCCGGTCACTCCTTCAACCTGCTGGACGCCCGCGGCGTGATCAGCGTGACCGAGCGCCAGGCCTATATCGGCCGGGTGCGCACGCTGGCCAAGGGCTGCTGCGAGAAGTGGGTCGAGGTCAGCACCGCCTGGAAGGCGGATTGGGAAAAGAAGAAGGCGGAGGCCAAGCGCTCCGAGAAGAACCATGGCTGAACTGCTTCTGGAGCTGTTCTCCGAGGAGATCCCGGCGCGCATGCAGGCGCGCGCCGCCGAGGACCTCAAGGGGCTCGTCACCGGTAAGCTCAAGGCGGCTGGCCTGGAGTTTTCCAGCGCCGACGCCTATGTGACGCCGCGCCGGCTGACCCTGGTGGTCGACGGCCTGCCGGACAAGCAGCCCGATGTCAGCGAGGAGCGCCGCGGCCCGCGCGTGGACGCGCCGGAAAAGGCGATCCAGGGTTTCCTGGCCTCCACCGGCCTGACCCTCGACCAGTGCGAGAAGCGCGACACCGGCAAGGGCGAGTTCTGGTTCGTGGTGATCGAGAAGAAGGGCGAGGCGACCGCCGACGTCCTGCCGGAGATCATCCTGTCTTCGATCCGCGAGCTGCCCTGGCCGAAATCCATGCGCTGGGGCCGCAACACCTTCCGCTGGGTGCGCCCGCTGCACCACATCCTCGCCGTGTTCGACGGCGCGGTGCTGGACGGCGGCCTGGACCTGGGCGAGACCCAGCTCACCTTCACCGGCGAGACCCGGGGCCACCGCTTCCTGGCGCCGGACGCCGTCACCGTCGGCTCATTCCATGAGTACCGCACCGAGATCGGCGGCGCCTTCGTGATGCTGGACCGCGAGGACCGCAAGGAGACCATCCTGCGCGAGGCCAAGGCCCTGTGCGAGGCCGAAGGGCTGCTCCTGCGCGACGATCCGGGCCTGCTGGAAGAGGTCTGCGGCCTGGTCGAATGGCCGGTGCCGCTGATGGGCCGGATCGATGCCGAGTTCATGTCGGTGCCGCCGGAGGTGCTGGTCACCTCCATGCGCAGCCACCAGAAGTATTTCGCCGTCGAAACCAAGGACGGGAAGCTGGCCGACCGGTTCATCCTGGTCTCCAACATGGCGAGCGAGGAGACCCGCAACGCCAACATCACCGCCGGCAACGAGAAGGTCCTGCGCGCGCGGTTGAGCGACGCCAAGTTCTTCTGGGATCAGGACCGGGCGGTGAAACTGGCCGACCGGCGGGACGCCCTGCGCGACGTCAAATTCTATGACAAGCTCGGCACCATGGCCGACAAGGTCGAGCGTGTGGCGCAGCTCGCCGCCGAGATCGCGCCGATGGTCGGCGCCCATGCCGACACCGCCCGCCACGCCGCGACCCTGGCCAAGGCGGACCTGACCACGGGCATGGTCGGAGAGTTCCCCGAGCTGCAGGGCCTGATGGGCCGCTACTACGCGCTGGATGCCGGCGAGGACGTGCAGGTGGCCGACGCCATCGCCCAGCACTACTCGCCCGTCGGCCCGACCGACACCTGCCCGACCGCACCGGTCTCGGTCGCCGTCGCCATGGCCGACAAGATCGACACCCTGGTCGGTTTCTTCGCCATCGGCGAGACCCCGACCGGCTCCAAGGACCCGTTCGCCCTGCGCCGCGCCGCCCTCGGCGTGATCCGGCTGATCATCGAGAACGGGCTGCGTGTGCCTCTTGCAAGAGTTTTGGACGCTTCTCTAAGGATTTTTGTTGAAGCGATCCCAATCGAAACGGTCAGTGCTCTAACGAGTTCCGCACCCGCCGGATCACCTCACGACACGTTTCAACCTACCAATCGCTTTGGCGGCTTTACCTACGCTGTGGGACGAGATTTCATTCGCGACCGCGGATGTAGTGAGGCCGATTTCAACGCCGAGATGTTCGGGGATGAGGATGTGTTAGAGCGCATCCCTGCTCTGAAAAATGCTGCCCAACTTGTTGGCCTCTTATCGTCGAAGGCTGGGGGATACCGCGATGGTTTGGTGGGCAATCAGCCTAATGAGCTCGACGACGATGTAGAGAACTGTTGGGAAAACATGCGGGACTGGCGGGAGTGGCTTCAGTCTAAGCTCCTCGACTTCTTCGCCGACCGCCTGAAGGTCCACCTGCGCGAGCAGGGGGTGCGTCATGATCTGATCGCCGCCGTGTTCGAGCTGGGCGGCGAGGACGATCTGGTTCGTCTGTTGGCCCGGGTCCATGCGCTGAGCGACTTCCTCGCCACCGACGACGGGGCGAACCTGCTGGCCGGCTATCGCCGCGCCTCGAACATCCTGCGCGCCGAGGAGAAGAAGGACGGGCCGTTCTCCGCCTCCGATGCCGCCTTCGCCGACCGTATCGATCCGTCGATTCTCGCCCAGGCGGAGGAGACGACGCTGTATGATGCCGTGCGGGCGGCCGAGGCCGAGATCGGGAACCATTTGGCCGCTGAGGACTTTACCAGTGCAATGGCGTCCCTATCTCACCTACGGGGGCCGATCGACGCATTCTTTGATGCGGTCACGGTCAATGCCGATGACGCGGCACTGAGAACAAATCGCCTGCGCCTGCTCGACGCCGTCAGAATGGTGATGGGAAAGATCGCCGATTTCTCGCGGGTCGAAGGCTAGAGCAACAAGGAATCGGATGACGCCGTCCGATCCCGTGAGTTTGCTCTATCTGTAATAGGTCAGAGGACGATTGACGGTTCAGCTCGCTTTGATCTGAACCGCCCGTCTTCTAGAAGATCGAGGGAAAAGCAGCATGACACAGTGGGTCTACGGGTTCGGTGGCGGTTCGGCCGAGGGGCGCGCGGATATGCGCAACCTGCTGGGCGGCAAGGGCGCAAACCTGGCCGAAATGAGCTCCATCGGGCTGCCGGTGCCGCCGGGCTTCACGATCTCCACCGAGGTCTGCACCTACTATTACGATCACGGCGAGCAGTATCCCGACGATCTCTCCGACGCCGTCGACGTGGCGATCAAGAAGATCGAGGACGAGGTCGGCATGATGTTCGGCGATGCCGAGAACCCGCTGCTGGTCTCGGTGCGCTCCGGCGCCCGCGTCTCCATGCCGGGCATGATGGACACGGTCCTCAATCTCGGCCTCAACGACACCACGGTGGAAGGGCTGATCAAGCGCAGCAACGACGCGCGCTTCGCCTATGACAGCTACCGCCGCTTCATCCAGATGTATGCCGACGTCGTCATGGGCGTCGACCACGGCCATTTCGAGGAACTGCTGGAACTGGCGAAGGAGGAGAAGGGCGTCTCCCTCGACACCGAGCTCAGCGCCGACGACATGAAGAAGCTCGTCGACCAGTTCAAGGCCAAGGTGAAGGAGGAACTGGACGAGCCGTTCCCCGAGGATCCGCGCGACCAGCTCTGGGGTGCGATCACCGCCGTCTTCGGCTCCTGGCGCAACCAGCGGGCCAATGTCTACCGACGCCTGCACGCCATCCCGGAGAGCTGGGGCACGGCCGTGAACGTCCAGGCCATGGTGTTCGGCAACATGGGCGACGACTGCGCCACCGGCGTGGCCTTCACCCGGGATCCGTCGACCGGCGAGAACATGTTCTACGGCGAGTTCCTGGTGAACGCCCAGGGCGAGGACGTGGTCGCCGGCATCCGCACCCCGCAGAGCCTGACGGTCGCCGCAAAGCGCAAGCAGGGCTCCGACCTGCCAGCCATGGAAGAGGTCATGCCGGAGGTGTTCCAGCAGCTCGACGACGTGCGCATCAAGCTCGAGACGCACTATCGCGACATGCAGGACATCGAGTTCACCGTGCAGCAGAAGAAGCTGTACATGCTGCAGACCCGCAACGGGAAGCGTACGGTCCACGCCGCCCTGCAGATCGCCGTCGACATGTGCGAGGAGGGCCTGATCTCCGAGCGCGAGGCGGTGTCGCGCATCGAGCCCCAGGGCCTCGACCAGCTTCTGCACCCGACCCTCGATCCCGAGGCCGAGCGCAACGTCATCGCCAAGGGCCTGCCGGCCTCGCCGGGTGCCGCCTCGGGTAAGGTGGTGTTCTCCGCCGACAACGCCGAGGCCGCGGCCCGCGAGGGCGAGCGGGTGATTCTGGTCCGCATCGAGACCAGCCCCGAGGACATCCACGGCATGCACGCCGCGGAAGGCATCCTGACCACCCGCGGCGGCATGACCAGCCACGCGGCGGTCGTCGCCCGCGGCATGGGCCGTCCCTGCGTGTCGGGTGCCGGCAGCATCCGCGTCGACTACGCCAACAAGACGTTCTTCGTCGGCGGCACCGAGGTGAAGGCGGGCGACCGCATCACCATCGACGGCGGCACCGGCGAGGTCATGCTGGGCGAGGTCCCGACGATCCAGCCGGAACTTTCGGGCAACTTCGCCAAGGTCATGGAATGGGCCGACGCGGCGCGCCGCATGCGCATCCGCACCAATGCCGAGACCCCGGCCGACGCCCAGGTCGCCCGCGACTTCGGCGCCGAGGGCATCGGCCTGTGCCGCACCGAGCACATGTTCTTCGAGGGCGAGCGCATCGTCGCCATGCGCGAGATGATCGTCTCCACCACCGAGGCCGGCCGCCGCGCCGCCCTGGCCAAGCTGCTGCCGATGCAGCGCGACGACTTCATCGAGCTGTTCCGGATCATGGAGGGCCTGCCGGTCACCATCCGCCTGCTCGACCCGCCGCTGCACGAGTTCCTGCCGCATACGGAAGAGGAGATGGAGGAGGTCGCCAAGGCCGCCGGCGTCTCCGTGGAGACGGTGAAGCGCCGTGCGCTCGAGCTGACCGAGAGCAACCCGATGCTCGGCCATCGCGGCTGCCGTCTGGCGATCAGCTATCCCGAGATCTCCGAGATGCAGGCCCGGGCGATCTTCGAGGCGGCGACCGAGATCGCCAAGCGCGGCGAGGCGCCGCTGCCGGAGGTCATGATCCCGCTGGCCGCCACCGATGCCGAAGTCCGCATCATCAAGGCGATCATCGACCGGGTGGCCGAAGAGGTCGCCAAGGAAACCGGGATCAAGGTCGACTACCTGGTCGGCACCATGATCGAGCTGCCGCGCGCCGCGTTGCAGGCCGACAAGATCGCGGTGGAGGCGGAGTTCTTCAGCTTCGGGACCAACGACCTGACCCAGACCACGTACGGTCTGTCCCGCGACGATGCCGGCGCCTTCATCCACTTCTACGAGGAGAAGGGCATCATCGAGGTCGATCCGTTCGTCAGCCTGGACCAGCAGGGTGTCGGCGAACTGGTGAAGATCGCCGCCGAGCGCGGTCGCAAGACCCGTCCGAACATCAAGCTCGGCATCTGCGGCGAGCATGGCGGCGACCCGTCCTCCATCGCCTTCTGCGAGGAGGTCGGGCTGGACTATGTGAGCTGCTCGCCGTTCCGCGTGCCGATCGCCCGTCTGGCGGCGGCCCAGGCGACCATCGCCCAGGAGAAGGCGGCGGCCGAGTAGCAGCCGCCGAGTAGCGCGCGCCGGGTGAATAAGCGGATGGTCTGTGCCCGTGGTTCCGGTTAAACCGGTTCCATGGGCACGATCTCCTGCAATGTCGGGCTGAGCTTCACGGCCGATCCCGCCACCACCGCGCTGGTCGCCATCGACTTCCAGCGCGATTTCCTCGACCCCGGCGGCATGGTGGCCGCCCTGGGCGACGACATCGCGCCGATGCGCGCGATCATCCCCTACGCCGTGGCCCTGATCGCCGCGGCCCGGGCCGCCGGCCTGATGCTGGTCCATACCCGCGAGGGCTACGCCCCCGACCTCTCCGACATGCACGCCCTGAAGCGCGACCGAAAGGTGGCCGGCCGCGACGGCCCGCTCGGCCGCTTTCTCATCCGCGGTGAGCCCGGCCAGGACCACATCGCCGAATGCCGGGCCGCCGAGGGCGAGCTGGTGCTGGACAAGCCGGGCTTCGGCAGCTTCTACCGCACCGATCTGGAAGAGCGTCTGCGTGCCCGAGGGATTGAGGCGCTGATCCTGATGGGCGTGACCACCCAATGCTGCGTGGCCTCCACCCTGCGCGAGGCGGTGGACCGCGGGTTCCGCTGCCTGACGGTGGAGGACGCCTGTGCGGCGACCACGCCGGAACTGCACGCGGCGGCGATCTCGCTGATCTACGGCGAGAACAACCTGTTCGGTTGGGTCAGCGATACGCAGCGGGTGCTGGCGGGGCTGAGGGGGTAGTTGGCGGTTGACCCGATGTGCCACGGTCCTGGACAGCGCACCGGATCAGGTCCGGCACGCTTCCAGGAAATCGGTAAATCTTAAAAAGAACGACTTCCTGGACGCAGTCCCGGACTTGATCCGGGATGCGATCCAGGACCCTGACGCAGACGTCTCCCCCGCTCCGACCCCCGGCCGTCGAAAAAAGCGTTCTGGCCCTTCCATGACGCGGGCATACACCCCTGCGTCTACATCCTCGCCAGCCGGCGCAACGGCACTCTCTACATCGGCCTGACGTCCAACCTCGTCCGCCGCGTGCAGCAGCACCGCGAGAAGCTCATCCCCGGCTTCACGACCAAGTACGATGTGACGCGGCTGGTCTACTTCGAACCCTTCGAGACCCTCGAGGTCGCCCGCCTGCGGGAGAAGCGTCTGAAGGGCTGGCGCCGCGCCTGGAAGATCGCGCTGATCGAGGAGCGCAATCCGGACTGGCACGACCTCTGGTACGGATTGGTGAGTGGGGATGGGGCGGAGCACGGTCCTGGATAGCGTGCCGGATCAGGTCCGGCCCGCTTCCAGGAAGTCGGTTTATTTATCTCCAACCTTCATCGACTTCCTGGACGCCTCCCCGGACCTGATCCGGGGGGCGATCCAGGACCTTTATTCCGTCGGGTCCATCCGCTCCGGCCGTCCGCTCCGCAACCGAACTCCTGCGAGGCCAGTTCTACACAGTGTCGGCGCGACACCGGGCGCACAGTCTAAATCAACTGAAACACCCCGCCGCTCGCCTTGTAGCGCTGCAACGCCTCCAGGGTCCGCAGCACTGGCCTCGTGCGGTCTTCCGGCAGCGCATCCTGGGGGAAGAACCGGACGTCCAGGCTCTCGTGCCCATCGGCCCGCAGATCCCCGTCCCACTCGGTCGCGTGGAAGATCATGGAGAAGGCGTAGAGCACGTCGCCATGGGGGTACTCCACCCGATCCTCCACCGGATCGCTGGCGAAGCCCACCGGCACCAGGCTTCGGGCGGCGAGGCCGGTCTCCTCTTCCAGCTCCGCGCGGGCGGTGTCCTCGATCGTCTGACCCATCTCGGCCGAACCGGCAGGCCAGCCCCAGAGCTTGAAATCGCCGCGGCGGATCAGCAGCACCTCGCCGTCCGCGTTCTCGACGATCACCCGCGCGCCCGGCATCAGGACCGGGCGCGGGCCGATGATCTTGCGGAGTTGACCGAGATAGCTGTCGGTGAAGGATCCGCTCATGAAACCCCGGTGCGCCGGATCACATCACCGCGCCGATCTGCCACGGGATGAACTCGTTGTCGCCCATGCCCTGGGCCTCCGACTTGGTCGGCGACCCGGACGCCACGTCCAGCAGCCGGTCGAAGATCCGCTGGCCCATCTCCTCGATGGAGATGCCCTCGTCCAGCACCTCGCCGCAGTTGATGTCCATGTCGTCGGACATGCGGGTGTACATCGGCGTGTTGGTGGCGAGCTTCAGGGACGGTGCCGGCTTGCAGCCGTAGACCGAGCCGCGGCCGGTGGTGAAGGCGACGATGTTGGAGCCGCTGGCCACCTCGCCGGTGATCGAGCACGGGTCGTAGCCGGGGCTGTCCATGAAGACGAAACCCTTGGCGTCGATCGTCTCGCCGTATTTGTACACGCCGGTCAGGTTGGTGGTGCCGCCCTTGGCCGCCGCGCCCAGCGACTTCTCCAGGATGGTGGTCAGGCCGCCGCGCTTGTTGCCGGGGGAGGGGTTGTTGTTCATCTCGCCGCCGTTGCGCGCGGTGTAATCCTCCCACCACTTGATGCGCTCCACCAGCTTCTCGCCGACCTCGCGGCTGACCGCGCGGCGGGTGAGCAGGTGCTCCGCCCCGTAGATCTCCGGCGTCTCGGCCAGCACCGCGGTGCCGCCGTGACGGACCAGCAGGTTCGCCGCCTCGCCGAGGGCCGGGTTGGCGGTCATGCCGGAATAGGCGTCCGACCCGCCGCATTGTAGGGCCAGGGTCAGCTCGCTCGCCGGGCAGGTGCTGCGGCCGGCCTCGTTCGCCTTGGGCAGCATCTCCTTGATCATGCCCGCACCCCAGTCGACGGTCTTCCGCAGGCCGCCGGCATCCTGGATGTTCATCGTCTGGAAGCCGTCGCCCCGCTTGATGCCGTAGGCCTCAAGCAGAAAGTCGATCTGGTTGACCTCGCAGCCGAGCCCGACCATCAGCACGCCGGCGAAGTTCGGATGCCGCGCCATCCCCCACAAGACGCGCTGCAGATTGGCGTAGCCCTCGCCGTCTCCCGCCATGCCGCAGCCGGTGGAGTGGGTCAGCGCCACGACGCCGTCGACATTCGGATACTGCTCCAGGACCTGCGGGGTGATCGCCTCGGCGATGTATTTCGCCGCGGTGGCCGAGCAGTTCACGCTGGTCAGCACGCCGATATAGTTGCGGGTGCCGATGCGGCCGCTGTCGCGCTTGAAGCCCTGGAAGGTCGCCTGTTCGCTGTTGTTGAAATAGGCGGTCGGCTTCACGTCGGCGCCGAACGCGTAGTCGCGCTCGAAGTCCTTCATCTCGACGTTGTGCACATGGACATGGGCGCCGGGCTCGATCGCCTCGGTGGCGAAGCCGATGATCTGGTCGTACTTGCGGATCGGCTCGCCCGCCGCGATCGGCTGGGTGGCGATCTTGTGTCCGGCGGGGATTGCGGATTTCGTGGCCACGCCTTCGCCGGACAGCTCCACGCCGGGGGTCAGGTCGAATCGGGCGGTGATGACGTTGTCGGCCTTGCTCAGGCGCACGGTCAGGCGTTTGGCGTCCGAAGAGGCGGACATGGCGGGTTCTCCCTGGCGAAATCGATGGTCGTTTTTCGTTGGTCCGTCGCGGACGCGGCGAGCATAGCGCGGGCGGCGGCGGGCCGAAACGGGTGACATAAGTCCACACCTCAACCCTCCGCGTCATCCCGGCGAGACCCCGGGCTTGACCCGGGGCTCGGCCGGGACCCGGTCCAGGCGCCACGTGCAGGGTCCCGGTCGACCTCTGGATCGGGTCCAGAGGCCACCGGGATGACAAATTTGTATGTAATCAGCATGTAATTAAGTGCTACCGTCATCTACATGATCGATCCAGCCGCCACCCTCGCCCCCGAAGTCGCCGCGTTCCGCCAGTTCAGCCGGTTCTACACCGCCTATATCGGCGCCCTCGGACCGGATCATCAGGGCAGTGCCGTCTCGCTGACCGAGATGCGGGTGCTCTACGAGCTGGCCCATCGCGACGGCCCCACCGCCAAGGAGATCAGCGCCGACATCCGGGTCGATCCGGGCTATGTCAGCCGCCTGCTCAAGGGTTTCCGGGCCAAGGGCTGGGTGGCCACGACCCCGGACGCCGACGATGGACGGGTCCGGCGCCTGTCGCTGACCGAGGCCGGCCGGGCCGCCTTCACGCCGATGTACGACCGCGCCAATGTGGTGGCGGCAGAGGCGCTGGCCGAGCTGGCACCGGCCGACCGCGACCGGCTGCTATCGGCCATGGGCAGGATCCGCGCGATCCTCGATCCCCAGGCGGCCCCGGGCGAGCCCTATCTGCTGCGGCCGCACCGGCCGGGCGACATGGGCCAGGTGATCGCCGCCCATGGCCGGCTCTATGCCGCCGAATACGGGTTCGACATGAGCTTCGAGGCGCTGGTCGCCCGGATCGCCGCCGATTTCATCGACAAATTCGACCCGGCCCGCCATTGCTGCTGGATCGCCGAGCGTGACGGCGAGATGGTCGGCTCAGTCTTCGTGGTCGATGCGGACGAGACCACCGCCAAGCTGCGCATGCTGTTCGTGGACGAGCGGGCGCGCGGCCTCGGCATCGGCAAGCGGCTGACCGAGGAGGCGATGCGCTTCGCCCGCTCCACCGGCTATACCCGCATGACCCTGTGGACCAACGACATCCTCACCGCCGCCCGCGAGATCTACCGCAAGGCCGGGTTCGAGTGCGTCGCCGCCGAGCCGATGAACGCCTTCGGCGCGACCATGGTGGCCGAGACCTGGGAACGCGACCTGTGACGACCGCGCGATGAGCACGGGGCGTCCGCCCCTCGCGGTCATGACCGCGGCCTTCACGGGGGTGCAGGTCGGTCTCTCGATCGTCGCCAGTCGGGTGGCGGTCGACGATCTCGGGCCCACGGTGCTGGCGCTGTTCCGATACACTATAGGCGCCTCCATGATCCTGCCGTTGGCGGTGCATCTCGGCTGGCGCCGGATCCCGCTGCGCGATCTCTGGGTCATCGCCGCTCTCGGCATCGGCCAGTTCGGCATTCTGGTCGCCCTGCTGAATCTGGCGGTGGTGCATATCTCCGCCGGCCTGGGCAGCCTGATGTTCGCCACCATGCCGGTGCAGACGGTGCTGATCTCGGCTCTGCTCGGCCGTCAGGCGCTGACCTTGCGCCGGCTGGCCGGTGCCGTCCTGACCACCCTGGGGGTGGCGGCGGCGCTGAGCGACCGGCTGATCGGCGAGGCGGGAGGGGCGGGCTTGTGGATCGGCATCGCCGCCGCCCTGGCCAGCGCCTTCACCGGCGCGGTGTGCTCGGTGCTCTACCGGCCCTACCTGACCCGCTATCCCACGGTGCAGGTCAGCGGCCTCGCCATGGGGGCGTCGGTGCTGTTCCTGGCCGCACTGTCGCCCTTCGACGGTCCGCCGATCGGCTGGGACGCCCTGGGCGCCGCCCCCTGGGGGATCGTCGCCTTCATCGGCATCTTGAGCGGTATCGGCTACATCACCTGGCTGTATTCCCTGCGCGAGATGGCGGCGACCGAAGTCACCCTGTTCCTGGCGCTGGCGCCGATCACCGCGTCGGCCCTGGGTGCGCTGCTGCTGGACGAGACCCTGGGCCTCGGCCTGTTCGCCGGGCTGGCGCTGGTGATCCTGGGCATGCGGCTGGCACTGTCTCAAGCGTCCTCCTCTCCTTAACCGTCATCCCGGTGAGCTCCGGGTCGAGCCCGGAGCTCACCGGGATGACGTCGTTGGGAGTGGAAGGGAGGAGGGTGGCGGCCGCTTTTCCACGGGATGACGCGGAGGATCGGCGCGTCCTAGACTTCCGGGATAACTGCGCGCCCGTCCGGGAAAGCGCGGATCCATCCAGGAGGAAACGGATGTCCGATACGGATTTCACCGGTCAGGCTGTGCTCATCACCGGCGGGGCGAGCGGGATCGGCTTCGCCGCCGCCCAGGCCTTCGCCAAACGCGGCGCGCGGATCGCCATCGCCGACCTCAACCAGGACACCGCACAGGCCCAGGCGGCGACCCTCGGCGACGGCCATATCGGCCTCGGCGGCGACGTCTCCACCGAGGCGACGGCCGACCGGCTGGTCTCGAGCACCATGGACGCCTTCGGCCGGCTCGACGTGCTGATCAACTGTGCCGGCATGTCCGACACCTTTCTCGACACCATCGACCAGACCGCCGACCACTGGCAGCGGCTGATCGACGTGCACTTGACCGGCACCTTCGTCATGTCGAAGCGGGCCGCGCGGGAGATGATCGCCGCCGGGTATGGGGTGATCATCAACATCTCCTCCATCGCCGGCATCCTCGCCCTGCCGCGGCGCAACGCCTATACGGCGGCGAAGCACGGCATCGTCGGCCTGACCCGCAACCTTGCCTGCGAATGGGCGCAGAAGGGCCTCCGGGTCAACGCCATCGCCCCCGGCTATATCCGCACGCCGCTGGTCCAGAACCTGATCGACCAGGGAAAGATCGACGAGAAGAAGATCCGCCGCCGGACCCCGCTGGGCGAGATGCTGCCGCCGAGCGCCATCGCCGACGCCATGATCTTCCTCGCCTCGCCGCTCGCCCGCACGGTGACCGGGGTGAACCTGCCGGTGGATGGCGGCTACACGGTCTATGGCGGCATGGTCGATGCCGCCGAGATCGAGGAGTGAGGATGGCCGGCGAGACCCTGATCCCCGGCTTCCGGTTTCCCGAGGCCACCCTGTCCCGCGATCCGGCGGCCCAGGCGGAGGCGTTGAGCGCCTGCGCGCTCGATCCGGCCGTCTGGGCCGGGCAGACTGAGCCGACCCTGTGGGGCAATGACGGGTTCCGCGCCATGACGGCGGCGGGACAGGAGATCGACGGCTATATCCATGTTGAGCAGCGCCTGACCCTGTCCGGTGCGCTGGCCCTTGGCGAAGCGGTGCTGTTCTCCGGCGAGACCGTCTCGAACGAGGTGGTGCCGCGCGGCAGGCGCATCGTGCAGCGCTTCGAGGTCCGCCGGGCCGATCGCAGCCTGGCGGTGGTCTCGGAGCATATCCGCCTGCTGCCCGACCTGGAGAAGATGAAGGGGCGCTCGGGTGCGGCGTCCGCGCCGCCGGAGCCGGTGCCGGGCACGATCGTCGCCGAGAAGGTGATGCAGCCCCAGGACGTGGTCGCCTATTCAAAATCGGTCGGCAACGAGATCCATTTCGATCCGGAATTCGCCGCCCGCTACGGCTATCGCGCGCCGCTGGCCCAGGGGCTCATGACCATGACCTGGATGGCGGGGTATCTGGCGCAGCGCCTGCGGGCGGCGCCGATGGCGATCCTGATCGCCCAGTTCAAACGGCCGGTGTTCTGGGACGATCCGCTGACCCTGGTCGAGACCGCCGCGTCGGACCGCCGGCAGGCGCATCTCTGCGCGCTGAATGCCGAGGGCCGGGTGGCCTGCGACCTGCGGATGGAGGTGCTGTCCGGCTCAGCGTGAGCCGCGGGGCGGCGTCTCTTCGCCGAGGGCGAGGTCCTTGGGGACCTCCACACCGGTCAGATGGGCCATCAGGGTGCCGAAATCGGTCTCGATCTTCAGCGCCACCGGGATCGCCGGCCCGTCTCCCACCGGTTGCGCCACGTACACCACCCGGTCGCGGGCGGTCTTGCTGTATTTGTTGGGGGCCTTCCGGGCGCCGCCGAGCATCGCGTAGTCGATGCGGCAGCGCCGGGCTTCGCCGCTGAAGATCGAATAGCTGGTCGCCGGCAGGACTTCCGTGCCCCGGTCGCTGACCCGCAGGTCGTAGCGCCGGCGGCCGTCGAACACCGCGAATTCGCCGTCGCAGCTGCCGGTCCGGCTCATGGTCTGCGAGACCTGGGCGATGACGGTAAGCGGGTCGATGGTGCCCGCTTCCGCGTTCTCCGGCAGGGCGGTGACTTCCTCGGGATCGGGGGCCGGGTCGATCGCGGTCGAGATCACCTCGCCGTCGGGGCCGTAGGTCAGGATCACCGACCGGCGCTCGTCGCCTCGCCAGCCGAAATTGGTGTGCTTGTCCGGGACGGCGCGGTCGTTCTCGTACCGGCCGGCCGACCGGGTCTCCCCGCGCCAGCTGAAGAACACGTCCAGGATGCCGCGGGTCTGCGCATTGGCGGTGACCGCGTAGCGGCCGCGCTCCGGCGCGAATTCGGATTGCGCGCTGAGAATGTGCAACCCGCCGAAATAGACTTCGTAGGTCGCGCGCATCGGCCCGCCGGCGGCGACGGCCGGCGTGGCGCAGGTGATCAGGAGGGAGGCCAGAAGAAGGCGCTTCACGAATTTCTCCGGCGGCGACGTTAACCTTGTTTCTATAAAGATCGGTCGCAGCGGGCCGACGTCAATATCCCGCCGCACGTCTAAGGCTCTTCAGAAGATCGCCGCCGCCGTCTACATCTAGGACAGCGGACAGAGCAAGGCAGGCCGACCATGGGTGCGACGGACCCGACTGAGACCCCGGCGACCGGACCGATCCGCAGGCGGCACCGGCGGCGCACCAGGCCCGGATCGGCGCCGGGCACGCTGGTGGCAGATCCCGAGGCGCGGGGCTCCGCCGTCTCTGCCTTCGGCTATGGCGACGGCCAGTTCTTCGAGCGGCACGATCTATCTGTCGAGGATGTGGAAGCCCTCAAGGGCACGGTGCCGACCCTCTGGATCGACGTGACCGGCCTCGCCGATATCGGGCTCATCGAGCGGCTCGGCGCCCTGTTCGGGCTGCACGGACTGGCGTTGGAGGATGTGATCAACGTCCACCAGCGGCCCAAGCTCGAGGAATACGACGACCAGCTCTTCATCGTGACCCGCATGGCGCCGGAGACCCGCGGGGTGGAGACGCGGCAGATGGCCATGCTGCTGGGCGAGGGCTTCGTGCTGTCGTTTCGCGACGACCGGGCGGATTGCCTGGAGCTGGTGCGCGAGCGCCTGCGCCGGGAGAACGGCCGGATGCGCCAATACGGCGCCGGCTATCTCGCCTATGCGCTGATGGACGCGGTGATCGACGGGTATTTCCCGGCGGTCGAGATCCTGGGCGAGGACCTGGAGCATCTGGAGGAGGCGGTGACCCTGCATCCGCAGCAGGGGCAGATCCACGAGGTCTACCGCATCCGCCGGGACCTGCTCGACCTGCGCCGGTCGATCTGGCCGCATCGCGACCTGGTGAACGCTCTGATCCGCGACGACACCCCGCTGATCGACGGCCATACCCGGATCTTCCTGCGCGACTGCTACGACCACGTGGCGCAGCTCATGGACATCGTGGAGACCGAGCGCGAGATCGCCTCCAACCTGTCGGACGTCTACCACTCCAGCATGAACGCCCGGCTCAACGACATCATGAAGATGCTCACGCTGATCGCGACGATCTTCATGCCGCTGAGCTTCATCGCCAGCCTCTACGGCATGAACTTCGACCGGTCGGTCTCCGAATGGAACATGCCGGAGCTGGGTTGGCGGTACGGCTATCCCTACGCACTGGGGCTGATGGCGGTGTGTGGGCTGGGGATGCTCGTCTTCTTTCTGCGCAAGCACTGGATCAAGCCGCCGACGACCCGGCGCCGGCGGCGGAACCGCGACGGCGGTCCCTCGGGCGGCAGCGCCGGCTAGGCCGCGGACGGTCGGGCCGCCCGCCGGCCCGCTATCGGGCGCTTGAGCGAGACCCCGTTCGATGGCATGTATCGCGGCGCTGGCGGGGGCTCGATCAGACCCCGGTAATGGTGCGGCCCGCCCGCCAAGGTGCCGCTTCTCGTATTCGCAGGTCCTTCCATGCCCACTATCAATCGGCGTGACGTGGTTCAGGGTGCGGGTGCCGCGCTGCTGACCCTGCTCGCAAATCCTCATCTCGCCAAGGCCGCCGGCCCGACCCTGTCCTTCGGCCAGCCGTTCGAGTTCGGCTATGAGGCGCTGGTCGACCGCGCCCGCGACATGGCCGCCGCTCCCTATTCGGCGGCGCCGATCGTGGCGCCCGACGTGATCGAGGCGATCGACTACGACGCCCACGGCAAGCTGCGGTATCGGCCGGACGAGGCGGTGTTCGCCGACGGATCGGGAACCTACCCGGCCACCTTCTTCCATGTGGGCCGCTACTTCCCGCGCGGCGTGAAGGTCCACACCCTGCAGGACGGCTTCGCCCGGGTGGTGCGCTACAGCCCCGAGCTGTTCGATATGCCGGCGGACAGCGTCGCCAAGCAGCTTTCCGGCGACGTCGGCTTCGCCGGCTTCCGCTTCCAGGAGGCGCGGTCGCGCGACGACTGGAAGACTCAGGACTGGCTCGCCTTCCTCGGCGCCAGCTACTGGCGGGCGATCGGCGATCTCGGCCAGTACGGCCTGTCGGCCCGCGGCGTCGCCATCGACAGCGCCACCCCGGGCCCGGAGGAATTCCCGGAGTTCCGGGAGTTCTACCTGACCCCGGCGAAGGACAAGAACGACCCCAACGTCATCCTCGCCCTGCTGGACGGGCCGGGGATCACCGGCGCCTACAAGATCGCCGCGCGGCGTGGCAAGGGCGTGGTGATGGAGGTCGAGGCGCGGCTGTTCCTGCGCCGGGACATCGAGCGCCTGGGCATCGCCCCGCTGGTCTCCATGTACTGGTACAGCGAGACCAACGCGGACATCAGCAGCGACTGGCGGCCGGAGATCCACGATTCCGACGGTCTGGCGATCTGGACCGGCGGTGGCGAGCGGATCTGGCGCCCGCTGACCAACCCGCGCTTCCCGAACGTCTCCTCCTTCCTGGACGAGAATCCGAAAGGCTTCGGGCTGATGCAGCGCGACCGGAACTTCGAGCATTATCTCGACGGGGTGTACTACGACCGACGGCCGAGCCTGTGGATCGAGCCGCTGGGCGACTGGGGCCGGGGATCGGTTCAGCTCATGGAGCTGCGCACCGACGACGAGATCCACGACAATATCGGCGCCTTCTGGGTGCCCGAGGGTCCGGCGCGGGCCGGCAACAGCTACACGTTCAAGTACCGCCAGTACTGGCAGACCGACATGCCGACCCCGCCGCGTCCGACTGCCATCTGCGTGTCGACCCGCATCGGCCATGGCGGCCGGCCCGGTCAGAACCGCGCGGTCGACGCCCGCAAGTTCGTAGTGGAGTTCGACGGCTCCGCCCTGGCGGCGCTGAAGGACGGCGACGAGCCGGAGGCCGTGGTCGCGTCCTCCACCGGCAGGGTGGACGACGTATTCGCCGAGAAAGTTCCGGGCACGAAGAAGTGGCGGATCGTCTTCGATCTGTACCCGGCAGCCCCGGAGCCGGCGGAGCTGCGCGCCTTCCTGCGCACCGACGCGGGTGCGCTCACGGAGACGTGGCTCTACCGCTACGATCCGCTGCCGCGCTGATCGGGGGAGGGGAGTAAGCGGAAGTCGACGGTTGCCGCCCTATGGCGGTCGGCGATGGTTACTCCCCCCTTCATTCATCGTCTCCCCACCCTCGTGCCGGGACCTAGGGTGACGCGTGCTGGAGCGCGCGGTAGATAGATCCCGACTGCCGCATCGGCCCGCGGCCTCGGATCAGGCGGTAAGCCGGGAAAATCGCTCGACCGGAAATTTCAGCAGGGTAGACCGCGCTTACGCGGCGGGCAGGGAGACCAGTGTGTCGAAGGTGCGCCGGTCGCCCAGCACGCGCATCCGCTCCACTGGCCGCAGCCAGTCCAGCGCCTCCGCCCGGGTCCGGGCGTCCGCAACCTTGGCGGCGGCGGTGAGCATGTCCACGTCCGGACGGCCGCGGTCGCTCGGCCAGTGGTCGCCGGCCATGGCGAAATGCCGCTCGGCCAGGTCCGGATTCGCCAGCACCCGTTCCAGGGAGATCTCGGCCAGGTCGCCCTGGGCGGCGGACCGCTCGGCCTGGGAGGCGGTGACCAGGGGCGGGATCTCGCGCTCCTCCGGGATCACCAGCAGCCCCAGAGCGGCCAGCTTGCGGCCGAGCCAGGCGCTGCCGCTGCCCCAGGACAGCGGGATCGACAGGATCCAGCCGGCCAGCACCGGCGACAGCCAGGCCAGCACCGGCATGGACAGCGGCGCGATGGCCGCCACCACCACCAGCCCGATGGCGGTATGGCCGAGATGGAAGCGCGTCGCCTCGGCCAGCCCCATGGAGCCGTCGTCCCGGCGCTGCGGCCCCCAGCCGGAATCCGTGCCGCGCAGGATCGACCAGACGTGGCGCGACTGGATCAGCATCATGATCGGCGCGAACAGCGCCGACAGCAGAACCTCGAAGATCCAGCCGAACACCAGTCGTCTGGCGTCGCCGAAGCTCTTCACCACCGAGCGGTCGATCATGGCCCGCAGCAGGCCGATGATCTTCGGCACCAGCAGCGCGCCGATCGTCAGCACGAACAGCACGATCATCCGCTCGCTGTCGAACCGCGGCCAGGTCGGGAAGAGCTGGAACGCTTCGGTGAAATACTTCGGCCGCAGCAGGTAGGACTGCACCGTCAGTCCGACACCGACCAGGATCAGCGCCAGCCAGAGCGGCGAGGACAGGTAGCTCATCACCCCGTTCAGCAGGTGCATCCGGCTCGGCCAGCGCAGGCCGCGGGCGCCGATCACCGCCAGGTGCTGGATGTTGCCCTGGGCCCAGCGCCGGTCGCGCATGGCGAAGTCGAGCAGGGACGGCGGCGAGGATTCCCAGGAGCCGCCGATATTGGGCGCCATCTGCACCGCCCATCCGGCCCGGCGCAGCAGGGCGGCCTCGACGAAGTCGTGGCTCATGATCGTGCCGCCGAACGGCTTGCGGCCCGCCAGGCGCGGCAGGCCGCAGGCCTGGGCGAAGGCCTGGGTGCGGATGATCGCGTTATGGCCCCAGAAATTGCCGTCGTCGCCCTGCCAGGCGGCGACGCCGCGGGCGACGATCGGTCCGTAGATCCGGCCGGCGAACTGCTGCATCCGGGCGAACAGGCTGTCGCGGCCGATCAGCACGGGGACGGTCTGCACCAGCCCCAGGGCCGGGTCGGCGGTGATGCGGTCGCGCAGGGCGACGATGGACTGCGCCGTCATCAGGCTGTCGGCGTCGAGCACCAGCATGGTCTCGTAGCGTCCGCCCCAGCGGGTGACGAAGTCGTGAATGTTGCCCGACTTGCGGTCGGTGTTGCGCGCCCGATGGCGGTACCAGACCCGCATCGTGCCGCTCAGCCGGTCGCGCAGCCTGGCCACGGCGGCGGTCTCGACCACCCAGACCGCCGGGTCGGTGGTGTCGGACACGATGAAGATCTCGAAGCCGTCTGCCGCCCCGGCCCGGGCCAGGTCCTCGGCGATGGCGGCCAGCGCGCCGGTCGTCGCCGCCGGATCCTCGTTGTAGACCGGCATCACCAGGGCGCAGAGCCCGGGCTCCTCCATTGGAAGGGCCGTCCCGGACCCGGCGCTGGGCTGCAGCGAGGTGAACAGCCCGGCGAGGGCGGAGGTGGTGGACATGGAGATCCACCAGAAGGTCACGGTGAAGATGGCGACCAGCAGCGCCTGGAGCGCGGTGACCTCGCCGACCGCCACGGCCAGGGCCATCTGCCGGGTCGCCAGGGCGGTGAGCAGCAGGGCGCCGCCGAACACCACCAGCCGGGCGATCGCGGTCGCCATCCAGGGCCGGCCGCGGGTGCGGACCTGCGGCCGCACCGTGCGGCGGAAATTCTGCGTCGGCATGTCCAACGGCATGCCCGGCGGCATCGTCGGGTAATCCGCTGTGGCCAGCCGGGCGGTGTCTATGCGCTGGTCCATCTGTACAGCCAGGTCTCGCTCACGGGGCCGCTGTCTCCGACCAGCAACGCCCGCAATTCAACCAGCGACTCGTCGCCCGGGTCCACTTCAAAGCTCAGCCGGTAGGACCCGTCGACCGGATTGGGCCGGGTCGTGACGTTCAGGATGACGCCGTTGGACTGGCTGACCTCGGCATGGGGCATCCGCTCGGAGGCGGGGAGTCCGACGAAGTCGAGGACGAACAGCCGGCGGCGGCCGTCGCCGCCCCGACCGCCGCGGGTGGCGGCGACCCGGGCGAGGGGAACGTTGTCCGGCGGCGTGCTGCAGAAATGCATCCGGTAGGACAGGTCGGTGCGGGTGCCGGGCTCGAACGGAGCGCTCGGCCGCCAATAGGCGACGATGTTGTCGTTGGTCTCGGCTTCGGTCGGAATCTCGACCAGCACGACCGAGCCCGTCCCCCACTCGCCGACCGGTTCGACCCAGGTGGAGGGCCGCAGGTCGAACCGCGCGTCCATGTCCTGGAAGTCGGAGAACCGGCGGCTGCGCTGCACCAGCCCGAAACCGCGCGGGTTGGTGTCCAGAAAAGCGGAGAGCTGCAGCCGCGAGGGATTGGCCAGAGGGCGGAAGATCCGCTCGCCGTTGCCGGTGAGCATCTGCAGCCCGTCGGAATTGTGCACGGACGTGCGGAAGTCGTCGTAGCCGGCCCGGGAGGAGGAATCGTACAGGAACATCGACGTCAGCGGCCCGAGACCGATCTTGGTCACCTGGCGGCGCGGGAACAGCGCGGTGTCGACGTCGATCACCGTGGACTCGCCGGGGCGGATCTGGAAGCGGTAGGCGCCGGTGATTGACGGGCTGTCCATCAGGGCGAGCACGGTCATCGTGGAATCGCCCTGCACCGGCTTCATCAGCCAGAAGGCCGTGAAGTCGGGGAACTCCTCGCCTTCCGCGTCGGCGGTGGCGATCGCAAGGCCGCGGGCTGAGACGCCGTAGCGCTGGCCGGAGCCGACGGCCCTGAACCGTGTGCCGCCCTGGAACACGGCGAATTCGTCGATCCGGTCCGGCGCATTGAGCGGATAGCGCGCCCGGAACCCGGTGAAGGAGAGGCCCTCCGGCGCGCTCGGCGCGTTGACGCGGGGGCCGTAGTCGAACATCTCCGGCGCCAGGGCGACCGGATGGGTGCCGGTCTCGTTGACGTTGTAGATATCGACCGGCCGCATGAAGCGGAAGCCTGGATGGAACAGGTCGACCTCGAAGCCCAGTTCCTGGCCGATCCACAGGGCATGCTCCCGGCGGAACCGGATGTCCTGGTACTGCTCGTAGGAAAGCTCGGCGAGGTCGCCCGGGCCGGCGGCGGGACGGGCCTTGTAGTCCTGTCCGGCGAGAGTCTGCGCCTGGCCGACGACGTCCTCGAAGCTGGCCGGCGTGCCGGCGGGCCCCGTTTCGGATGCCCAGGCCGCGCGCATGGTCATCCCGTTGGAACTCGTCAGGGCGGCAGCGCTCCACAGCAGGCCACGCATCACTGAACGGCGGGATCGCCCGCTTGCTGCTTTCACCGATTCCACGCTCGTTGTCGACTGATCCTGGCGGATGACAGAGTGTCGAGGAAAAAACACGGGTGCCGGTCGGCTCCCGCTTCTTCCGGTGCCCGTCCCCTGGCGCCGCCGAATTGCGGCGTCAGATAGACACGAAAAACCCGCGTACTCAAGGGTGTACTACGCCGGTAGAGCCGGACCCACGGGTTCCGGCCTTCGGCGGTGCGACGAACCCTCCGGCACCCCGCACGTCGCCGGCCTCGCGCGTCTTCGATGCCGCGCCCGGATCATGCCGCCAGCCGCTTTCGAGCGTCGCGTTGCCAGCCGTCCTCGGTCCAGATCCGGGGCTGGATCTCGATCCGGCCCTCGGCGTCCACATCGATCACGTTGAAGGCGTTGGGCTCGCCGCGCAGGCGGGTGGAGATCGTCGTGCCGCCGTGCACCACCGTCATCGGGTGGCCGGGATCCGCTCCCTTCAGGTCGCGGATGAACGGCAGATGCAGGTGGCCGGCCAGCACCAGCCGGACCCGATGCCGCCGGAACAGGGCCAGCGCTTCGGTCGAGCGCCGCACCACCCTGTCCTGGAGACCGGGGTTGGGGGCGAGGAACGGGTGGTGGCCGACCACGATCGGCACCCGGCCTTTGGGCAGGGCGGCGAGCCGCCGGTCGATCCGGGCCAGCTGGCTGCGGCTGATCCGGCCGTCGGCCCAGTTCAGCCGCCATTGGGCGCGCCGCACGGTGTTGATGCCGACCACGGCGATCCGCTCGCCGACCCAGGTCGGCTCCAGCGCGTCACCGATATGCCGGCGCCAGCGGCGGTATGGGTCGATGAACCGCTCGAACGGCCGGTAGTAGTAGGGGATGTCGTGGTTGCCGGGCACGACGAAACACGGCGCCGAGAGCTCCGAGATGAATTCGGCGGCCTCGCGGAACTCCCGGTTCTTGGCGCGCAGGGTCAGGTCGCCGCTGATGATCACCAGGTCCGGCTTCTCCCGCTCGATCTCCGCCCGCAGGGGTTCGATCAGCCGCAGGTCGGTCTTGCCGAAATGCAGGTCGGACAGGTGGATGAGTCGGGTCATGCGGCCTCCGTGTCGTGTCGTTCCGGCCCGTCCTTCTTCCCTGCGGCGTCGTTGTCCGGCGTGGCGGTCGCCGCGCGGGTGGCTTCGCGCGCCCGCACGACCCGCAGGGCGCGGTGGCGGATCCTGTACTCGACCGGCAGGTCGAGCATCAGGATCTCGCCGTCGTTCAGCACGCGGACCTGCTTGCGGTCGCTGGTCACCGACGCCTCCCGCACCCGTTCGGAGGTCAGTTCCGGATCGGTGCGCCACCGCCCGATCATCGCCGCGGCGGCGAGCTTGAAGAGCTTGCCCGGCGACGGACTGCGCAGCGCGTAGAGGCCGAGATAACCGCTGTCCAGCTCGGTGCGCACGAACAGCCGGCCCGGCTCGTCCACATAGTCGCCGACCGCGACGGTCAGGTGGCGGGTGCGCAGGGTCCTCTTCTCGGGGTCGGAGATCGTGACCTCGATCGCCGGGTCGCGGTCCATGGTCTGGAAAAGGTGGGCAATCACCCGGGCCCAGCGCAGCGGGTTCAGCCGGCCGCGCCAGTGCTCGCGCTGGCGGGCGAGGCGCGAGGCGAAGCCGATCACCGAGCTGCACATGAATGAGTTGCCGTTGACCTCGCCGATATCGATCTCGACTTCCTCGCCGTCGCTCAGCACGGCGATCGCGCCGTCGATGTCCTGGGGGATGCCGAGATCCTGGGAGAGGTGATTGAGGGTGCCGGCCGGCAGGATGCCGAGGGTCTTGTCCGTGCCGGACATGCGGCGGGCGGCGGCGTTGACCGTGCCGTCGCCGCCGGCGACGATCACCAGCTGGGCCGGCGCGTTGAGCGCCTGCTCGACGAAATCGGCGAGCTGCGAGGGATCGCCGGTCAGCAGCTCGACCTCGATGCCGGTGTCCCGGATCTTGTCCGCGATATCCTGCGGCGTGATGTCCGCGTCCAGGAGGCTCCCGGCCTGCGGGTTCACGATCAGCGTGGCGGTGCGTGGCGGCATCGGGGTGCGAACTCTGGGTTGTGGCGGGCTTCCCCGTACAACGCCTCGCACAGCAGGTGGTTCCCCCGGCTGCGGTTCCAGTCCGTGAGACGTGACCGGATCGGCCCAGGCCTCAGCCTGTGGCAGTCCGGCCCTTCTCCTTGCGCGGCGGCGCGATCAGGCTTTCCGCCGGCACCTGCCATTCGGAGTGAAGCAACCACATGGCGGACTTGGACAGCTCCCGCGAGCCGTTCAGGATCTCGCTGGCGCGTGGCCGAGACTTCAGCAGGTCAGCGAGATCCGCCTGAGTGAAGCCCTTGGCCGCCATGGTGTGTCTGATGGCGCTCAGCGGGTCGGACGGAGAGATCGGAACATGCTTCTCCTCGTAAGCCTCGACCAGGGTCGTGAGAACGTCGAGTTCGTCCCCGTCCGGGGTATTGGCCTCCGCATCCATGAGGGCTTCGATCCGCGTCAGGGCAGCGGCATGATCGGCCTCGGTCTTGATCGGGCGGATGTCCATCCCTTTCTCCTTTCGACGTTCACACGGTGGTAACGTCAATATTGTCGTACTCGGCGTGGGTTCCGGCCCAGCGGATGTAGACCACCTGGTGCGGATAGTTGATCTTCACCACCAGCCGATACTTGTTGCCGTGAATGTTGAAGACCACCCGGTTGCCCGCGACGATGCTGGCATTGCGGTAAGCGGCCTTGACGTCCGCGGGCGTGGCCCAGTCGCACGTTCTGCCGTTCACCGCATTGAACCAGGCGGTCAGATCCGCTTCGGCATCGCGCCGGTTGGGTTGCGACCAAAAGGTCACGAGGGTCTGACGGGCGATGATTCTCACCCGGTGACTATAGTGGTTCCCAAAAGTGGAACAAAGCAAAATCTCCGATGAGAAACAGCCGTGAATCCTCGGAGATCGGCAGCCGTGCCGACCCGACCATCGC
The DNA here is from genome assembly GCF_034377285.1 of Thalassobaculum sp. OXR-137. Lineage (NCBI taxonomy): Bacteria > Pseudomonadati > Pseudomonadota > Alphaproteobacteria > Rhodospirillales > Thalassobaculaceae > Thalassobaculum > Thalassobaculum sp. OXR-137. The sequence continues at coordinate 5,367,880 of NZ_CP139715.1, read as the reverse complement.
GATACCCGTCCGATTTTCGAAGAAATCTGGTGCCGGCAGCAGGACTTGAACCCGCGACCCCCTGATTACAAATCAGGTGCTCTACCAGCTGAGCTATGCCGGCACGCCTGCGTTTCTGCGCAGTTCCGAGCCTGACGTCAAGCGTCGCGTGGCAGCGTCATGGATGCGGATGTTCGCGCACCCAGTGCTCGGCGATGGCCTGGCGGCCGGTGACCCAAATGCCGCCCTTCTCCTGCACGTAGTCCAGCAGCCTGGCCAGACCCGCCGCCCGCGAGGGGTGGCCGATCAGGCGCAGGTGCAAGCCGCAGGACATCATCCGCGGGCTGTTCGCCCCTTCCTCCCACAGCATGTCGATCGCGTCCTTCACGAAGGTGAAGTAGTCGTCGCCGGTGGGGAAATGGTTGCGGGCGAACTTGCTGTCGTTGGTGGTCAGCGAATAGGGCACCACCAGATGCGGCCGGCCGGACACCTCGGTCCAGTAGGGCAGCTCGTCGGCATAGCTGTCGCTGTCGTAGAGGAAGCCGCCGTGCTCGACGACCAGGCGGCGGGTGTGCACGCTCGGACCGTGGCGGCAGTACCAGCCGGCCGGCCTGGCCCCGGTGGTGCGCTCCAGGCTCTCCACCGCGCGGGCGATGTGGGCGCGCTCCTCGTCCTCGCTGAGCTGGAAATGGTTCACCCAGCGCCAGCCGTGGCAGCAGATGTCCCAGCCGCTCTCGCGGATCGCGGCCGCCGCCTCGTCGTTGCGCTCCAGCGCCAGGGCGCAGGCGTTGACCGTCAGCGGCAGGTTGCGCTCGGTGAACAGCCGGTGCAGCCGCCAGAAGCCGACGCGGGTGCCGTATTCGAACATCGACTCCGCGGCCAGGTCGCGCGAGCCGGGACCGTTCGGGCTGTCCGGCGAGTCGGTCAGGCTCCCCTCGGAGAAGCCGTCGCCCTCGGGGATCGAGTATTCCGACCCCTCCTCGTAGTTCATGACGAAATTGATCGCCAGCCGCGCGCCGCCGGGCCAGTTGGCATGGGGCGGGGTGCGGCCGTAGCCGACCATGTCGCGGTCCAGATGCGGCTGGAAATTCGGGTCGTCCCGGTCGGGTCCGTTCCGGTCAGGAGCGCTCAAACGATCCTCGCTTCGGCCAGTTTGCGCTGCAGGTCGCGCAGCCGGGTGGCACGTTCGCCCTTTTGCTCCGCCCCGTCCAGATAGCTGGCGAGGAAATCCGGCCGCTTCATGAGCTGCTGCGCGGCGGCCCGGGCGCGGTCGGCGTTCTCGCCCTCGGTGAAAGCGCCTTCGCGGCACAGGTCGACCACCCGCATCAGCCGTTCGGCCGCCGAGCCGCTGCCGTCGTTCAGCTTCTCCAGCAGCCGCGAGCTGTCGAGCAGGGCGGTCTGCGCCTGTTCGACCTGGCGGGTCATGCGGCCCTTCGCCCGGTCGCCGAGCTGGGAGCCCTTCAGCGCCCGGTACAGCGCGCCCAGCGCCATGATCTGCTGCCGAAGCGACAGGCCTTCCGCCACCAGCTTGGCCTCGAGCTGCGGCTGGCCCATCAGGTCGGCGACGTACTGTTCCAGGTACTCCCGCGCGGTCTCGCCGAACACCTTGCTGTGCAGGGCCACGGCCCGCATCACCCGCTCGCCGACGCAGCGCGTTCCCTGCATCAGCATGTCGATGGTCTGGTCGGAGAGGGCCCGGCCCAGCCGGCGTTCCAGCGCCTCCTGGGTCACCTCGCCGCCGATCAGCGCGCCCTCGAAGACGAGGGTGTCGCGCAGCTCGACCACCGCCTGGATCTCCTCGGCGAGGGTCTTGGCCGTCATCTTGTCGGGGCCGGAGACCAGACGGACGATATGCGCGGCCAGGGCCGCCCGGGAATCGGGCATCGGGGCGCGGGTCATCAGCTTGTAGAACGGCACCGACAGGACCGCCTTGGGCGGCGCGTCGGTCGGCCGGGCGGTCCCGTTCAGCAGGGCCAGCAGGCTGGCCACCGCCTCGCCGGCGGTCGGCAGATCGCCGATGACCTCCGGGAGCACCTCCACCGGCCGCAGCAGCTCGCCCAGGAACCGGTCGATGCAGGCCAGCGCCTCCGGCGTGTCGGCGCTGGCGGCGATCTTCAGCAGGGTGTCGAGCTTGTCGGCCCAGCCCTTCTTGTCCGCCAGCCCGGCGGCAACCGAGCACAGGATGCGGAAGGTATGGGCGGGGCTGCTCTCGTCGCCCCGCCGGGCGAACAACGCGCCGGCGGTCTCCGGCGTCATCGGGGCCGGGTCGAGGGCCTCGACCTCCTCGGCCATGGCCGCCTTGGCCTGGTCGATGATGTCCCACAGCCGGCGGATCCGCTCGCTTACCGGCACGCTCATGCCGCGGACCTGCCAGCTCGCCGCCTTCTGGACCGCCTGCATGGCGCTGGTCCCGCTGTTCATCAGATCGGTCTGATGCCGCGGGGAGTACAGGATCTCGATCGCCGTCAGCTTACGGGGGCCGAGATAGGCGGCGCAGGCCCGGGTGATGGTTTCGCGAGCGTCGGGAGTGAACAGGTCTGCGGCTTCTTCGCAGATCGCTGATTTCGCGACCTCGATGTCCTCGCGCGGCGTGAACACCATGATTACTGGGACTCCTGCATATCCGGTCTGCTTGCTCGGTCCGCCGCGCGGAAAAGCTGTCGGAGTATGGCCTAAAAATCTTGGTTAAAGGTTAACCTGCCTTTCTGCCGGGGGCGACCGCGGCGTGATGCAGGGCGATCGCCGCCGCCGCCGACACGTTGAGCGAGCGGATCGGCGCCTTGGTCGGCAGGTGGACGAGTTGGTCGCAGGTCTCGCGGGTCAGGCGGCGCAGGCCGTCGCCCTCCGCCCCCATCACCAGCGCGGCCCGGCCGGACAGGTCGAGACTGTCGAGCGCGACCGGCCCCTCCTCGGCGAGGCCGACGCACCAGAACCCGGCCTCCTGGATGGTGCGCAGGGCGCGGGCGAGGTTGATCACCCGCACCAGCGGGGTGACGTCGAGCGCGCCGGACGCGGTCTTGGCCACCACGGCAGTGATCTGCGGGGTGTGCCGGTCCTGGACGACGACCGCATCGGCCCCGAAGGCCGCGGCGGAGCGCAGCACGGCGCCGAGATTGTGCGGATCGGTCACCTGGTCGAGCACCATCAGCAGGCTTTGGGGCCCGGCGGCGTCGAGCACGTCCTCCAGGGCGGTGTCCGGCAGCGGGTCGACCCGGGCGATCAGGCCCTGATGCACCGCGCCCTCGCCGACCAGGGTGGCGATCTCCTCCGCCGTGACGGTCCTGGGGTCGGGCAGGGCCCCGCACCGGGCCTCGGGCAGGGCGGCCAGGGTCTCGGCGAGATCGGCCGCCGCTTCCACGCTGCACATCAGCGCGCGGACATGCCGTCGCGGATTGGCCAGTGCTGCCGCCACCGCGTGCCTGCCGAACAGCAGAGTCGGGTCGAATGCCGTCCGATCCGACTCGCGGCCGGGGAGTGTTTGACCGCCGCCGGACCGCTCGCGGCCGGGGGCAGGGGATTTCGCCGCACGGGAGGGGCGGCCGCCGTATTTTCGTTTCGCCATGGCTATGCTACGGTTTTCCTCGGTTGGGAGACCACGAACCGCCTGGATTACCGGCGCGGTCATTTTTTGTCGCGTTCGTCGTTGACAAACGGTCGCGAATTAACATAGTTCGCACTCCCTCAGGAACGGGGCTTGCCGAAAGCGAGATTGCGATCCGATCCGATGGTGGGGTGGCCGAGTGGTTAAAGGCAGCAGACTGTAAATCTGCCCGCGTATGCGTACGTAGGTTCGAATCCTACCCCCACCACCACTTGCTGACCGGATCGCGACCGACCGACAAGGTTCTGAAGAGGGTTAGTTTTTCCGGCATCTCCTGGATGCCTCCACGATGCAGCCGACGGGAACGACGAGATGGCCAAGGAGAAATTCGCGCGGACTAAGCCGCACTGCAACATCGGCACGATCGGTCACGTCGACCACGGCAAGACGACGCTGACGGCGGCGATCACGAAGACGCTTGCAGAGTCCGGCGGTGCGACGTTCATGGCGTACGACGCCATCGACAAGGCGCCGGAAGAGAAGGCGCGCGGCATCACGATCTCGACGGCGCACGTTGAGTACGAGACGGCGAACCGTCACTACGCGCATGTGGACTGCCCGGGCCACGCCGACTACGTGAAGAACATGATCACGGGTGCGGCGCAGATGGACGGCGCGATCCTGGTGGTGTCGGCGGCCGACGGCCCGATGCCGCAGACGCGCGAGCACATCCTTCTGGCGCGCCAGGTCGGCGTTCCGGCGCTGGTCGTGTTCATGAACAAGGTCGACCAGGTCGACGACGAGGAGCTTCTGGAGCTGGTCGAGCTCGAGATCCGCGAGCTTCTGTCGTCCTACGAGTTCCCGGGCGACGACATTCCGATCACCAAGGGTTCGGCTCTGGCCGCGCTCGAGGACAGCAACGAGGAGATCGGCCGCAAGGCGATCCTCGCGCTGATGGAGACGGTCGACTCGTACATTCCGACCCCGGAGCGTCCGAAGAACCTGCCGTTCCTGATGCCGATCGAGGACGTGTTCTCGATCTCGGGCCGCGGCACGGTGGTGACCGGCCGTATCGAGCGCGGCATCGTGAAGGTGGGCGAGGAAATCGAGATCGTCGGCATCAAGACGACGGTGAAGACGACCTGCACCGGTGTGGAGATGTTCCGCAAGCTGCTGGACCAGGGCGAGGCGGGCGACAACGTTGGCGTTCTGCTGCGCGGCACCAAGCGCGAGGACGTGGAGCGCGGTCAGGTTCTGGCGAAGCCGGGCTCGATCACGCCGCACACGAAGTTCAAGGCCGAGGCGTACATCCTGACGAAGGAAGAGGGTGGCCGTCACACGCCGTTCTTCACCAACTACCGTCCGCAGTTCTACTTCCGCACGACGGACGTGACCGGGACGGTGACGCTGCCGGAAGGCACCGAGATGGTGATGCCGGGCGACAACATCGCGATGGACGTCGAGCTGATCGCGCCGATCGCCATGGATGACGGCCTGCGCTTCGCCATCCGCGAAGGCGGCCGCACCGTCGGCGCCGGCGTGGTGTCGAAGGTCATCGAGTAATCGGGGGTCATCGGGTAAGCGGAGGCGGGTAACGCTTTTGCAAGGTTAGGAGTGTAGCTCAACTGGTAGAGCACCGGTCTCCAAAACCGGGGGCTGGGGGTTCGAGCCCCTCCACTCCTGCCACTATATAAAGACGTTTCGCGGGCGGCGCCGTCGGGAAACCCGATGGGCGCCATCCGCATTCACGTGTTCGGAATTGGTGCCACAGCGTACCCCGGGGCTTTTCCCGGGACCGTGCGGCGGAGAGCAGAAGCGATGGCGAAGGTGAGTCCCGCCCAGTTCGTGCGTCAGGTGCGACAGGAAGTGTCGCGGGTCACGTGGGCGAGCCGCAAGGAGACGGCCGTGGCCACCCTGATGGTCTTCATCATGGTGTTGCTGGCCTCGGTGTTCTTCTTCGTGGTCGACCAGGTCCTGGCCTGGGGTGTGCAACTGGTACTGGGGCTCGGAGGCTGACATGGCGCAACGATGGTACGTGGTGCAGACCTATTCCGGCTTCGAGAAGAAGGTCGCCCAGTCGATCAACGAGCAGGTCGCCCAGCACGAGTTCGAGGATCTGATCACCGAAGTCCTGGTTCCGACCGAGGAAGTGATCGAGATGCGCCGGGGCGTGAAGGCGACCACCGAACGCAAGTTCTTCCCGGGCTACATCCTGGTCCGGATGGAGCTGACGGACGAGAGCTGGCATCTGGTCAAGTCGCAGCCGAAGGTGGCCGGGTTCGTGGGCGGCAAGAGCCGTCCGATCCCGATCACCGACGCCGAGGCGGACCGTCTGCTGAAGCAGGTCTCCGAGGGCGTGGACCGGCCGAAGCCGTCGATCACCTTCGAGATCGGCGAGCAGGTCCGGGTCTCCGACGGCCCGTTCGCGACGTTCAACGGCCTTGTCGAGGATGTCGACGAGGAGCGGGCGCGTCTGAAAGTTGCGGTGTCGATCTTCGGACGATCGACGCCGGTCGATCTGGAATTCACCCAGGTCGAGAAAACCTGAGCCCGTTCGGGTTCGATCCCGGGACACATGCCCGGGGCCGGAACGGCTCGTTTGTGGACGGCCTGTGGGAGATGACCGCGAAGCCCTGCGGCATCGCACCACGGACCGAAAAGAGGAAGGCAACAGATGGCTAAGAAGATCGTCGGCTATATCAAGCTGGAGATCCCGGCCGGAGCGGCGAACCCGTCTCCGCCGGTGGGTCCGGCTCTCGGTCAACGCGGACTCAACATCATGGAGTTCTGCAAGGCGTTCAACGCCGCGACCGAGAAGATGGAGAAGGGCATGCCGGTGCCGGTGGTGATCACCGCCTACGGCGACCGTACCTTCACCTTCATCACCAAGACCCCGCCGGTGTCCTATTTCCTGAAGAAGGCGTCGAAGGTGGCCAAGGGCTCCCCGACGCCGAACAAGGGCGCGGTCGGCAAGGTCACCCTGGCGCAGGTCAAGGAGATCGCCGAGCAGAAGATGCCGGATCTGAACGCCGTCGACATGGACGGTGCGGTTCAGATGATCAAGGGTTCCGCCCGTTCCATGGGCATCGAAGTGGTGGAGTGAGGCGATCATGGCAAAAACAGGTAAGCGTCTTCGCGCCGCGTACGGCGACCTCGACCGGACGGCCCTCTTCGGCATGGCCGAGGCCATCAAGCTCATCAAGGGCAAGGCCAGCGCCAAGTTCGACGAGACCGTCGAGATCTCGATGAACCTGGGCGTCGACCCGCGTCACTCCGACCAGATGGTCCGCGGCGTCGTCTCGCTGCCGCACGGCACCGGCAAGGACGTGCGCGTCGCCGTCTTCGCCAAGGACGCCAAGGCGGACGAGGCCCGTGCGGCCGGTGCCGAGGTGGTCGGGGCCGAGGATCTGATGGAAGAGATCCAGAATGGCCGGATGGACTTCGACCGCGTGATCGCGACCCCGGACATGATGGCCGTCGTCGGCCGTCTCGGTAAGGTGCTGGGCCCGCGCGGCCTGATGCCGAACCCGAAGCTGGGCACCGTGACCCCGAACGTGGCCGACGCCGTCGCCGCCGCGAAGGCCGGTCAGGTCGAGTTCCGCGTCGAGAAGGCCGGCATCGTCCATGCCGGCATCGGCAAGGCGAGCTTCTCCGAGGATCAGCTGGTCGAGAACGCCACGGCGTTCGTCGATGCGATCCAGAAGGCGAAGCCGACCGGGGCGAAGGGCCACTACATCAAGCGCGTGTCGGTCAGCTCGACCATGGGTCCGGGCATCAAGATCGACACGGCGGCTCTGGGTTCCGCGCCGGCCGCCTAACGCGGCCGCGCTCAAGAGATCGACGGTCCGCGGTCAGCCGCGGGCCGGCGTGAGGGGCGGGAGAGATCCCGTTCCGACCTGTCCGAGACTACGGGCGGCCGCGGCGGAGCGATCCGGAGGGGCCTTAAATTCCGCCCGTACAGACGGGAGCGCCAACGGATACCGGCCCAGCCGGCGATGTTGGACTTCTGGGACAGGCGAACAGGGGCGGCACGAAAGTGTCGTCTTCGTGCAACCGGACCGACGGGCCATGTTCGAAACAGAACGACGGCGCATCGGTTCCAATTGCGGAGATAAGAGGTGAACCGAACCGAAAAGGCCGAGTTGGTCGACTCTCTTCGCACGACGTTCGAAGGCTCCGAAGTCGTCGTCATCACCCATCAGACGGGTCTGACGGTGTCCGAGGTCGAAGGTCTTCGTTCCAACGTCCGTGCGGCCGGGGCCGGCTACAAGGTCACGAAGAATCGGCTCGCCCGTCTTGCTCTGCAGGGCACGCGCTACGAGAACCTGAGCGACCTCTTCACGGGTCCGACGTCGGTGACGACGTCGACCGACCCGGTGGCGGCGGCGAAGGTGATCGTTGAGTTCGCCAATAAGAACGACAAGGTCACCATCGTCGGTGGCGGCCTGGGCGAACGGAAACTCAACATCGATGAGATCAAGGCTCTGGCCAAGACCCCGTCGATCGACGAGTCGCGTGCCAAGCTTGTGGGTCTCCTTCAGACCCCGGCGTCTCGGATGGTTGGTGTGCTTGCCGCACCGGCCGGCCAGATCGCGCGGGTGCTCAAGGCCCACAGCGAGCAGTCGGAGTGAGGGCGGACGAACCGCTCTGTCAACAGAAGTACCAACGTGGAGTGAATTGAAATGGCTGATCTTGCCAAGCTGGTCGACGACCTGTCCGCTCTGACCGTCCTCGAGGCGGCCGAGCTGTCGAAGATGCTCGAGGAGAAGTGGGGCGTGTCCGCCGCTGCTCCGGTCGCGGTCGCCGCGGCTGCTGGTGGTGGCGATGCCGCCCCGGCCGCTGAGGAGAAGACCGAGTTCGACGTGATCCTTGCCTCCGCCGGGGACAAGAAGATCAACGTGATTAAGGAAGTCCGTGCCATCACCGGCCTGGGCCTCAAGGAGGCCAAGGACCTGGTCGAAGGCGCTCCGAAGCCCGTCAAGGAAGGTGCTTCCAAGGAAGAGGCCGAGGAGCTGAAGAAGAAGCTGGAGGAGGCTGGCGCCACCGTCGAGCTGAAGTAATTGAGCTCGATTTCCAGCTAAGGTTCGGGGAGGGAGCGGCGCGCCTGCGTGTCCGCTCCCGACCCGTTTCCTCTTCTCGGCCCGGGGCCGGGCGCCGATTTTCCGGCGCGCCGACCCCGGGCCGAGGCGAGGACCGCCCACCGAAAGACGCGCCGCAGGACCCCGATCAGGGTCTCCCTGCCGGGCGCGCCGAGGTAGGGGTCACCGTTTCGCCCAACGGACAATCCTAAGGTCCGCGGGTCACACGCGAGGTCGAGGTCGCAAGATGGCAGTTTCCGCAGTCGGATCCTTCACCGGTCGTAAGCGCGTTCGCCGGAGCTTTGGTCGCATCCCCGAAGTCGCTCCGATGCCGAACCTCATCGAGGTTCAGAAGAGCTCCTACGACGCCTTTCTGCAGATGGGCATCACCGGGGAAGCCCGGGGCGATGTCGGCCTGCAGGAAGTCTTCAAGTCGGTGTTCCCGATCCGCGACTTCTCCGAGCGCTCCATGCTCGAGTTCGTGCGCTACGAGCTCGAGGAGCCGAAATACGACGTCGAGGAGTGCCAGCAGCGCGGCCTGACCTTCGCCGCGCCGCTGAAGGTCACCCTGCGTCTGGTGGTCTGGGACGTGGACGAGGAGACCGGCTCCAAGTCCATCAAGGACATCAAGGAGCAGGACGTCTACATGGGCGACATGCCCCTGATGACGGCCAACGGCACCTTCGTGGTCAACGGCACCGAGCGCGTCATCGTCAGCCAGATGCACCGCTCGCCGGGCGTCTTCTTCGACCATGACAAGGGCAAGACCCACAGCTCGGGCAAGTACCTGTTCGCCGCCCGGGTGATCCCGTACCGCGGCTCCTGGCTCGACTTCGAGTTCGACGCCAAGGACATCGCCTACGTGCGTATCGACCGTCGCCGCAAGCTCCCGGCGACGACGCTCCTGCTCGCCCTGCTCTCCGACCAGAGCGAGGCCTACATCAAGGCGTGCCACGCCAACGGCGACGACGTGCAGCGCGACAAGGTCGTGGGCATGAGCGCCGAGGACATTCTTGGCACCTTCTACGACAAGGTCACCTACACCCGCGAAGGCGACGGCTGGCGTCTGCCGTTCGACGCCGACCGGATGAAGGGCGCGAAGCTCACCGACGACCTGGTCGACGCCGATACCGGCGAAGTGGTGGCCAAGGCCGGCGACAAGATCACGCCGCGCACCTCGCGCAAGCTGCTCGAGGGCGGCCTGAAGGACATGTTCGTCACCAGCGAGCAGCTGATCGGCCAGTATGTCGGTTCCGACCTGATCGACGAGACGACCGGTCTGGTCCATTGCGACGCCGGCGAGGAAGTCACCGCAGACCTGCTGGAGACCCTGGCCTCCATCGGCGTGACCGAGCTGCCGATCCTGGCGATCGACCACATGAACATCGGCGCCTACATGCGCAACACCCTGGCGCTCGACAAGAACGCCACCCGGGAAGAGGCGCTGGTCGACATCTACCGGGTCATGCGCCCGGGCGAGCCGCCGACCCTCGAGACCGCCGAGGCTCTGTTCGCCGGCCTGTTCTTCGACAGCGAGCGCTACGATCTGTCGGCCGTCGGCCGGGTGAAGATGAACGCGCGTCTCGGCCTGGAGACCCACGATCAGCTCCGCGTGCTCCGCAAGGAGGACATCCTGGCCATCCTCAAGGTCCTGGTCGACCTGAAGGACGGCAAGGGCGAGATCGACGACATCGACCACCTCGGCAACCGCCGCGTCCGGTCGGTCGGCGAGCTCATGGAGAACCAGTACCGCGTCGGCCTGCTGCGCATGGAGCGGGCGATCCGCGAGCGCATGAGCTCCGTCGACATCGACACCGTGATGCCGCACGACCTGATCAATGCCAAGCCGGCGGCGGCGGCGGTGCGCGAGTTCTTCGGTTCCTCGCAGCTCTCGCAGTTCATGGACCAGACCAACCCGCTGTCGGAGATCACCCACAAGCGTCGTCTCTCGGCGCTTGGCCCGGGCGGTCTGACCCGCGAGCGTGCCGGCTTCGAAGTCCGTGACGTGCACCCGACCCACTACGGCCGGATCTGCCCGATCGAGACGCCGGAAGGCCCGAACATCGGCCTGATCAACTCCCTGGCCACCTACGCCCGTGTCAACCAGTACGGCTTCATCGAGACGCCGTACCGCAAGGTGACGGACGGCACGGTGACCAACGAGGTGCGCTACATCTCCGCCATGGAGGAAGGCCGCTACACCATCGCCCAGGCGAACGCGCCGATCGACGCGAACGGCAAGTTCGAAGAGGAGCTGGTTCCGGTCCGCCGTCGTGGCGACTTCGGTCTGGCGCGTCCGGAAGACATCGACATGCTCGACGTCTCGCCGAAGCAGCTGGTGTCCGTCGCCGCGGCGCTCATCCCGTTCCTGGAGAACGATGACGCCAACCGCGCGCTGATGGGCTCGAACATGCAGCGTCAGGCGGTTCCGCTGATCCAGGCCGAGGCGCCGTATGTCGGTACCGGCATGGAAGCGACCGTGGCCCGCGACAGCGGCGTCGCCATCGCCGCCAAGCGGTCCGGCGTGGTCGACCAGGTCGATGCCCAGCGTATCGTTATCCGGGCGAACGAGGACCTGGAAGGCACGGCGTCGAACGTCGACATCTACCGTCTGCTGAAGTTCCAGCGCTCCAACCAGAACACCTGTATCACCCAGCGGCCGCTCGTGGCGGTGGGCGACGTGGTCAGCCGCGGCGACATCATCGCCGACGGTCCGTCCACCGAACTCGGTGAGCTGGCGCTCGGCAAGAACGTGCTCGTCGCGTTCATGCCGTGGAACGGCTACAACTTCGAGGACTCGATCCTGATCTCCGAACGCATCGTCCGCGACGACGTGTTCACCTCGATCCATATCGAGGAATTTGAGATCATGGCCCGCGATACCAAGCTGGGTCAGGAAGAGATCACCCGGGACATCCCGAACGTCGGCGAAGAGGCTCTGAAGAACCTCGACGAGGCGGGCATCGTCTATATCGGTGCCGAGGTGAACCCGAGCGACATCCTGGTCGGCAAGGTCACGCCGAAGGGCGAGTCGCCGATGACGCCGGAAGAGAAGCTTCTCCGCGCGATCTTCGGCGAGAAGGCCTCCGACGTCCGCGACACCTCGCTGAAGGTCCCGCCGGGCGTGACCGGCACGGTCGTCGAGGTGCGGGTGTTCTCGCGCCGCGGCGTCGACAAGGACGAGCGTAGCCAGGCCATCGAGCGCTCGGAGATCGAGCGTCTCGCCAAGGACCGCGACGACGAGCGCGCGATCCTGGAGCGTGGCTTCTTCGACCGTCTGAAGGAACTTCTGATGGGCAAGACCGCCACCGGCGGTCCGAAGGGCTTCAAGGGCGGCGTCGCGCTGTCCGAGGAGATCTTCGCCCAGTACACCCCGGGCCAGTGGCGCCAGTTCGTCGTCGATGACGACAAGCTGATGGACTACCTGGAGGGCCTGAAGGAGCACTTCGACAAGTCGATCGAGCAGCTCAAGGACCGGTTCGACAACAAGGTCGACAAGCTGCAGCGCGGCGACGAGCTGCCGCCGGGCGTCATGAAGATGGTCAAGGTCTTCGTCGCGGTGAAGCGCAAGCTGCAGCCGGGCGACAAGATGGCCGGCCGTCACGGTAACAAGGGCGTCATCTCCAAGATCAACCCGATCGAGGACATGCCCTATCTGGACGACGGCACCGCCGTCGACATCGTGCTGAACCCGCTGGGCGTGCCGTCGCGCATGAACGTCGGGCAGATCCTGGAGACCCACCTCGGGTGGGCGGCGGCCGGTCTTGGCCGTCAGATCCGCGAGATGCTCGAGAACATGGGCAAGGACGCCCGCGCGGCCGACCTGCGCGAGAAGCTCAAGGGCATCTATTCCGACGACGAATACAGTCAGAAGATCGATCCGTTGCAGGACAACGAGATCGTCGAGATGTCCCGCAACCTGCGCCGCGGCGTTCCCTTTGCGACGCCGGTTTTTGACGGTGCCCGTGAAGAGGACATCGTCGGAATGCTGGAGCGTGCCGGTCTGCAGTCCAGCGGTCAGGTCGACCTCTGGGACGGCCGGACGGGCGAGCAGTTCGACCGACGGGTGACAGTGGGCTATATTTACATGCTCAAGCTGCACCACCTGGTGGACGACAAGATCCATGCGCGCTCCATCGGCCCGTACAGCCTGGTCACCCAGCAGCCGCTGGGCGGTAAGGCGCAGTTCGGCGGTCAGCGCTTCGGTGAGATGGAGGTCTGGGCCCTTGAAGCCTACGGCGCCGCCTACACCTTGCAGGAGATGCTGACGGTGAAGTCCGACGACGTGTCCGGTCGTACCAAGGTCTACGAGGCGATCGTCCGTGGCGACGACAACTTCGAGGCCGGTATTCCGGAATCCTTCAACGTTCTGGTGAAGGAACTGCGTTCGCTCGGACTGAACGTCGAGCTGAACCAGGAGGAGTACTGACGCCGGCGGCGGCCGCGAAGGCGGCCGCATCGGTGTAGTTGCCGGCCTACAGGCCCCCGCGGATAGCGTCCCGGGGGCCGGGCCGGTCTGAAGGTCCGGGGACGCCCGGATCCGCAAACAGCGCCAGTGGCGCGAGGAGTGCTTCGATGAACGAGTTGGTGAACATCTTCGGTCAGCCGAGCGGCCCGCAGAGCTTCGACAATATCCAGATCTCGATCGCGAGCCCGGATCGCGTGAAGTCGTGGTCGTTCGGCGAGATCAAGAAGCCGGAGACCATCAACTACCGGACCTTCAAGCCGGAGCGCGACGGTCTGTTCTGCGCCCGGATCTTCGGTCCGATCAAGGATTACGAGTGCTTGTGCGGCAAGTACAAGCGCATGAAGTACCGCGGCATCATCTGCGAGAAGTGCGGCGTCGAAGTCACGCTCTCCAAGGTCCGCCGCGAGCGCATGGGCCATATCGACCTGGCCTCGCCGGTCGCCCATATCTGGTTCCTGAAGTCCCTGCCGAGCCGCATCGGTCTGCTGCTCGACATGACCCTGAAGGACCTGGAGCGGGTTCTGTACTTCGAGAACTTCGTGGTCACCGACCCGCTGCTCTCGCCGCTGAAGGAGAAGCAGCTCCTCAGCGAGGAGGAGTACTACCAGGCGCAGGACGATTACGGCGAGGACGCCTTCGTCGCCCAGATCGGCGCCGAGGCCCTGAAGACCATGCTGTCCCGCCTCGACATGGAAGTCGAGCAGGAGACCGTGCGCGTGGAGTTGCGGGAAACCGGCTCGGAAGCCAAGCGCAAGAAGCTGGTCAAGCGTCTGAAGATCATCGAGGCGTTCCAGGAGTCCAACTCCCGTCCGGAATGGATGATCCTGGACGTGGTGCCGGTCATTCCGCCGGAACTGCGCCCGCTCGTCCCGCTGGACGGCGGCCGCTTCGCGACCTCCGACCTGAACGACCTGTACCGCCGGGTGATCAACCGGAACAACCGCCTGAAGCGCCTGATGGAGCTTCGCGCGCCGGACATCATCGTGCGCAACGAGAAGCGCATGCTGCAGGAGGCCGTCGACGCGCTGTTCGACAACGGCCGCCGCGGCCGCGTCATCACCGGCGCCAATAAGCGTCCGCTGAAGTCCCTCAGCGACATGCTGAAGGGTAAGCAGGGCCGCTTCCGTCAGAACCTGCTCGGCAAGCGCGTCGACTACTCCGGCCGGTCGGTCATCGTGGTCGGTCCGGACCTGATGCTGCACCAGTGCGGCCTGCCGAAGAAGATGGCGCTGGAGCTGTTCAAGCCGTTCATCTACTCCAAGCTCGAGCTCTACGGCATGGCGAGCACGATCAAGGCCGCCAAGCGCATGGTCGAGAAGGAGCGTCCCGAAGTGTGGGACATCCTGGAAGAGGTGATCCGCGAGCACCCGGTCATGCTGAACCGGGCGCCGACCCTGCACCGTCTCGGCATTCAGGCGTTCGAGCCGAAGCTGGTCGAGGGCAAGGCGATCCAGCTGCACCCGCTGGTCTGCACGGCCTTCAACGCCGACTTCGACGGCGACCAGATGGCGGTCCACGTGCCGCTGTCGCTGGAAGCCCAGCTCGAAGCCCGCGTGCTCATGATGTCGACCAACAACATCCTGAGCCCGGCCAACGGCAAGCCGATCATCGTGCCGTCCCAGGACATCGTTCTGGGCCTGTACTACCTGACCATGGAGCGGAACAACCAGCCGGGCGAGGGCATGGCCTTCGCCGATCCGGCCGAGGTGGATCACGCGGTCGATACCGGTGTCGTCAACCTGCACACCAAGGTGAAGGCCCGCGTCACGACCTATGACGAGAACGGCGAGAAGGTGACCAAGCGCGTGGAAACCACGCCGGGCCGCCTGAAGCTGGCTCTGCTGCTCCCCGACAATCCGAAGCTGCGCTTCGAGATGATCAATCGCCTGATGACGAAGAAGGAAGTCTCCAACGTCATCGACATGGTGTACCGCCACTGCGGCCAGAAGGAGACGGTGATCTTCGCCGACCGCCTGATGGGCCTCGGCTTCGGTCACGCCTGCCGCGCGGGCATCTCGTTCGGCAAGGACGACCTGGTCATCCCCGAGGCCAAGCAGGGCCTCGTCGATCAGGCGAACGAGGAGGTCAAGCAGTTCGAGCAGCAGTATCTCGACGGCCTGATCACCCAGGGCGAGAAGTACAACAAGGTCGTCGACGTCTGGTCGCGCTGCACCGATCAGGTGGCCGAAGAGATGATGGCGGTCATTAAGGAAGACGACGGCATCAACCCGGTGAACGCCGTGTGGATGATGGCGCATTCCGGTGCCCGTGGTTCCGCCGCCCAGATCAAGCAGCTCGCCGGTATGCGCGGCCTCATGGCCAAGCCGTCGGGCGAGATCATCGAGACGCCGATCATCTCGAACTTCAAGGAAGGCCTGACCGTGCTCGAGTACTTCAACTCGACCCACGGTGCCCGTAAGGGTCTGGCCGACACGGCGCTCAAGACCGCGAACTCGGGGTACCTGACCCGCCGTCTGGTCGACGTGGCCCAGGACTGCATCATCACCGAAGTCGATTGCGGCACCGAGCGCGGCCTGACCGTGCGCGCCGTGATCGACGGCGGCGAGGTGATCGAGAATCTCGGCGACCGTATCCTCGGCCGCACCACCCTGGAGGACGTCCTCGACCCGCTCAGCGGCGACGTGGTCGTCAAGAAGGGCGAGATCATCGACGAGGCCCTGGTCGAGGCGGTCGAACGCGCCGGCATCGACTCGGTGCTGATCCGCTCGGTCCTGACCTGCAAGACCCATCCGGGCGTCTGCGCGGCCTGCTACGGCCGTGACCTGGCGCGCGGGACGCCGGTGAATATCGGCGAGGCGGTCGGCGTCATCGCCGCCCAGTCCATCGGCGAGCCGGGCACCCAGCTCACCATGCGGACGTTCCACATCGGCGGCGCCGCCCAGCGCGGTGCCGAGCAGTCCACCGTCGAGGCGTCGATCGGCGCTCAGGTGAAGCTGCACAACCGTAACGTCGTCACCAACTCCGACGGCGTGCTGGTGGTCATGAGCCGGAACACCGAGATCATCCTGGCCGACGAGCAGGGCCGCGAGCGCGCACGCCACCGCGTGCCGTACGGGGCCAAGCTCCTGGTCGACGACGGCGTCATGGTCGAGCCGGGCCAGAAGATGGCCGAGTGGGATCCGTACACCATTCCGATCATCACCGAGCGGGAAGGTATCGCCCACTACGTCGATCTCGTGGACGGCCTGTCCATGCGCGAGGTCACCGACGAGGCGACGGGTATCTCGTCCCGCGTCGTGGTCGACTGGAAGCAGCAGCCGCGCGGCAACGATCTGAAGCCGCGTGTCACCCTGCGTGACGAGGCCGGCGAGGTGGTACAGCTCGCCAACGGCCTGGAG
Source organism: Thalassobaculum sp. OXR-137 (assembly GCF_034377285.1). Taxonomy (NCBI): domain Bacteria; kingdom Pseudomonadati; phylum Pseudomonadota; class Alphaproteobacteria; order Rhodospirillales; family Thalassobaculaceae; genus Thalassobaculum; species Thalassobaculum sp. OXR-137. The sequence continues at coordinate 5,351,455 of NZ_CP139715.1, read as the reverse complement.
GCCCGCTACTTCATGTCGGTCGACGCCATCCTGTCGGTCGAGAACGGCGCCCAGGTGAAGGCGGGCGACGTGCTGGCGCGTATCCCGCGCGAGTCGTCGAAGACCCGCGACATCACCGGTGGTCTGCCGCGCGTGGCCGAGCTGTTCGAGGCACGGCGTCCGAAGGACTTCGCGGTCATCGCGGAGGCCGACGGCCGGGTCGAGTTCGGCAAGGACTACAAGACCAAGCGTCGGGTCGTCGTCCGTCCGGTCGAGGAGGGCGCGGACCCGATCGAATACATGATCCCGAAGGGCAAGCACTTGGCGGTGCACGAGGGCGACTTCGTGCAGAAGGGTGACATGCTGCTCGACGGGGCGCGCGTCCCGCACGACATCCTGAACATCATGGGCGTCGAGGCGCTGGCCGACTATCTCATCAACGAGATCCAGGAGGTCTACCGTCTGCAGGGCGTGAAGATTAACGACAAGCACATCGAGGTGATCGTTCGCCAGATGCTGCAGAAGGTCGAAGTGATGGAGGCCGGCGACACCACGCTGCTGCTCGGCGAGACCATCGACCGCGACGAGTACGAGGAGGCCAACGAGAAGGCCCTGGCGGAGAACCTCCGTCCGGCCGTGGCCAAGCCGGTGCTCCAGGGCATCACCAAGGCGTCGCTGCAGACCAAGTCGTTCATCTCCGCCGCGTCGTTCCAGGAGACCACCCGCGTCCTCACCGAGGCGGCGGTTTCCGGCAAGCACGACAGCCTCGACGGTCTCAAGGAGAACGTCATCGTCGGCCGCCTGATCCCGGCCGGTACGGGCAGCGTGATGAATCGCCTGCGCCGAGTCGCCGCCGATCGCGACCGTGCGCTGGCCCCGGCCGCTCCGGCGGCCCCCGCGGACGACGCAGCCAAGCTGCCGGCCGAGGGCGAGGTGACCGCCGCCGAGTAAGTCCGGCCGCGGTCTCTGGGAAAGAAAATTGGGTATTCCGGGAGCTTTGGTTCCCGGAATACCCGAAATCGACGACCAAATCGGTCCAATTAGGCGGGCCGATAATCCGCTTGACCCCTGAAGGGCGCATCAATAGTATCCGCGCACTTTGAAACGGGGGCCCAGCTGTTCCCCCGGGTGTGCCGCCGCTGGCGGTTTAGGCCCGGGAGACTTGAACGCGGTCACCGCGCGAAGAGTCGAATATGAGAAGCGTCCGGCGGGTCCCGTCTTGTGGCGCATGGTTCAAACGAACCGCCCCCATGGGATTCCCCGTGGAGGGGTTCGTGTTTGTGGTTAAGAGGGTCGACGCATGCCGACGATCAATCAGCTGATCCGCCAGGGTCGTAAGGTTCCGGTAGCACGGAACAAGGTTCCCGCCCTGCAGGCGTGCCCGCAGAAGCGCGGCGTGTGCACGCGTGTGTACACGACCACCCCGAAGAAGCCGAACTCCGCCCTGCGTAAGGTCGCCCGCGTGCGCCTGACCAACGGGTACGAGGTCATCAGCTACATTCCGGGTGAAGGCCATAACCTTCAGGAGCACTCGGTGGTCATGATCCGCGGCGGTCGCGTCAAGGACTTGCCGGGTGTGCGCTATCACATCATCCGCGGCACGCTCGATACCCAGGGCGTGAAGGACCGTCGCCAGCGTCGTTCGAAGTACGGCGCCAAGCGCCCGAAGTAAGGAGTATTAGGAATGTCGCGTCGCCACCGCGCGGAAAAGCGTCCGGTTCTGCCGGATGCCAAGTTTGGGGACCAGGTCGTCTCCAAGTTCATGAGCTGCCTGATGTACGACGGCAAGCGCTCGGTCGCCGAGGGCATCGTTTACGGTGCGTTCGACGTCCTGCAGAAGCGTGCCGGCGGTGAGCCGGTCCGGACCTTCCATGAGGCCCTGGACAATGTGAAGCCGCATGTCGAGGTCCGCTCCCGCCGCGTCGGTGGTGCCACCTATCAGGTCCCGGTCGAGGTTCGCCCCGAGCGCGCCCAGGCCCTGGCCATCCGGTGGCTGATCGACGCCGCGCGCAAGCGCTCCGAGAAGACGATGGTCCAGCGGCTCTCCGGTGAGCTGCAGGACGCGGCCCAGAACCGCGGCACCGCGGTCAAGAAGCGGGAAGACACCCACCGCATGGCCGACGCCAACAAGGCGTTTTCTCACTACCGCTGGTAACAGCTACTGGCATCTGGGGACGGGCTGGCGTATAGACCGGCCCGTTCCTTATTACATATAGCGGCCGTGACCCTAGCGGCCGGAACCTCAAATCGACGAGGACGCGAGTCATGCCCCGCACTCATCCGCTCGAAATGTATCGCAATATCGGCATCATGGCGCACATTGATGCCGGCAAGACGACGACGACCGAGCGTATCCTGTACTACACCGGCCGGTCCTACAAGATCGGCGAAGTCCACGATGGCAACGCCACCATGGACTGGATGGAGCAGGAGCAGGAGCGCGGCATCACCATCACGTCCGCCGCGACCACGTGCTTCTGGCGCGACTACCGCATCAACATCATCGACACCCCGGGCCACGTCGACTTCACCATTGAGGTCGAGCGCTCCCTGCGCGTGCTGGACGGCGCTGTCACGGTGTTCGACAGCGTCGCCGGCGTCGAGCCGCAGTCCGAGACCGTGTGGCGCCAGGCCGACAAGTACGGCGTGCCGCGCATCTGCTTCGTGAACAAGATGGACCGCATTGGCGCCGACTTCTTCCGCTGCGTGCGGATGATGGTCGACCGTCTCGGCGCCACGCCGATGGTCATGCAGCTGCCGATCGGCGTCGAGTCCGATTTCGTCGGTCTCGTCGATCTGGTGACCATGAAGGCCACCCGCTGGCTGGACGAGTCGCTGGGCGCGCAGTTCGAGATCGAGGACATCCCGGCCGACATGATGGACCAGGCGACGGAATACCGTCAGAAGCTGGTCGAGCTGGCCGTCGAGATGGACGACGCCGCGATGGAGAAGTACCTCGAGGGCGAAGAGCCGTCCGAGGAGGTCCTTCGCGCCTGCATCCGCAAGGGTGTGATGATCAGCGCGTTCGTCCCCGTGTTCCTGGGCTCGGCCTTCAAGAACAAGGGCGTGCAGCCGCTGCTCGACGCCGTTGTCGACTACCTGCCGTCCCCGACCGACGTCGAGGCCATCAAGGGCGTCTCCGTCGACGGCGAGACCGAGATGAAGCGCCGGTCGTCCGACGACGAGCCGTTCGCGGCCCTGGCGTTCAAGATCATGAACGACCCGTTCGTCGGCTCTCTGACCTTCGTGCGCGTCTACTCCGGCGTCCTGGAGACCGGTTCGGCGGTGCTGAACACGGTGAAGGACAACCGCGAGCGCGTCGGCCGTATGCTGCTGATGCACTCCAACAACCGTGAAGACGTCAAGGAAGCGCGCGCCGGCGACATCGTCGCCATCGCGGGCCTGAAGAACACCACCACGGGCGACACCCTGTGCGATCCGCTGAAGCCGGTCATCCTGGAGCGTATGGAGTTCCCGGATCCCGTCATCGAGGTTGCCGTCGAGCCGAAGACCAAGAGCGACCAGGAGAAGATGGGCGTCGCCCTGAACCGCCTCGCCGCCGAGGACCCGTCCTTCCGCGTCACGTCGGACCCGGAGAGCGGCCAGACCGTGATCAAGGGCATGGGCGAGCTCCATCTCGAGATCCTGGTCGACCGCATGCGGCGCGAGTTCAAGGTCGACGCCAATGTCGGCGCCCCGCAGGTCGCCTACCGCGAGTCGATCACCAAGACCGCCGAGGTCGATTACACCCACAAGAAGCAGACCGGTGGCTCGGGCCAGTTCGCCCGCGTGAAGCTGACCTTCTCTCCGCAGGAGCGCGGCGAGGGCTTCGTGTTCGAGAACACCATCGTCGGTGGCTCGGTGCCGCGCGAATACATCCCGGGCGTCGAGAAGGGCCTGAAGTCGGCCCTGGACACCGGCGTGCTCGCCGGCTTCCCGGTGGTCGACGTGAAGGTCATGCTGACCGACGGTGCCTACCATGACGTGGACTCCAGCGTGCTGGCGTTCGAAATCGCGTCCCGCGCGGCGTTCAAGGAAGGCATTGCCAAGGCCGGTCCGGTTCTGCTGGAGCCGATCATGAAGGTTGAGGTTGTGACGCCCGACGACTACATGGGCGACATCATCGGCGACCTGAACAGCCGCCGTGGCCAGGTGAGCGGCATGGATCAGCGCGGCAACGCCCGCGTCGTCGATGCCATGGTGCCGCTGGCCAACATGTTCGGTTACGTGAATACCCTGCGCTCCATGAGCCAGGGCCGGGCGCAGTACACCATGCAGTTCGACCACTACGAGCCTGTTCCGCAGGCGGTCGCGGACGAGGTGCGGGCGAAGATGGCCTGACCGGCCACGCCCGCACGCAGTCACTAGCCCATAACGTCACCCCCTTTTTCGTACGGAGCATATTGGGATGGCCAAGGAGAAATTCGCGCGGACTAAGCCGCACTGCAACATCGGCACGATCGGTCACGTCGACCACGGCAAGACGACGCTGACGGCGGCGATCACGAAGACGCTTGCAGAGTCCGGCGGTGCGACGTTCATGGCGTACGACGCCATCGACAAGGCGCCGGAAGAGAAGGCGCGCGGCATCACGATCTCGACGGCGCACGTTGAGTACGAGACGGCGAACCGTCACTACGCGCATGTGGACTGCCCGGGCCACGCCGACTACGTGAAGAACATGATCACGGGTGCGGCGCAGATGGACGGCGCGATCCTGGTGGTGTCGGCGGCCGACGGCCCGATGCCGCAGACGCGCGAGCACATCCTTCTGGCGCGCCAGGTCGGCGTTCCGGCGCTGGTCGTGTTCATGAACAAGGTCGACCAGGTCGACGACGAGGAGCTTCTGGAGCTGGTCGAGCTCGAGATCCGCGAGCTTCTGTCGTCCTACGAGTTCCCGGGCGACGACATTCCGATCACCAAGGGTTCGGCTCTGGCCGCGCTCGAGGACAGCAACGAGGAGATCGGCCGCAAGGCGATCCTCGCGCTGATGGAGACGGTCGACTCGTACATTCCGACCCCGGAGCGTCCGAAGAACCTGCCGTTCCTGATGCCGATCGAGGACGTGTTCTCGATCTCGGGCCGCGGCACGGTGGTGACCGGCCGTATCGAGCGCGGCATCGTGAAGGTGGGCGAGGAAATCGAGATCGTCGGCATCAAGACGACGGTGAAGACGACCTGCACCGGTGTGGAGATGTTCCGCAAGCTGCTGGACCAGGGCGAGGCGGGCGACAACGTCGGCGTTCTGCTGCGCGGCACCAAGCGCGAGGACGTGGAGCGCGGTCAGGTTCTGGCGAAGCCGGGCTCGATCACGCCGCACACGAAGTTTAAGGCCGAGGCGTACATCCTGACGAAGGAAGAGGGTGGCCGTCACACGCCGTTCTTCACCAACTACCGTCCGCAGTTCTACTTCCGTACGACGGACGTGACCGGGACGGTGACGCTGCCGGAAGGCACCGAGATGGTGATGCCGGGCGACAACATCGCGATGGACGTCGAACTGATCGCGCCGATCGCCATGGATGACGGCCTGCGCTTCGCCATCCGCGAAGGCGGCCGTACCGTCGGCGCCGGCGTGGTGTCGAAGGTCATCGAGTAAATCCTCACCCTTCGGTGAGACCGGACGGGAGCGCTTCGGCGCTCCCGTTTGCGTTTGTAGCCCCGGCTGACGCCGCCGGACGGCGCGTGGTGACCTGGACCCTCGGCCGGCCGGCGGCCGGGCTCCATGGCCTCTGTATGACCCGGGATGGCCGAGCCGGCGGCGGGCTCGACGGCGGGCTCGCCGCGGCGCCGGTCTCCGAGACGGGGGAGACTCCATACGGGCGGGAGACTCGCCGCCGATGCGCACACCGTGCGGCCTGGTACCAAGATCGGGTGTCGGGCCGGCTGCCGCACCCCATATCCTGATCGATTACGCGGACGGCACCGGCAGCGGTCGAAGCGGATAGATCCCGGTGCAATTCGCGTAAGGTTCTTGCGGGTTTCCGGGTCGGCGGGGGAACCGCCACAAAACTGAAATTCGCACTTGACGACCGGCGCACCCATCAATAGGTTCCGCCCACCTTTGGGGACTGGCTGTGACCAAAACCGCTCGGTTCGGGTCAGACGCAGTCTCAAGTTTTTAAGACACCAATCCCCAAAAGGCCGAAGGCGGAAGCGCAGAGTTATTGCGCATCCGCATTTTTTTCTGTGCGGTGCCCGGTTATCCGGTGAGCGCGCGGTAATAACGGCCGGTTGGCCAACGAGGTTGAGAGTAGCGGAAAGATGGACAGTCAAAACATCCGCATCCGCCTGAAGGCGTTCGATCACCGGGTCCTCGACCAGTCGACCGGTGAAATCGTGAACACCGCCAAGCGCACAGGTGCGCGTGTGCGGGGTCCCATTCCGCTGCCGACCCGGATTGAACGGTTCACCGTTCTGCGGGGTCCGCACGTTGACAAGAAGAGCCGGGAACAGTTCGAGATCCGTACCCATAAGCGGGTTCTCGACATCGTTGACCCGACCCCGCAGACCGTGGACGCGCTGATGAAGCTCGACCTGGCCTCCGGTGTCGACGTCGAGATCAAGCTCTGAGGGGACGGGAACGATGCGTTCAGGATTGATCGCTCAGAAGGTCGGGATGACCCGCGTGTTCACCGAAGAAGGTGCGCACGTTCCGGTCACCGTGCTGAAAGTCGACAGCTGTCAGGTTGTCGCTCAGCGGACCCAGGAGAGGGACGGCTACACCGCGGTGCAGCTTGGCGCCGGTGTGCGCAAGGTGAAACGCACGACGCAGCCGATGCGCGGCCACTTCGCCAAGGCGAAGGTCGAGCCGAAGCGCAAGGTCGTCGAGTTCCGGGTGGCCGACGACGCGCTGATCGAGGTGGGGGCCGAGCTGTCGGCCGACCATTTCATCGCCGGGCAGAAGGTCGATGTGACGGGTACGTCCATCGGTAAGGGCTTCGCCGGTGTCATGAAGCGCCACAATTTCGGTGGTCTGCGGGCTTCGCACGGCGTGTCGCTGTCGCACCGCTCGCACGGTTCCACCGGTAACAACCAGGATCCGGGCCGCGTCTTCAAAGGTAAGAAGATGGCCGGTCACATGGGTGACGAGCGCGTCACCACCCAGAACCTGACGGTCGTCGCCACCGATCCGGCGCGCGGTCTGATCCTCGTGCGTGGCTCCGTGCCGGGCTCCGAGGGCGGTTGGGTGATGATCCGCGACGCCGTCAAGGCGGGCATGCCGGAAGGCGCGCCGTATCCGGCCGCGCTGAAGGCTGCCGGTGCCGACGAGGCCGCGAACGAGGAGGAGGCTGGTGCCGCCCTGCTCGAGCAGGCTTCCGAAGCGATGGGCGATGCCGCCGATCCGACCTTGGCCGAGGGCGCTGCGGTGCCGGACGCGCCGGCGGAAGACGACGCCGAGAAGAAGGACTGAGGTCATGAAGATTGACGTCACAAACCTCGACGCGGAGAAGACCGGCGAGATCGATCTCGACGAGTCGATCTTCGGTCTCGACCCGCGCCAGGACATCCTGGCCCGCATGGTGAACTGGCAGCTCGCCAAGCGCCGCAGCGGCAACCACAAGGTCAAGACGATCTCCGAGATCTCGGGGACGACCAAGAAGCCGTTCCGTCAGAAGGGTACCGGCCGTGCGCGTGCCGGCTCCCTGCGCGCCACCCAGTATCGTGGCGGTCAGACGGTTCACGGTCCGGTGGTCCGCGATCACTCGCACGACCTGACCAAGAAGTTCCGCAAGCTCGGTCTGAAGACCGCGCTGTCGGCGAAGGCCAAGGCCGGCCAGCTGATCATCATCGACGAGGCGTCCGCCGCCGAGCCGAAGACGAAGGCGCTGGCCGAGAAGTTCAAGAAGCTCGGCTGGTCCTCGGTCCTGGTGATCGACGGCGATGCCGTGAACGAGAACTTCGCGCGGGCCGCGCGCAACATTCCTCTGGTGGATCTGCTGCCGCAGCAGGGCGCCAACGTCTACGACATTCTCCGCCGCGACACTCTGGTCCTGACCAAGGGTGCGGTTGAGCAGCTGGAGGCGCGCCTGAAATGAGCATCCGTCCTTACAAGCCGAAGGCGGGCAAGGTCAGCGACGAGCGGGCCTACGAACTGATCCGCCGACCGATCGTGACCGAGAAGTCGACCCGTGGGTCCGAGTTCGGCCAGGTGACCTTCGAGGTCCCGGTCAACGCGGCGAAGCCGGAGATCAAGCAGGCCATCGAGCGTCTGTTCGACGTGAAGGTGACCGCGGTCAATACGCTTCTGGTCAAAGGCAAGACCAAGCGGTTCCGGGGCCGTCCGGGCCGTCGTTCCGACTATAAGAAGGCCGTCGTCACGCTCGCCGAGGGCCAGACGATCGACCTGATGGCGGGGGTGTGAACCCATGGCTTTGAAGTCCTTTAATCCGACGACCCCGTCGCAGCGCCAGCTGGTCATCGTTGACCGCTCCGAGCTGTGGTCCGGTAAGCCGGTCAAGAAGCTCACCGAAGGTCTGACCAAGAAGGCCGGCCGCAACAACACCGGGCGCATCACCACGCGCCGCCGGGGCGGCGGTCACAAGCGGACCTACCGGATCGTCGACTTCAAGCGTCGGAAGTTCGACGTCGTCGGCACCGTGGAGCGTCTCGAGTACGATCCGAACCGGACCGCGTTCATCGCCCTCATCACCTATGAGGACGGCGATCAGGCCTACATTCTGGCGCCGCAGCGCCTCGGCGTCGGCGACAAGGTCGTCGCCGGCGAGCGGGTCGATGTGAAGCCGGGCAATGCGATGCCGCTGCGCAGCATTCCGGTCGGCACGATCGTGCACAACGTCGAGATGAAGCCGGAGAAGGGTGGGCAGCTGGCCCGTTCCGCCGGCACCTACGTCCAGATCGTCGGCCGTGACTCCGGTTACGCCCTGCTCCGTCTGGCCTCCGGCGAAGTCCGCATGGTGCGCTCCGAGTGCATGGCGACCGTCGGTGCGGTGTCGAACCCGGACCAGCAGAACATCAACATCGGCAAGGCCGGCCGCAATCGGTGGCTGGGCAAGCGTCCGGCCGTGCGCGGCGTCGCGATGAACCCGGTCGATCACCCCCATGGCGGTGGTGAAGGTCGGACCTCGGGCGGTCGTCATCCGGTTACCCCGTGGGGCAAGCCGACCAAGGGCAAGAAGACGCGCAACAACAAGGCGACCGATAAGCTCATCGTTCGCCGGCGCCGGAAGTAAGGAGAAGTTCGGTGGCTCGATCCGTTTGGAAGGGACCGTTCGTCGACGGCTACCTGATGAAGAAGGCCGAAAAGTCGCGCGAGTCCGGTCGCAACGAGGTCATCAAGACCTGGTCGCGCCGTTCGACGATCATGCCGCAGTTCGTCGGCCTGACCTTCGGCGTGCACAACGGCCAGAAATTCGTTCCGGTTCTCGTGAGCGAGAACATGGTCGGGCACAAGTTTGGCGAGTTCTCGCCGACGCGTACCTATTACGGCCACATGGCCGACAAGAAGTCGCGTCGCTGAGGCTGAGAGGAGCAGGCAATGGGCAAGCAGGCTGCCGAACGGCAACTTGACGATACTGAAGCGAAGGCTGTGCTGCGCAATCTGCGCATCAGCCCGCAGAAGCTGAATCTGGTCGCCCAAATGATCCGCGGGCAGCGGGCCGACAAGGCGCTGGCCACTCTGGCCTTCTCGAAGCGCCGGATCGCTCGCGACGTAAAGAAGCTGCTGGAGTCGGCGATCGCGAACGCCGAGAACAACCACCAGCTCGATGTCGACCGGCTCTTCGTCAAGGAGGCCTATGTCGGCAAGAGCATCGTGATGAAGCGCTTCCGTCCGCGCGCCCGGGGTCGGGTGGGCAAGATCGTGAAGCCGTTCTCCCACATCACCGTGGTGGTGCGCGAGCGCGAGGAGCAGGACTGATGGGTAATAAGGTCAATCCGATCGGGCTGCGGCTCGGCATCAACCGCACCTGGGACTCGCGCTGGTTCGCGGGCAAGGGCTATGCCGACCTGCTGCACCAGGACATCAAGCTGCGCCAGTACCTGACCAAGCGTCTGCGTCAGGCCGGTGTGAGCCGCATCGTCATCGAGCGTCCGGCCAAGCGCGCCCGCATCACCATCTACTCGGCGCGTCCGGGCGTGGTGATCGGCAAGAAGGGCACGGATATCGAGAAGCTCCGTCAGGACCTCTCGAAGATGACCAACACCGACGTGGCGCTGAACATCGTCGAGATCCGCAAGCCGGAAATCGACGCGCAGCTCGTCGCCGAGAACATCGCCCAGCAGCTGGAGCGCCGCGTGGCATTCCGCCGGGCCATGAAGCGGGCCGTTCAGTCCGCCATGCGCCTGGGTGCCCTGGGGATCCGGATCAACTGCGGCGGCCGTCTGGGTGGCGCTGAAATCGCGCGGACCGAGTGGTACCGCGAGGGCCGGGTGCCGCTGCACACGCTGCGCGCCGAGATCGATTACGGCGAGGCGACCGGTTTCACCACCTACGGCACCTGCGGTGTCAAGGTGTGGGTGTTCAAGGGCGAGGTGCTTGCCCACGATCCGATGGCGCAGGACAAGCGCCTGGCCGAGCAGCAGCCGGGTTCCGGCGGCGGCGATCGTCGCTAACCGTCCGCTGAGAGGAGAAGACAATGCTGTCCCCGAAGCGCACAAAGTTCCGTAAGGCCCATAAGGGCCGCATCCATGGCCTGGCCAAGGGTGGGACGGCGCTGAACTTCGGCGCCTACGGTTTGAAGGCGACCACGCCCGCGCGTGTCACCGCCCGCCAGATCGAGGCTGCCCGTCGTGCGATCACCCGACACATCCGCCGCGCCGGTCGCGTGTGGATCCGGATTTTCCCGGATGTGCCGGTGTCGAGCAAGCCGGCCGAGGTCCGCATGGGTAAGGGTAAGGGCTCTCCGGAGTTCTGGGTCTGCCGTGTGAAGCCGGGCCGTATCATGTTCGAACTGGATGGTGTTCCGAAGGATCTGGCCGAGGAGGCGTTCCGCCTCGCTGCCATGAAGCTTCCGGTCGACACCCGGTTCGTGACCCGTCTGGGCGAGTGAGTCGGAGGAGTTAAAGATGGCAAACAAGATTGCCGAGGATCTCCGGACGAAGTCGCCGGACCAGTTGAAGGATCAGCTGCTGCAGCTGCGTAAGGAGGCGTTCAATCTGCGCTTCCAGCGGGCGAACGGACAGCTCGAGAACTCCGATCGGATGCGTCAGGTTCGGCGCGAGATCGCGACAGTTAAGACGATCATGGGCGAGAAGGCCCGCGCCGGGGCTTCGGCCTGAAGTACCGGTCAAGGGGTTAGGAGAAAGCAATGCCGAGGCGTGTTCTTCAGGGCACCGTCGTCAGCGACAAGGGCGACAAGACGGTGGTCGTGAACGTCCAGCGGCGGGTCATGCATCCGCTCTACAAGAAGTTCATCACCCGCTCCAAGCGGTTCTCGGCTCACGACCCTGAGAACCGGTTCAAGCAGGGCGACATGGTGCGCATCATCGAGTGCGCACCGGTTTCGAAAAACAAGCGGTTCGCGGTCGTCTACGACGACGCCGCGGCCGGCGCGTGACCCGGACCTAGGAGGACAGGTCATGATTCAGATGCAGACGAACCTCGACGTCGCGGACAATTCCGGCGCTCGGCGGGTGCAGTGCATCAAGGTGCTCGGCGGCTCGAAGCGCAAGGTCGCTTCGGTCGGCGATGTCATCGTGGTGTCCGTGAAGGAAGCGATTCCCCGGGGCCGCGTGAAGAAGGGTGACGTCCATCGCGCCGTCATCGTTCGCACGGCCAAGGAAATTCGCCGTCAGGACGGTACCGCGATCCGGTTCGATACCAACGCCGCCGTGCTGATCAACAAGCAGGGCGAGCCGATCGGTACGCGTATCTTCGGCCCGGTGACCCGTGAACTGCGTGCGAAGAAGTTCATGAAGATCATTTCGCTCGCTCCGGAGGTGTTGTGATGGCCGCGCGCGTTAAGAAGGGCGACCGGGTGATCGTCACCACCGGCCGCGACAAGGGCAAGCAGGGCGAAGTCCTGCGTGTGATCCCGTCGGAAAACCGCGTGGTCGTGCAGGGCGTGAACATGATCAAGCGCCATACGCGTCCGAGCCAGACCACCCAGGGTGGCATCGTGGAGCGCGAGGCGTCGATGGATCTGTCCAACGTGATGCACGTGGATCCGAAATCCGGCGAAGCGACCCGCATTCGTTTCGAAGAGCGCGACGGCAAGAAGGTTCGTGTCGCGAAGCGCTCCGGCGAGACGATCGACGCTGACTCGGCGGCGAGGTAAGGCAAGATGGCTCGATTGTACGAAGAATACACCAAGTCGATCCGCCCGGACCTGCAGTCCGCGTTCGGCTACTCCAACGTCCACGAGGTTCCGGCGATCGACAAGATCGTGCTGAACATGGGCGTCGGCGAGGCGGTGAGCGACAGCAAGAAGATCCAGGCTGCACTCGACGAGATGACCCGGATCGCCGGCCAGAAGCCGGTCGTGACCCGCGCCAAGAAGTCGATCGCCGGCTTCAAGCTGCGCGAGGGCATGCCGATCGGCGTCAAGGTGACCCTGCGCCGCGAGCGGATGTACGAGTTTCTGGATCGCCTGGTGAACATCGCGCTCCCGCGGGTGCGTGACTTCCGTGGGTTGAACCCGAAGAGCTTTGACGGCCGTGGCAACTATTCCATGGGCATCAAGGAGCAGATCGTGTTTCCGGAAATCGACTACGACAAGGTCGACAACATCCGGGGCATGGACATCATCGTGGTGACCACGGCGAAGACGGACGACGAAGCGCGCGAACTGCTCAAGCGCTTCCAGTTTCCGTTCGTCAATTGATCGAGGTCGGAGGACGACATGGCTAAGAAGAGCGCTGTTGAAAAGAACAACGCCCGTCGCAAGCTGCAGAGCCAGCAGGCCGCCAAGCGCGCGCGCCTGAAGGCGACTGCGATGGACCGGTCGCTGCCGATCGAGGAACGTTTTGCTGCGCAGCTCAAGATGCAGCAGCTTCCGAAGAACGGTGCGAAGGAACGCATTCGCAACCGTTGCGAACTCACCGGACGCCCGCGCGGCGTCTATCGCAAGTTCAAGCTTTCGCGGATCGCGCTGCGGGATCTCGGCTCTACGGGCCAGATTCCGGGCCTGGTCAAGTCGAGCTGGTAAGAGGGAGGTCGGCAAATGTCGATGAGCGATCCTCTCGGGGATATGCTGACCCGCATCCGCAACGGTCAGAGCGCACGTAAGTCGGTCGTCGTCAGCCCGGCGTCGCGTCTGCGGGCGAATGTGCTCGAGGTTCTGCAGCGCGAGGGCTACATCCGCGGTTTTTCGCAGGATGACGTCCGTGCCGGTGTGGCGGAAATCAAGATCGAGTTGAAGTATTCCGAAGGCGAGCCGGTGATCAAGGAGATCAAGCGTGTCTCCACGCCGGGCCGTCGGGTGTACTCCAAGATCAAGGACCTTCCGCGCGTCTACAACGGTCTCGGGATTGCGATCCTGTCGACCCCGCGCGGTGTCATGTCCGACAACGAGGCCCGTGCGGCCAATGTCGGCGGCGAAGTCCTGTGTCAGGTATTCTGATCGGAGGCGATGATGTCACGTGTCGGTAAATATCCGGTCTCCATTCCGGACGGTGTGACGGTCGAGATCGCCAATGACGAGATCAAGGCGAAGGGCAAGCTCGGTGAGCTGTCCGCGCCGATCTCGCCGGAGGTCGACGTCGTCTACGAGGATAACGTCGTCAAGGTCACGCCGAAGCGCGAGTCCAAGAAGGCGCGCGCCATGTGGGGCACCACCCGGGCGCTGGTGAGCAATCTCGTCACCGGTGTCTCGACGGGCTTCACGGTCAATCTCGAGATCAACGGTGTGGGTTATCGCGCCGCGATTGAGGGCAAAGACCTGGTGCTGGCTCTCGGGTTCAGCCATCCGGTCCGGTTCCCGATCCCCGAGGGGATCACGATGAACTGCGAGCGCCCCACGGCGATCTCCATCAGCGGTTCGGACAAGCAGCGCGTCGGTCAGCTTGCTGCCGAAATCCGCGCGTTCCGTCCGCCGGAGCCGTTCAAGGGCAAGGGCGTCAAGTACGCGAACGAGATTATCCTTCGTAAGGAAGGTAAGAAGAAGTAGGAGTTCGGCGATGCTTTCGTCCAAGGATCTGTTCAAGCGCCGCCAGATGCGCAGCCGTGCGCAGCTTCGTCGCAAAGCGGCCGGTCGCCCGCGTTTGTCGGTCTTCCGGTCGTCCAAGAATATCTACGCCCAGGTCATCGACGATATCGATGGCGTCACGCTCGCGGCGGCTTCGTCGCTCGACAAGGAGCTCAAGGGCTCGCTGAAGACCGGTGCCGACAAGGCAGCGGCCGAGGCGGTCGGCAAGCTCGTGGCGGCACGTGCCATCGAGAAGGGGCTCAGCGACGTGGTGTTCGACCGCGGCGGCTATATCTATCACGGTCGGGTGAAGGCGCTTGCTGATGCGGCGCGCGAAGCCGGCCTGAAGTTCTAAGAGGGGCCAAGACATGGCACGTCAGGACAGGCAGGACCGCAACCAGGGTCGGGATCGCGAAGACAGCGATCTGATCGAGAAGCTGGTCGGCATCAACCGCGTGGCCAAGGTGGTCAAGGGCGGTCGGCGCTTCGGTTTCGCGGCGATCGTGATCGTGGGTGACCAGCGTGGCCGCGTCGGCCACGGCGCCGGCAAGGCGCGCGAGGTTCCGGAAGCGATCCGCAAGGCCACCGAGCAGGCCAAGCGCTCCATGATCCGGGTGCCGCTGCGTGAGGGTCGTACCCTTCACCACGACATCAGCGGTCGTTTCGGCGCGGGTCGCGTGACCCTGCGGGCGGCTCCGGCCGGTACCGGCATCATCGCCGGCGGTCCGATGCGCGCCATCTTCGAGGCGCTCGGCGTGCAGGACGTGGTGGCGAAGTCGATCGGCACCTCGAACCCGCACAACATGATCAAGGCGACCTTCGAGGCGCTGCGCAACGTCCACGCGCCGCGCTCCATCGCCGCCAAGCGCGGCAAGAAGGTTGCGGAGATCTTCGGTCGCGACAGCCAGGGCGACGCGGCGGAAGCCGCCAGCGCTGAGTAATCGGGAGACTGATGATGGCGAAGAATGCGACTGTCACCGTGCGTCAGGTCAGTAGCGGCCTGGGCCGGAAGAAGGATCAGATCGCGACGCTGACGGGCCTCGGCCTGGGCAAGCTGAACCGCGAGCGTACGCTCGAGGACACGCCGGCCGTGCGTGGCATGATCCACAAGGTTAAGCACCTGGTCGAGGTCGTCGACCAGGCGTAATTCACCGGACGCGCGGCCCGGGGCTCGACCCCGATCCTGGCCGCCCCGGATGCGCAGACGAGGACTGAACGATGCGATTGAACGAGCTGAAAGACAACGACGGCGCGACCAAGGCGCGCAAGCGCATCGGCCGCGGTACCGGGTCGGGCACGGGCAAGACCAGCGGCATGGGCCACAAGGGTCAGAAAGCGCGCAGCGGTGTTGCCATCAACGGCTTCGAAGGCGGCCAGATGCCGATCTATCGGCGCCTGCCGAAGCGCGGCTTCAACAACAAGATTTTCGCCAAGCGTTTCGACGCGGTGAATGTTGGCCGCGTTCAGGCCGCGATCGACGCCGGCAAGATCGACGCCTCCAAGGTGATCGACGAGGCGGCGCTGAAGGCGGCCGGTCTCGCCGACAACGCCAAGGACGGCGTCCGGCTGTTGGCCAAGGGCGAGCTGACCTCCAAGGTCGAGGTGAGCGTCGCCGCCGCGTCGAAGGCTGCGGTTGCCGCCATCGAGAAGGCGGGCGGTTCCATCACCACGCGCATCGCCCAGAAGGCGGAAGAGACGGCGGCCTAAGCTGCCGGTCTGTGTGCCCGGTCCCGGCCGATGCCGGGTGCCGGGCTAAGCCTCAGACGCTAGGACGAAGTCATGGCCACTGGTGCCGACCAACTCGCCTCGCAGATGAACCTTGGGGCCTTCTCCAAGGCCACCGAGCTCAAGAAGCGCATCTGGTTCACGCTGGGTGCGCTCATCGTCTATCGGCTCGGCACCTACATTCCGGTGCCCGGGATCGATCCCGGAGTCCTGAACGAGATCTTCCAGCAGACCCAGGGCGGTGTGCTGGACATCTTCAACATGTTCTCCGGCGGCGCTCTCGGCCGCATGACGATCTTCGCGCTGAACATCATGCCGTACATCTCGGCTGCGATCATCATGCAGCTGATGACGGCGGTGAGCCCGAACCTTGAGGCCCTCAAGAAGGAGGGCGAGGTCGGCCGCAAGAAGATCAACCAGTACACCCGCTACCTGACGGTCGTTCTGGCGTCGTTCCAGGCCTATGGCATCGCCGTGGGGCTGGAGTCGCTGCCGGGACCGGGCGGGACGACGGCGGTCATCGATCCGGGCGCATTCTTCCGCGCGACCACGGTGATCACTCTGGTCGGCGGTACGATCTTCCTGATGTGGCTGGGCGAGCAGATTACCGCCCGCGGCATCGGCAACGGCATCTCGCTGATCATCTTCTCCGGCATCGTCGCCAACCTGCCGTCGGCCCTGGCCAGCCTGTTCGAGCTCGGCCGCACCGGCGCGCTGCCGGCGATCGTCATCCCGCTGCTGCTGGTGATGGCCGTCGCGGTGATCGCCTTCATCTGCTTCATCGAGCGGTCGCAGCGCCGGATCCTGGTGCAGTATCCCAAGCGCCAGGTCGGCAACCGCATGACCGGCGGCGAGAGCTCGCATCTGCCGCTGAAGATCAACGTCTCCGGCGTCATTCCGCCGATCTTCGCCAGCTCGCTGCTGCTGATGCCGATCACCGTGGCCAGCTTCTCGGCCGGCGGCGGCGGCCCGGAGTGGCTGACCCAGATCACGGTGCTGCTCGGCCACGGCCAGCCGCTCTACATCGCGATGTACGTGGCGCTGATCGTGTTCTTCGCCTTCTTCTACACCGCGATCGTGTTCAATCCGCAGGAGACGGCCGAGAACCTGCGCAAGTACGGCGGCTTCGTGCCCGGCATCCGCCCCGGCAAGAACACCGCCGACTACCTGGATTTCGTGCTGACCCGCCTGACCGTGATCGGTGCCGCCTACCTGGCCTTCGTCTGCGTGCTGCCGGAGATCCTGATCAGCCAGCTTGCCGTGCCGTTCTACTTCGGCGGCACCAGCCTGCTGATCGTCGTGACGGTGACCATGGACACGGTCACCCAAATTCAGTCCCATCTGCTGGCCCACCAGTACGAAGGGCTGATCAAGAAATCGAAGATCCGGGGGAGACGCGGATGAACCTGATCCTGTTGGGCCCGCCAGGCGCGGGCAAGGGCACCCAGGCGAAACGCCTCGAAGAGAAGTTCGGCGTCAAACAGCTCTCGACCGGCGATATGCTCCGGGCGGCGGTGGCCTCGGGGTCCGAGATCGGGCAGGAAGCCAAGGCTGTCATGGATGCCGGGCAGCTCGTCTCCGACGACATCATCGTCCGCATGATCTCCGAGCGGGTCGACGAGCCCGACTGCAGCAAGGGTTTCATCCTCGACGGTTTCCCGCGCAACGTCTCCCAGGCCAAGGCCCTGGACGAGATGCTGGCGGAGAAGGGCCTGAAGATCGATCACGTGATCGAGTTCAAGGTCGACGAGGAGCGGATGATCGACCGCATCCTGAAGCGCGCGGCCGAGGAAGGCCGCAGCGACGACAACGAGGACACCCTGCGCAAGCGCATGGACGTGTATCGCGACCAGACGGCGCCGATCATCCCGCACTACCGGGAGAAGGGCGCGCTGAAGACCGTCGACGGCATGAAGCCGATGGACGACGTGACGGCGGATCTGGAGAAGATTCTGGCCGCCTGAGGCGGCGGATGATAGAGCCGCCCCGGCGGCAGAGGTTGCAGCCGTCCGACAGGACGGAGACTGAGTGAACCCGGCGGGCCGCGTAGGGGCGGATCTTCGGGTTTGGGACATTGACTTCGGACCGTGCGTGACTATAATCCGCGCCCCTGATTAGCGGATTTTCTTGCGCGGGCCGACGAGGAGCCAAAAGGCTCCTTGTGCGGGGCGCGTTTGGTGTTTTAAACGCCCCGAACTTGAGTGAGGAGAACAGGCGTGGCGCGCATCGCTGGTGTGAACATCCCGACGCAAAAACGCGTCGTTGTCGCGTTGACCTACATTCACGGCATCGGGCATACGACCGCCCAGAAGCTGTGCGCGCAGGTCGGCATCCCCGCGGAGCGGCGGGTTCATGAGATGACCGAGGACGAGCTGTCCCGGCTGCGCGAGACCATCGACACCGATCTGGTGGTCGAAGGCGATCTGCGCCGCCAGACCTCGATGAGCATTAAGCGGCTGATGGATCTCGGCTGCTATCGCGGGCTGCGTCACCGTAAGGGCCTTCCGGTCCGCGGTCAGCGTACCCACACGAACGCCCGGACCCGCAAGGGCCCCGCTAAGGCGATCGCCGGTAAGAAGAAGTAACGACCCAGCAGCGACACCCGTCGGCACGCCAGCTTTGGCGGGTCGTCGCCGGGTCGTATCAGGAGACGGAAGACGATGGCAAAGCAACCGACGCAAGGGCGTGTTCGCCGCCGCGAAAAGAAGAACATCACCTCGGGCGTCGCGCATGTGAACGCGTCGTTCAACAACACCATGATCACCATTACCGATGCCCAGGGCAATGCCATTTCCTGGTCGTCGGCCGGTCACATGGGCTTCAAGGGCTCGCGCAAGTCGACCCCGTATGCGGCTCAGGTCGCGGCCGAGGATGCCGGTCGCAAGGCGGCCGAGCACGGCATGAAGACCCTGGACGTCGAAGTCTGCGGTCCGGGTTCGGGTCGCGAGTCGGCCCTGCGCGCGCTGCAGTCGGTCGGCTTCCAGGTGATGTCGATCCGCGACGTGACGCCGATCCCGCACAACGGGTGCCGTCCGCGCAAGCGCCGCCGGGTCTAAACGCGCCTTTCGAGGCGCCGGGGTTCCGAATATCCGGGATCCGAAGAATACGAGCCCCGTCGGCCGCCACCGGACCTGGTCCGGTAGCCCGACGGGATCGCCGTTCTAGAAGAAGGGTTGAGCCGTGATCCAAAAGAACTGGCAGACGTTGATTAAGCCGAACAAGCTCGATGTCCAGGCGGGCTACGACCCCAAGCGCAAGGCGACCATCGTTGCCGAGCCGCTGGAGCGTGGGTTCGGCCTGACGCTCGGCAACGCGCTGCGCCGCGTCCTGCTGTCGTCCCTCCAGGGCGCCGCGGTGACCGCGATCCAGATCGACGGCGTGCTGCACGAGTTCTCCAGCGTGCCGGGCGTCCGTGAGGACGTGACCGACATCGTGCTGAACATCAAGGCCGTCGCCATCCGCATGCATGGCGAAGGCCCGAAGAAGATGCGCCTGAAGGCCGAAGGCCCGGGCGAGGTGACCGCCGGTCAGATCGAGACCGTGTCGGACATCGAGATCATGAACCCGGATCACGTGATCTGCACGCTGGACCGCGACGCCACCCTGTCGATGGAACTGACCGTGGAGACCGGCAAGGGCTACGTGCCGGCCTCGGCCAACCGTCCTGAAGACGCGCCGATCGGCCTGATCCCGGTCGACGCCATCTTCAGCCCGGTGCGCCAGGTCGCCTACAAGGTGGAGAATACCCGCGTCGGCCAGGTCACGGACTACGACAAGCTGTCGATCACCGTCGAGACCGACGGCTCGCTGACCCCGGATGACTCGGTGGCCTATGCCGCCCGCATCCTGCAGGACCAGCTGCAGCTGTTCATCAATTTCGAGGAGCCGACCCAGCGCGGCGCCGAGGAAGAGACCCACGATCTGCCGTTCAACAAGAATCTGCTGCGCAAGGTCGACGAGCTGGAGCTCTCGGTCCGCTCGGCGAACTGCCTGAAGAACGACAACATCGTCTATATCGGCGATCTGGTGCAGAAGACCGAGCCGGAGATGCTCCGGACCCCGAACTTCGGCCGCAAGTCGCTGAACGAGATCAAGGAAGTGCTGGCCTCGATGGGGCTGTCGCTCGGTATGGAAATCACCAATTGGCCGCCGGAAAATATCGAGGAACTGGCCAAGCGTCTGGAAGAGCCGTTCTAAGGCGCGTCCTTAGAACCCAGGCGAGAACGAGGAGATCGAGAGATGCGTCACGGCAATAGCGGCCGCAAGCTCCACCGCACGTCGGCCCACCGCAAGGCCCTGTTCAAGAACATGGCGGCGGCGCTGATCAAGCACGAGCAGATCGTCACCACCCTGCCGAAGGCCAAGGAACTGCGCCCGGTCGTGGAGAAGATCATCACCCTGGCCAAGCGCGGCGACCTGCATGCCCGCCGTCTGGTGATGAGCCGTCTCAACGACGACGCCATGACCCGCAAGCTGTTCGACGTGCTGGCCGAGCGCTACAAGGAGCGTCAGGGCGGCTACACCCGCGTGCTGAAGGCGGGCTTCCGCTACGGCGATGCGGCCCCGATGGCGGTGATCGAACTGGTCGACCGCGACGAGGACGCCCGCGGCCAGGATTCCGGCCCGGTCCAGAACGCCGACCAGGACGAGTACGGCACGGCGATGCCGGCGGCGATCTGATCGCCCGTCCCCAGCGGACAGCCATACACGAGACGACAGGGGCGGCCTTCGGGCCGCCCTTTTCCGTTTGCGCCGGGTTTCCGATCGTCCGCCAGAACGGGAAAGATCCGCCGTTCCCGGCCCGGTTGGCGGTAAATGTTTTTCTGCCGGCAGCGAATGATGTGCGTAAAGCCGGGCACAATTCTTATATGAATATCTGACGCTTTTTTCTTTCTAATGCGATCGTTTCAGGAGCCTTGGATGCGAATTCATATCGGCTGCAACATGGTCTTCGATTTTCCGCAGCAGACGCCGCTGATCGCCTTGCTGAACGTGCATTACTCCCGGGCCGGCGATCTCGAGCAGCCGGACTACCTGACCACGATGCCGGCCGTGCCGGTCACCGGCTATCGGGACGGCTTCGGCAACTGGTGCAGCCGTCTCGTCGCTCCGCCGGGCCGGTTCAGCCTGGGCACCGACGCGGTCGTGCGGGATACGGGGCTTCCCGACGAGCTCGACCTCAACGGCTTCCAGCACCAGGTGCAGGACCTGCCGGGGGAGGTGCTGACCTATCTCCTGGGAAGTCGCTACTGCGACACCGACGTGCTGTCGGACGAGGCGTGGCGGCTGTTCGGGCATACGCCGCTGGGCGGCGCGCGGGTGCAGGCGATCTGCGACTTCGTCCATAACCATATCGAGTTCGGCTACGCCTACTCGCGCTCGACCCGGACCGCCTCGGAGGCCTATCGGGGAGGCAAGGGGGTGTGCCGCGACTTCACCCATCTGGCGATCGCCTTCTGCCGCTGCCTCAACATCCCGGCTCGGTACTGCACCGGCTATCTGAGCGATATCGGCGTGCCGCCGCCGCATGGGGCGCCGGACTTCGCGGCCTGGATGGAAGTGTATCTGGGCGGGCGATGGACGGCCTTCGATCCGCGCAACAACGCGCCCCATCGCGGGCGCATCCTGATGGCCCAGGGCCGCGACGCCGCCGATGTGCCGCTCACCCATATCTTCGGTCCGGGCACTCTGGCGGAGTTCCGGGTCTGGACGGCGGAGATCTGACGGGTCGGTCCGGTCGGAGCGGGAGATTGTAAGTACCGCGCCGCGGGCCATATCCGGGATGCGCAGCATTTTCTTTAAAGCACGAGACTCCGGCCGAGGCCGCGGCAGCACAAAGCCGCGTTTCCTCGAGTTCCACCATGGCCGGGGGCTTCATTAGGATCGGGACCAGGATGACGACGAGCCGCACGGTCAAGCAGACGGTCACCTTCCGCCATCCATTCCGGCTTGCCGGCCTGGACGACGCCCTGCCCGCCGGGGAGTACCTGACGGAGACCGACGAAGAGCGGCTGGAGGGGCTGTCCTTCCCCGCTTACCGCAAGCTCCGGGTGCTGATCCACATGCCGCAGCGCGCGACTCGGCCGGGCGTGACCGAGACCGTCTGGATCGACCCGATCGAGTTGGAGGAGGCGCTGGCGCGGGACGCCGCGGCGGATGACGGGCCGCGCGGGGCCACCCCGTGAGCGCGGGAACTGTTACGGCGCTTGCGACGGACAACGGCGTGGCTTGCAACCCTGGTCTCGGCCCGGTGCCCGCCGAGCGGACCAGCGAGCCGATCCTGCTGACCGCCCTGCGCCTGTCCACCTATAGCGGTCAGGCGCACCTGACGAATGCCAGCGGCTTCTTCTTCCAGCGTGGCGACCGGCTGTACCTAGTGACAAGCCGCCACGTCCTGCGGGACGCGGTGAGCGGCCACAATCCCAGCCGTATCCTGATCGAGCTGCACACGGACGGCGACAACCTCGCCGCCTCCACCGGCTTCTCCATCCCGCTCTACCGCGACGGCCAACCGCTGTGGCGCGACGGTATCGACGGCGGCGGACGGGTGGACGTGGCGGCCATCGCCATCGACCGGGACGCCCTGCCGGAGACCCTGGCCTATCGCGCCTTCACGCCGGAGCATCTGGTGCGCGCCGGCGATCTGGTCGAGATCGGCTGCACGCTGATGGTCGTGGGGTTCCCGCTGGGCTTTCACGACACGCTCCACCACATGCCGGTGGTCAGGCGCGCGGCCCTGGCCTCGTCCTTCGGCTTGCGGTTCCAGGGGCAGGGCTATTTCCTCACCGACGCGCGCACCCATCGCGGGACCAGTGGCGCGCCGGTGGTGATGCCGGTGGACAGGCTGCAGGGCGAGCGAAGCGCCGCCCTGGGGGACGTCCCCTGGCTGCTGCTGGGGATCCATTCCTCCCGCCTCGACCTCGGCTCGCGCGACCTGGAACAGGACGAGGCGCTGGGGCTGAACTGCACCTGGTACGCCGATATCCTGCTCACCCTGACCGAGACCTGACGACGAAGGGCGGCCCTGGGGCCGCCCTCTTTGTGTCGATGATGGGTAATGCGGGCCCGCCCACTCAATCCGGGCCGCGGGCCTCCACCAGGGCGCCGGGGCGCGGCTTCAGGAAACGCTGGATCGCATAGGCGCCGACGGCGATCGCCACGCCGACCGCATCCGTCATCAGCCCGCCCTCGATCATGAACAGGGCGGCTGCCAGCAGAGCGATCCTCAGATACCAGACGGAGCGTCCCCCCAGGAACCAACCCTGTACGGCGGAGGACAGCAGGAAAACGCCGACCACCGCGGTCACCAGGGCGCGGGCGATCTCGACCGTGCCGCCGTCCATCAGCAGCGCGCCGTTGTAGAAGAACATGAACGGCACGATGAAGGCCGCGATGCCCAGCTTGAACGAGGCCACCGAGGTCTCCATCGCGTTGGCCCCGGAAATGCCGGCCGCCGCGTAGGAGGCCAGCGCCACCGGCGGGGTGATGGCGGAGACCACGGCGAAGTAGAACACGAAGAAATGCGCCGTGAGCTGGTTGATCCCGAGCTCCACCAGGCCGGGCGCCACCACCGAGGCGGCGACCGCATAGGCGGCCGTCGTCGGCATGCCCATCCCCAGCAGGATCGAGATGCACATGGCGAAGACCAGCGCCAGGAGCTGGGAGGTGTCGGCCAGGTCGAGCAGCAGGTTGGAGAACCGGGCGCCCACGCCGGTCAGCGAGATCACGCCGACGATGATGCCGGCACAGGCGCAGACCACGATGATCTGGATCGACATGAAGCCGGCCAGCTCGAAGGCCTTGGCGACGGCGCGCGGCCCCATGCGGCTCGGCGTCAGCCAGCTCACCACCGCCGCCGAGACGATTGCCAGGGTGCCGGCCCGGATCACCGAGTAGCCCAGGAACAGGGCGACGATCAGGATGATGATCGGCAGGAACAGGTAGACCCGGCGGATCATGGTGGAGAAGCGCGGCAGCTCGTCCTCGCCCATGCCCCGCATGCCGAGCTTGGCGGCCTCGAAATCGACCATGAAGTAGATCGACACGAAGTACAGGATCGCCGGGATCACCGCGGCGAGCGCGATCTCGGCATAGGGGATGCCGGTGATCTCGGCCATGATGAAGGCGCCCGCACCCATGATCGGCGGCATGATCTGACCGCCCGTGGAGGCCGCCGCCTCGACCGCGCCGGCGGTCTTGCGGTGATAGCCGACCTTCTTCATCAGCGGGATGGTGAGCGAGCCCGTGGCCACCACGTTGCCGGCCGAGGTGCCGTTGATCATGCCCATCAGGCCAGAAGCGAAGATCGCCACCTTGGCCGGACCGCCGCGGGCCCGTCCGGCCACGGCGAAGGCGAAGTTGACGAAGTAGTCGCCGACCTTGGAGGCCTGCAGGAACGCGGCGAAGACGATGAACAGGATGATGTAGGTCGAGGACACCGCCGTGGTCGGGCCGAGGATGCCGGCGTCGGTATAGACCTGGCTGAAGAAACGGGTCCACTCGATCGACGGCGACTTCAGGAAGCCCGGCAAGTGCGTGCCAGCGAAGACATAGACCAGGAACACGGCGGAGATCACCACCAGCGCCATGCCGGCGACCCGGCGGGTCAGCTCCAGGATCAGCATCGTGCCGGCCAGGGCGGCGAGCGAGATGCCGATCGGCGCGAAGGGCGTGCCGGTCGAGTTCCGCATCAGCGTGCCGTAGATCACGATCAGATAGGCGGCCACCGCGAAGCCGCAGACCGCCAGCACCGCGTCGGGAGCGGCGAAGCCGTCGCGGCGACGGCGGTGCACCCAGGACAGCACGATCGCGCCGGCCGTGGCGGCGATCAGCGGCGCGCCGTAGAGCCAGGTCTCGTTGAACTTGATGCGGGGGTCGATGCCGTTCCACATGGCCCCGTTGGCGATCTCCACGGCGAAGGACAGGGCGACGCCGAGGGAGAACAGCGCCGGCGCCATCAGCACCAGCGACAGCCAGCCCAGGCTCCGGGTCTCCGCGCTCTCGCTGTCGGGGAACCGGGTGCCGGAGAAGATCAGGAAACCGATGGCCAGCGCGCCGGCCACATGGACGATCCGGAAGTTCCAGGTCTCCATCGGGAAGGTCGGCAGGAAGGGAATGTCGACCGCGCCGCCGGTCATGGCGGAGATCGAGGTGCCGTTCAGCGCCAGCACGTGGAAAGCGGCGTAGAGGGCGCTGAGGGCGGCGATCAGGGTCGCGCTGCGCCCGTCGAACATCCGCCGGTTGGCCTCCACCGGTTCTTCGTCGACACCCGCCGCGATGACGGGCTCGTCGCTCTCGCGGGCGGCCTGCCCGTTTGGCGTCTCATGGCTCATGGTCGTTTCTTTCCCGCAGTCCCTCGCGCCGCTTGCGCGCTCCCGCGCCTGTGGCGCCGCCTATACTAACGGACCGCGCCCCGAAGGACGCGGTCCGCGTTTGCCGTCTGAACGGCGGTCTTTCGTCCGGCCGATCAGCCGCCGTGGATCAGCGAGGCCGGGATGTTGGCGCCGTTCTCGTTGAACCAGCGGGCCGCGCCCGGGTGCCACGGCATGAACGTGTTCTTGTCCCAGTTGGCGGGGACGGTAGCGGTGGCCGCCTTGTGGATGCCGACCATGCGGGCATTGTCCGACATCACGACCTTGGTCGCCTCATAGACGAAGGATTCCGGCAGGTCGCAGTTGGCGATGGCGAAGTTCCACATGGAGACCGAGCGCGCTGGGCCGGTCAGGGTGGTGTAGGTGCCGGCCTTGATCTCGAAGGCGGAGACCGGGAAGGCGTCGATGATCTTCTTCTGCTCTTCCTCGGTGAACTCGATCACGTTGATCTCGGTCTGCACCTCGAGCTGGCTGACGGCCGGAACCGGCACGCCGGCGGCGAAGGCGATCACGTCGAGCAGGTTGTCCTGGAGCTGGCCGCCCAGGTCCGACCAGCCGCCGTTGCGCCGGTCGAAGGAGACGCCGAGGGTCTCCAGCATCTTCGGAAAATAGGTGTCCGAGGTGGAGCCGGCCGGACCGAAGCCGATCTTGGCGCCGGACGGGATGTCGGAGATCTTGTTGATGCCCGAGGACTTCAGCGTCGTGATCGAGAACGGCGTCTGGTACATCGGGAACATCGCGCAGGCATTGGTCATCTGCAGGCCCGGGGCGATGGCGTTCTGGCCTTCCATGGACTCACGGGCCGGGCCCATGGTCGTCATGCCGAAGGCGGCGTCGCCGGTATGAACCAGCGCCATGTTCTGCATCGGGCCGCCGGTGACTTCCGCACCGCCGGAGAGCCCGAGTTGATCGGCCACCAGGTTTGCCCATCCGGAGCCGTAGGCGAAATAGGTGCCGCCCTGGGAGGCGGTGGCGACCGTGAAGCTGGACGGCCAGCCGGCGCGGTCCTGGGCGTTCACGATCGAGGGGGCAAGCGCGAGCGCGGCAATCGCGCCAAGCAGAGCGAAGCGTTTCATCCGGGATCCTTCATGTTTTCGTTAAATCGGGTCGCCCTGATTTCGTTCTAAAATTATGGGCCACAGGGACATAGGGGGACGCGCGGTATGTGACAAGTCGCCGCCGGGGCGCGAGGCCGCATTATTTCCCACTGTCTCGTCGCCGGCCGAGCTGCCGCCCGGACGGGTGGGGACGACAGGGCCGCCGCCGGGCGGGGCGGCCCCGAGGTCAGTGAAGAGTTCTCGCCGCCCGTTCCGGGGCGAGCGGGGTATGCGCGGCCCCGATGCACAGCAGGAAGCGCTCGCGGCTTTCCGCGGTGAAGCGCGGCGAGCGGTGCAGCAGCGGGGCGGCGGCCGAGGCCCGCTGGGTCGGATGGAGCAGGCCCTTGACCAGCCCGACCTCGAACCGCCCCAGGGCCAGATCGCAGCGCCAGGTCTCCGGGTCGTCGCCTGCCCGCCCGAATTCCGTGCCGTCGCCCCGATAGGTGCACAGCAGGCGGGTTGTGACCCGGTCGATGTGGGGTTTGCGGCAGGCGTCGTGGTCGATCCGCTCGAGCCTGATCGACAGCCACTCGCTCTGCTCCACGTGGCTGTACAGCATGGCCAGGAGAACGATGTCGGCGACCAGCAGGTGCCGGGCGACGCTGGGGCCGATCCCGGCGGACTCGAACGCCGCGACCGCGGCCGGCTCGACGGCACCCAGAGGCGCGCTGAACCGGACATGGGGCAGCGTTCCGTCGGCGAGCCCGTCGAGCCAGGCCGGCAGCGCCTGCGGCAGGGTCCGGTCCCAGCGCACCAGATCGACGCCCGCGCGGTGGATCAGGCTCAGGTCGTCCGGGCTGCGGGCGGTCAGCACGCCGTCCGGTCGCAGAGACGCGCCCGTGGGCGCCGGCTGGGGGAGGGGGCCCGCCGTCATGCCGCCTGCCCCCGCTCCCAGGCCGGGAACGGATCGCTCCGGCCGCGCCAGGCCTCGGCATCGAAGGCTTCGTCGTCCGACCGTCCGACCAGGCAGGCCTCCAGCTCGGATCGGATCGCCGCCTCGTCCATGTCCTGGCCGATGAAGACAATCTCCTGCCGGCGGTCGGCATGCACCGGGTGCCATAGGCCCTCCACATGGCTGACCCAGGCCGGATCCTGCGGCCAGCGCGATTTCGGCACGCTGCACCACCAGTGGCCGAGCCGCTCGGTGCGGACCAGGGCGCCGGCCTGGCTGATCTCGCCGACCCAGTCGGGCCGGGTGGCCAGCCAGAAATGCCCTTTCGCCCGGATCACGCCCGGCCAGGTCCGCGCGATGAAGGCGGCCAGGGCCATCGGCTCGAACGGCCGCCGCGCGCGGAAGACGAAGTTGGTCACCCCGTATTCCTCGGTCTCCGGCACGTGCTCGCCGAAGCCGTAGAGCTCCTTGAACCACAGCGGATGGCTCTGCGCCTTCTCCAGGTCGAAGCGGCCGGTGTCGAGCACCCGGTCCAGGGCCACGCGGCTCTGGCTGGTCTCGACCAGGTCGGCATCGGGATTGAGCGCCTTGATGATGGCCACGGCCGTGTCGCGCTGCTCGGCGGTGGCGGTGTCCAGCTTGTTCAGGACGATGACGTCGGCGAACTCGATCTGCTCGACCAGCAGGTCCACGAGGCTGCGGTCGTCCTGGGCGCCCGCGGTCTCGCCCCGGTCCCGCAGGAAGTCGGTGGAGCCGTAATCCTTCAGCAGGTTCACCGCATCGACCACGGTCACCATGGTGTCGAGACGGGCCACATCCGACAGGCTCTGGCCGGCCTCGTCGCGGAAGTCGAAGGTGGTGGCGACCGGCAATGGCTCGGAAATGCCGGTGGATTCGATCAGCAGATAGTCGAACCGGCCTTCCTGGGCGAGGCGTCGGACCTCCGCCAGGAGATCGTCGCGCAGGGTGCAGCAGATGCAGCCGTTCGACATCTCGACCAGCGCTTCCTGGGTGCGGCTGAGATCGGCACCGCCGGCGCGGACCAGGTCGGCGTCGATGTTGACCTCGCTCATGTCGTTGACGATCACGGCGACGCGCTTGCCGGCGCGGTTGTTGAGCACATGGTTCAGCAGCGTGGTCTTGCCGGCGCCGAGAAAGCCGGACAGGACCGTGACCGGCAGTTTTGCTTGATGGTTTGCTTGCATGACGTCCTTCGCTTCCGGAATGGGCGTAAGAGCGCACGGCGCCGGCGGGGTGCCGATCGTCCTGGGTGCGATGATTAGTAATGTTATAACATAACATTTAAGGGGAGCAAGAATCCCCGGCGGCGCCGCGCGGGCCACCGGGAGCCCGCGGGTCATCGGGAGGCCGGCAGATGCATCGCGTGCGGGAACCCGCGCGCGCTGTGTGCGTTGCGTCGGTATCGCCGCCCGGCGGGCACCAGGCTTCGGCCCGGATTCCGCCCGTCTAGTCCGCCTGTCTCGTTGCCCGCAGGGTTTGCCGCCATGCCGTCGTCACCCGCAGACCCTCCATACGCTCTTCCGCGCCGCCCCACCCCGTTCCCGCGCGCCGGGGGCCCGCGATGAGCAGGTCGGCGTTGCGCGCCGGGGGGCTGGCCGCCGGGCTGACCGGGCTCGCCGGGTGCAGCGGCACGCAATCGGTGCTCGATCCCGCCGGGGTCGATGCCGAGGTGCTGGCCGATCTGTTCTGGGTGCTGCTGGCGGGTGCGGTGGTGCTCTGGATCCTGCTGAACGGCGCCTTCTTCTACGTCACCCGGATGAGCGCCCGCCGTCATTCCCAAAGGGTGGGCGAGGCGCTGATCATCGGTGCCGGAATCGCCTTTCCGACAATCGTGCTCGCCGTTCTGCTGTCCTACGGCCTGTCGATCATGCCGGACCAGCGCGCGCCCGGCGACGGTCTGACGGTGCGGGTCACCGGCGAGCAGTGGTGGTGGCGGGTCGAATACCTGCCGGAGGACGGCGAGCCCGTGGTCTCGGCCAACGAGCTGCGCCTGCCGGTGGGCGCGCGTACCGAGATCAAACTGGGCGCGGCCAAGGTCATCCACTCGTTCTGGGTCCCGAACCTGGCCGGCAAGATGGACATGTTCCCCGGCCGCGAGACCCGCATGGCGGTCGAGCCGACCCGCACCGGCGAGTTCCGCGGCCAATGCGCCGAGTTCTGCGGCACCAGCCACGCACTGATGGCGTTCAGCGTGGTCGTGATGCAGCCGGACGATTTCGCCGCCTGGCTGGAGAGCGAGCGCGCGGACGCCGCCGAGCCGGCGGATGCCTCGGCCGCCCGCGGCCGCGAGGTGTTCCTGGCCGAGGGGTGCGGCGCCTGCCACACGGTGCGCGGCACACCCGCCGTGGGCACCCTGGGCCCGGACCTGACCCATGTGGGCGGAAGGCGGACCATCGCCGCAGGCACCCTGCCGGCGACCGCCGAGGCCTTCGGCCAGTGGCTCGCCAACACCGACCATATCAAGCCGGACGTCCGGATGCCGACCTACCGCGACCTGGCGGCGCAGGATCTGGCGGATCTGGCGCAGTATCTGAAGGGGCTCCCCTGATGACCGACGCACCTGATCGGCAGGGCCGCAACCAAGGCGGCCGGCATGAACCGAGCGATGCGGCCGCCGCCCATGGCGACGCGTATCCGCCGACCCCGGCCATGCTCGACGCGCCGATCGACCCGGACTTTGCCAAGGCCTCGGAGGAGCGGCTGCGCGAGACCTGGAAGACGCCGAAAGGCTGGCGCTACTGGTCGGCGGTGAACAATTCGGAGGTCGGCACCTGGTACTCGCTGACCGCCTTCTTCTTCATGCTCTGCGCCGGGGTGCTGGCGCTGCTGATCCGTGTGCAGCTCGCCGTGCCGGACAACGACTTCCTCCCGGCGGACACGTTCAACCAGTTCTTCACCATGCACGGCTCGGCGATGATGTTCCTGTTCGCCGTGCCGATGTTCGAGGCGATCTCCATCCTGCTGCTGCCGGCCTTTCTCGGCGCGCGGGACATGCCGTTCCCGCGGCTGTCGGCCTATGGCTACTGGTGCTTTCTCATCGGCGGGATCTTCGTGCTCGGCTCGGTGCTGTTCGGCGTGGGGCCGAGTTCCGGCTGGTTCATGTATCCGCCGCTGGCCACCAAGAGCGAAGGGGTCGGCGCGGACATCTGGCTGCTCGGCCTGTCCTTCATCGAGGTCGCCTCCATCGCCGCCGCGGTCGAGCTGATCGTCGGCGTTCTCAAATGCCGGCCGCCGGGGATGCGGATCAACCTGATGCCGCTCTACGCCTGGTACGTGCTGGTGGTCGGCGGGATGATCCTGTTCGCCTTCCCGCCGCTGATCGCCGGCGACTTCCTGTTCGAGCTGGAGCGCAGCTTCGACTGGCCGTTCTTCGATCCGGAGCGCGGCGGCGACCCCATGCTGTGGCAGCACCTGTTCTGGATCTTCGGCCATCCGGAGGTCTACATCATCTTCCTGCCGTCGATCGCCATCGCCGCCATGGTGGTGCCGACGGCGGCCCAGCGGCCGATCTTCGGCTATTCCTGGATCGTGCTCTCGGCCGTGGGGACCGGCTTCCTGTCCTTCGGGCTGTGGGCCCATCACATGTTCACCACCGGCCTGCCGGCCCTGTCGCTCGGCTTCTTCTCCGCCGCGTCGGAAGCGGTGGTGATCCCGACCGGCGTCCAGATCTTCGCCTTCCTCGCCACCCTGATGGTCGGAAGGGTGACCTGGAGCGTGCCGATGCTCTACATCGCCGGGTCGCTGGCGATCTTCACCGCGGGCGGGCTGACCGGGGTGATGCTGGCGCTGGCGCCGATGGACTGGCAGGTGCACGACACCTATTTCATCGTCGCCCATCTGCACTACACGATCTTCGGTGGGATGGTGTTCCCGGTGATGGCCGGGGTCTATTACTTCTATCCCTTCTTCACCAAGAAGCAGATGTCGCCCCGGCTCGGGCGCCTGGCCTTCTGGCTGGCCTTCGTCGGCTTCAACGTCACCTTCATGCCGATGCATTTCAGCGGGCTGATGGGGATGCCGCGCCGGGTCTACACCTATCCGGGCGATATCGGCTGGGACCTGCCGAACCTGATCTCGACGGTGGGCGCCTTCGTCGTCGCCGCCGGGTTCCTGGTCTTCGCCTGGGACCTGGTCCGGCCGAAGGGGCGCCAGCCCTATACGGCGCGCAATCCGTGGAACGCCGGCACCCTGGAATGGGCGCACGACATTCCCGACCAGGGCTGGGGCGCGCGCTCGATCCCGTATATCGAGAGCCGCTACCCCCTGTGGGACCAGCCCAAGCTGGTCGAGCGGATGGATGCCGGGCGCTACTACCTGGCCGATGCCGCCGAGGGCAAGCGCGAGACTCTGGTGACCACGGTGCTCGACGCGGTGCCGGTGCAGTGCCTGCGCGTCGGCGGGCCGACCTGGATTACCCATCTGGCGGCGGCGTTCACCGGCGGGGCGTTCATCTTCCCGACCTTCCACTGGTATCCGCCGGCCATCGTCTGCGGCGTGCTGGCGATTGCCTGCGTGATCTGGTGGCTGTGGACCGGCACCGCCAGGCCGCCGGAGAAGACCGAGAAGGAGATCGGCCTCGGCCTGACCGTGCCGATCTACGTCTCCGGCCCGGCCGCCCCCGGCTGGTGGGGCATGTGGATCACCATGCTGGCCGACGCCACCGCCTTCGCCAGCCTGATCTTCGGCTTCTTCTACTTCTGGACCTCCAGCGACAGCTTCCCGCCGGAGGGGGCGAGCCATGTGGCGCGCGGCTGGGTCTGGGCCGGAGCGATCGCGCTGACCGCGTCCTGGGCGCTGACAAGGGGGGCGCGGGTCGTCAACCGGGCCGGGCGGGCCGGCCTCGCCCGCCTGGCGCTGGCCGCTGCCGCCGGGCTGACGGCGGCCGGGGCAGCGGCGATGCTGTGGTCGGCCCACACCGCCGGGCTCGACCCGACCTCCCATGTCTATCCGGCGACGGTCTGGGCGGTGCTGGTCTGGGTCGCGGTACACGTGTCGGCCGGCTGCATCATGCAGCTCTACTGCCTGGCCGGCAGCCTGTTCGGCAAGCTGACGCCGGACTACGACGCCGACCTGTGGAACGTCTCGCTGTACTGGAACTTCATGGTCGCCAGCGTCCTGGTGGCGGCGGCGGTGGTCGACCTGCTGCCGAGGATGGTCTGAGATGGCGCGGCAGCCGGAGGAAAAGACCGAGCTGAAGATCTTCTCCGAGGAGCAGAGCAGCCTGTTTCTGATCGCCCTCGGGCCCACGATCTGGGCGCTGCATTTCATCGTCTGCTATGCGGCGACGGCGGTGGTCTGCGCCAAGCTTCCCGACCTGGCAGGGGAGGGCTGGCTGCTGCGGGCGCTGATCGGCGGGGCGACGACGGTAGCGCTCGCCGGGATCGCCTGGATCGCCTGGCGGTCCTGGCGGCAGTGGGACTTCATGGATGACGGCGACTACGTGCACCACCGGCCGGTGACCGAGCACCGCCACGAGTTCCTGGGCCATGCCTCGTTCCTGCTGGCCTGCCTGTCCTTCGTCGGTGTGCTCTACGTGGCGCTGCCGGCGGTGTTCGTCGAGGGGTGCGTGTGATGCGGCGGATGACGCTGTCCTCGCTGTCCCTCGCCGCCGGGCTTCTCGTCTGCGCGCTCGCCTGGTTCGCCCCGCAGGTCGCCTGGCCCTGGTCCTTCGCCGACCACATGGCCCGGCACATCGCCGTGGTCGCCGTCGCCGCGCCGCTGGTCGCCGTTGCCCTTGCCGACAGCCGGGGGGCGCGGCGGGTCTCGCCGATGCTGGCGGTGATCGTCGAGTTCGTCGCCGTCTGGGGCTGGCATGTGCCGGCGGCCCATGTGGCGGCGCAGACCTCGCCCCTCTGGTTCGCCCTGGAGCAGGCTTCCTATCTCGGATCCGGGGTGCTGGTCTGGGTGGCGGTGCTGCGGCCCACCCTGTCGCTCGGCGGGCCGGTGGGGCTGCTGCTGACCTCCATGCACATGACCCTGCTCGGCGCGCTGCTGATGGTCGGCAGCCGCGCGATCTACCCGTCCGAGATCTGCGGCGGGGCGGCCGACCAGCAGGTGGGCGGCATGATCATGCTCGCCGTCGGCACGCCGATCTATCTGATCGCGGGCCTGGTGCTGGTCGCCCGCACCCTGCTCGCCGACACACCGCGCAAGGTGGCCCGATCATGAGACGCTTCCTGCTCCACACCGCGATCCTCGCCGGCATCGCCGGGGTCTGCGGCGCGCTCGTCGTCGGGTTCGGCCTGTTCGACGTCTCGGCGCGCAAGGGCCACCTGCCGGGCGTCTCCTGGGTGCTGCACACGGCCTTCCGCAACGCGGTCGAGCTGCGCGCGCCCTCGGCCGAGGCGGTGCCCGACCTGTCCGACCCGGATCTGGTCGCCCTCGGCGCCCGGCATTACGACGGCGCCTGCCGGGTCTGCCACGCCGCACCGGGCGAGGCGCGCACGGCCACGGTCCGCGCCATGCTGCCGGCTCCGCCGCCGATCCGCGAGGCCGTCGCCGACTGGGAGCCGCAGCACCTGTTCGCGATCGTCAAGCACGGGGTGAAGATGAGCGGCATGCCGGCCTGGCCGACCGACCGGCGCGACGACGACGTCTGGCCGGTGGTCGCCTTCCTGACCCGGGTGCCGGACATGACCCTGGCGCAATACGAAGATCTGGTGGCGGCCCCGGAGAGAACGGAGCAGGGGGACGATACGACCGTGGCCTATTGCGCGTCCTGCCACGGGGCCGATGGGCGGGGCCGGGACAACGCCCATATCCCCCGGCTCGACCTGCTGAGCGAGGCTTATATCGCCGCCACCCTGGCCGCCTACCGGTCCGGCGCGCGGGAGAGCGGGATCATGCGCCACGCCGCCTCGACCCTGGACGACACGGACGACGCCCGGCTCGCCCGGCTGTTCGCCCGGCAGGACGGCGAGACGGCGCCGCAGCCGGCCCCGGCCGTCGACGCGGATCTGGTCGCCCGCGGCCGCAGTCTCGCCACCGGTGCGTCCCCGGCCTCGACCAAAGTGCCGGCCTGCGCCGCCTGTCACGGTCCGTGGCCGCAGCGGCTGTCGGCGGATTTCCCCCGCCTGTCGGGCCAGCCGGAGCCCTATCTGCGCCGCCAGCTCGAACTGTGGCGCGCCGAAGAGCGCGGCGGCACGGCGCGCGCCCCGTTGATGCACGAGGCGGCCCGGGCGCTGGAGGATGCGGATATCCGCGCGCTGGCCGCGTTCTACGCCGCCCAGCCGCCGGAGTGAGGCAGCGCCGGAGTGAGGCAGGGCCGGAGTGTGAGGCTGCGCTGAAGCGGAGCGGGTCAGAGCGGTCCGGGTTAGCCCGCTGCCTTTTCCAGTCGGTTCACGAGTTTGCGCGACAGGCCGACCGGCTCCGGTAGGGAGAGGTCCGACCACTGCCGCTCCAGGGCCCCCTCCAGCGGGAAGGCCTGGGCGGATTTCAGCGTGCCGAGCTCGTCCCAGGACACCGGCACGGCCGCCGGTGCCCCCTCGCGTGCCCGCAGGGAGAACGGGGCGACGGCGGTGGCGCCGCGCTGGTTGCGCAGCCAGTCGATGAAGATCCGGCCCTTGCGCTTGGCCTTCGACATCTCGGCCACGTAGCGCTTCGGCTCCTCCCCGGCGATCAGGGTGGCGAAGATCCGGGCATAGAGCTTCACCGTCTCCCATTCCGCCACCCGGCGCAGCGGCACGACCAGATGCACGCCCTTGCCGCCGGTGACCATCGGCCAGCAGGGCAGGCCGAGGTCGTCCAGCCGGTCGCGCAGGTCGGTGGCGGCCCGCTTCACGTCGGCGAAACCCAGCCCCTCGTCGGGGTCCAGGTCGAAGACCATGCGGTCCGGGCGTTCCAGCCGGTCGCGCTTCGATCCCCAGATGTGGAATTCCAGCGTGCCCATCTGCGCCGCGCCGACCAGTCCGGCGGCGTCGGTCGCGTACATGTAGAGCGCGTCGTCGCCGTCCTTCTCCTCGATCTCCACGGTCGTCAGCGCGTCGGGGAAGCCGGTGCCCGCGTGTTTCTGAAAGAACCGCTCGCCGTCCAGGCCGGTGGGCAGCCGGACCAGGGAGAGCGGCCGGTCGGCGCAGGTCTCCAGCATCCGGTCGGCGACCGCCGCGTAGTAGTCGGCGACCTGCCGCTTGGTGATCTTGGCCTTGGGGTAGACCACCCGGTCGGGGTGGCTGACGGAGATCCCGGCGATCTCGACCCGACCGTCGTCCGGCATGGTGTCTCCTCCAAGTTTCACGGCGGCGGCGGGCTTGTCCTCGCGCAGGCCCTCGAACACGGCGTGGCGGACCCGTCCGTCGGCGGTCAGTTCGGAATAGGTGACCTCGGCCACGAGTTTGGGGGTGATCCACCGCACCCCTCGCGCATCGGCCGCCGGCACCTCCACCGGGGCGGTCTTGCGCGCCAGCGGCTTCATGGTAGCCGCCAGATCCGCCATCGTCGGCTCGTCGAACCCGGTGCCGACCTTGCCCACATAGGTCAGGTCGCCGTTCTCGTAGGCACCGAGCACGAGCGAGGCGAAGGGCCGCCCCTGCTTGTCGCTCTCCTGCCAGCCGACGACCACGAACTCGTCGCGCCGGGTGCATTTGACCTTGATCCAGTCGCGGCCCCGGCCGGCGCGGTAGCGGGCGTCCCGGCGCTTGGCGATCAGGCCCTCGCCGCGGGCGTCGCACACCGCCGCGAAGACCGCGCCGGCATTCTCCTCGATCACCGGGCTGAGCTGGACGGCACCCAGGGGCGGGACGTCGGCGAAGATCTCCTCCAGGGCGGCGCGCCGTTCGGTGAGCGGCTTGGCGGTGAGGTCGGTGCCGTCGCGCTCCAGCAGGTCGAAGGCGTAGTAGGTGAAGGGTCCGCCGGCCTTGATCGCCTTCTGCAGGTCGGAGAAGCCGCTCATCCCGGCACCGGCGACGATCTCGCCGTCGATCAGCGCGCTGTCGCAGTCGAGGGCGGCGAGCGCCGGCACCAGGGGCTCGAACTTGTCGGTCCAGTCATGGCCGTTGCGGGTGTAGATCTTCGGTCCCGCCTTCCCCAGGGCGATCAGGGCGCGATAGCCGTCGAATTTCAGCTCGTGCCACCAGTCGTCCCCGTCGACCAGCCGGTCGCCCAGGGTGGCGAGCTGCAGCTTGCGGAAGCGCGGGCGGGTCTTGGCCCGCTCGACACAGGGCAGGGCGTCCGCGTCCTTGGCGATCTCCTGGAACGTCCGGTTGGTTGAGACACTGCGCCGGTAGCGCCGCACCGGGTCCCGCTCGCCGGCCGCCTCGTCCTCCTCCTTGATCAGCAGCCAGTTCTCGCGGCCCTTATCGCCCGGCTTCTTGCCGCCCATGCGCACCAGATGCCACCCGCCGGTCAGGCGCCGGCCGTGCAGGGCGAGGTGGATGTGGCCCTTCTTCAGTCCCTTCTCCAGCGGCTCCAGCGGGCGCCAGTGGCCGATGTCCCACAGCATCACCGTGCCGGCGCCGTAATTGCCCTTGGGGATCGCGCCTTCGAAGCCGAGATAGGAGACTGGGTGATCCTCGGTGCGCACCGCCAGCCGCTTCTGATCGGTCTGGAAGGACGGACCCTTGGTGACCGCCCAGCTCAGCAGCACGCCCTTCCATTCCAGACGCAGGTCGAAATGGGTGCGGGTGGCGTCGTGCTTCTGCATGGAATAGCGCAGGGCCAGCCCGGCCGGATCGCCGGCCTCCCGCGGCTCCGGCGTGCGGGTGAAGTCGCGCTTCTCGAAATAGGTCTCCAGCCGCTCGGTCGGATCGGCGGAGGCGTCGGGTGTGGAGCGTGAGGCGGCCATCGCTCGGCCTCCGTTCAGGACGCTTTGCGGCTCGGGCTGGAGCCGGATTTGGACTTCTTCGCGGAGGATTTACCTGAGGATTTGGCCGGTGCTTTGGTGCTGCGCTTCCGCGAGCCGCCGCTGTCCGCCAGGCTCTTCTTCAAGGCCGACATCAGGTCGATGACATTGTCGCCGCCGGTACTCCCGCCACTGGACTTGCCGCCCTTGGCGATCGGCGTCTTGCCCTTGGCCTTGCGGTCGATGAGCTTGCGGAGTTCCGTCGAATAGCGGTCCTTGAAGGCGCCGGCGTCGAACTTCTCGCTCTTCGAGGCGATCAGGTCGCGCGCCACCTTCAGCAGGTCCTCCTCGGCGGAGGAAGAGTCCAGCTCGGCGAAGAAGGAGTCCGTCTTCCGGATCTCCTCCTCGTAATGCAGGGTCTCCAGCAGCAGGCCGTTGCCGCAGTTCTTCACCGCGACCAGGTATTCCCGGCCGCGGAGGGTCATCTGGCCGATGCCGATCTTCTCGGATTCCTTCAGGGCGTCGCGGAGCACCCGGAAGGCGTCCTCGGACAGCTCGTCCTGGGGCACGACGTAGTAGGGCTTGTCGAAATAGATCGGGTCGATCTCGCAGGCGCCGACGAACTGCACCAGCTCGACGGTCTTGCGGCTCTCCAGCTTGATCTCGTCCAGCTCTTCCTGGGTGACCGGGATGAACTCGTCCTCGACCTCGTAGCCCTTGATGATCTCGTCGGTATCGACCGGACCGATGCCGGGGACGGTCTTCTCGTAGCGGATCCGTTCGCCGCTCGGTTCATGGAACTGGCGCAGGCTGATGCGGGCGCGGCGGTCGGTGGCGGAATAGAGCTCGACCGGAATGGAGACGAGCGACAGCCGCAACTGACCTTTCCAGATGGCACGGGCGGAGATGGGCATCGGGATCCTCGTCGATCGGGCGTGGTGCCGGGGTCCGCGCCGCAACGGCGGGTCCCACACAGACAAACGCCCGCCGGGATCGGCGGTTCCGCGGCGAGTCGCGCGACGGAGTCCGAAAGGAAAGGCCGTCAGGCGTCCGCCAGATCCAGAAACGTTGCGACCTGCATCAGGTCCATGTCGTCCGGATGGGCCAGCACCAGGCCGCGCAGGTCGTCGGCGATGAGGTCGGCGGCGGCGTGGTCGCCCCGGTCGCGATGGGTCAGAACCAGATTGGCCGAGGCCTTGGCGTGGGCGAGGCAGATGGAGGGGTCGTCGTCATGGGCCACCGACAGCCCCGACAGCTCGCCGTAGAGCAGGGTGGCGGTGCCGGTTTCGCCCGCCTCGCACAGGTCGGTGATCAGGTTGAACGCGGCGTCGGCCAGCCGGCGGCGGACCGGCGCCCCGGCCTCCGGGAGCTGCGACAGGGCGGACAGGTCGTCGTAATGGCGGCGGGCCAGGGCCAGCTCGCCGCGCGTGCCGAGCCCGGTGACGAAGGCGAACAGGCCTTCGGCCGCCAGATCGACCAGATCGGGATCGACCGGCGCCCGGCGGGCGACCTCGATCAGCGCCGCCAGCTCCGGCAGGCCGCCGCCATCGGGGGTGCGCCGGCCGGTCCGCGGATCGGGATCGGACCCGGTCTCGGCCCGCCGCGCGGCATGGGCGACCCGGTTGAACAGGCCGCGGCCGCGCTGCTGGCGCACCGGCAGGATCTCCGGCTGGGCGGCCTCCAGGCGGGCGAGATCGGCCAGCGCCCGGTCGGCCTCCGCTGGGGCGTCGGCCTCCAGCGCCAGGGCGACGAGGTTGGCCGCGCCCTTGGCATGGGCACAGGCGACGTTGGGGTCGCCGCCGCGCGCCAGGCTGATCGCCACGACGGTGCGGTAGGTGTCGAGCGCCCGGTGGAAGCCGGTCTGCCGGGCCTCGGCCAGCATCAGGTCGACCGAAGCCTCGGCCAGGGCGCGGTGGGGCAGGGGGTCGTCCTCGTCGCGCAGGGACAGGGTGGCGAGGAACAGGTGGGCGTCGCGCACGATGGCGATATCGCCGACCCGGCGGCCGATCGCCAGGAACCGGGTGGCGCCGCAGACCGCGACCCGCATCATGCCCTCGGCATGGGGGTGGCCGTCGGCCATCGCGCGCAGAAAATCGAAGGCGTCCCGCGCAGCGGCGGGGTCGGTGGGGGTGCGGGAATGATCGGCGATCGCCTCGGCGGCGCAGCGGGCTGCCTCCAGCGGTCCCGTCCCGGGGTTCCGTCCCCGAGGTGTCGGCGCGTCGGTCATCGCGCGCCTCCTTTTTTCCTGTCGCGGGGGCCAGGGTCAACATGCCCTCTGGCACGGTCGGCTGGACTCCCTAGATTGGGAAGCCTAACACAGCTGCCCGGGGCCACAACCGACCTGCACGGGCTGGAGATCCGACAATGAAGCGTCTGAACGCCGCTTGGCGCGCCGTCTGGCTGATACTGGCCGTTTGTATGGTTCAGAATCCCGCCGCCGCGCAAACCAATGTCGTGCCCCAGAATCGCGGCGAGATCAGTCTGACCTTCGCGCCCCTGGTCAAGGAGGTCGGCCCGGCGGTGGTCAACGTCTACACCCGCACCGTGCTGTCCGAGCGCCGCGGCGTGTCGCCGCTGTTCGACGATCCGTTCTTCAAGCGCTTCTTCGGCGATCTGCTCCCGTCCCTGCCGCAGCGGCGGCGCGAGGCGAACTCGCTCGGCTCCGGCGTGATCGTCGATGCCGACGGCACGGTGGTGACCAACAACCACGTCATCCAGGGTGCGGACGAGATCACCGTCGTGCTCAACGACCGGCGCGAGTTCAAGGCGCGGCTGGTGCTGGCCGACCCGGATACCGACCTCGCGGTGCTGGCGATCGAGGGGGTGCGCGAGCCGCTGCCCTATGTGCAGATCCACGACAGCGACGAGCTGGAGGTCGGCGATCTGGTATTGGCGATCGGCAACCCGTTCGGGGTCGGCCAGACCGTGACCATGGGCATCGTCTCGGCCCTGGCGCGCACCAATGTCGGCATCACCGACTACAGCTTCTTCATTCAGACCGACGCCTCGATCAACCCGGGCAACTCGGGCGGCGCGCTGATCGGCACCGACGGCCGGCTGGTCGGCATCAACACCGCGATCTTCTCCAACCGCCAGGCGGGCAGCCCCGGCGGCTCGGTCGGCATCGGCTTCGCGGTGCCCTCCAACATGGTGGCGACGGTGCTGCGCGCGGCCCGCGACGGCGGCGTGGTGCGCCCCTGGCTCGGCGCCCGGACCCAGACCGTCACCGCCGACCTGGCCGACAGCCTGGGCATGAAGCGGCCGGTGGGCGCTCTGGTCAACGACCTGTATCCCGGCGGTCCGGCGGAGAAGGCGGGCCTGCGCTCCGGCGACGTGATCGTCGCGGTCGACGGCCGCGAGGTGATCGACAGCGGCGCCCTGCGCTACCGGGTGGCCACCCGCGCGCCCGGCGAGGACGTGACCATCAAGATCCTGCGCGGCGGCCGGGAGCGCGACCTCTCCCTGGCCATGGTGCCGCCGGCCGAGGATCCGCCGGCCCAGGTCACCGACGTGTCGGGCCGCAACCCGTTCTCCGGCAGCCGGGTCGCCAATCTCTCCCCCGCCCTGGCGGTGGAAGAGGGCTTCGACGAGATGGCCCGCGGCGTCGTGGTGCTCGGGATTAAGCGCGGCACCGCCGCCGACCAGATCGGCGTGCGCCGGGGCGACATCGTCGTGCGCATCAACGGCCTGGACATCGACAGCGTCGCCACCTTCAACGAGGCGGTGGCCAGTGCGCGCGGCGGCTGGGAACTGGCGATCAAGCGGGACGGCAAGGTACTGACCACCCGGGTCCAGGGTTAGGTCACCCATGAGCCTGTTCGAGACCCAAGCCCCGCGACCGCTCGCCGACCGGCTGCGCCCGGAACGGCTGGAGGACGTGGTCGGCCAGGACCACCTGCTCGGCCCCGAAGGGCCGATCGGGCGGATGCTGGCCAAGGGGCGGCTGGCCTCGATGATCCTGTGGGGCCCGCCGGGCTGCGGGAAGACCACCATCGCCCGGCTGCTGTCGGAGAAGGCGGGGCTTGAATTCATGCCGCTCTCGGCGGTGTTTTCCGGCGTGGCGGACCTGAAGAAGGCATTCGAACAGGCCCGCGGCCTGCGCGCCTCGGGCAAGGGCACCCTGCTGTTCGTGGACGAGATCCACCGCTTCAACCGCGCCCAGCAGGACGGCTTCCTGCCGGTGGTCGAGGACGGCACCGTCACCCTGGTCGGCGCCACCACCGAGAACCCCAGCTTCGAGCTGAATGCGGCGCTGCTGTCCCGCGCCCAGGTCTTCGTGCTGCGTCGGCTGGACGATGCGGCCCTGGACCGGCTGCTCGACCGGGCGGCGGAGGAGGAGGGGCGGCCGCTGCCGGTGACCGAGGACGGCCGGGCCACCCTACGCGCCATGGCCGACGGCGACGGCCGCTTCCTGCTGAACATGGCCGAGGAGGTCTTCGAGCTCTCGCCGCACCAGCCGCTCGATTCCGCCGGTGTGGCCGCCGGCGTGAACCGCCGCGCCCCGGTCTACGACAAGAACCGGGAAGAGCATTACAACCTGATCAGCGCGCTGCATAAGTCGATGCGCGGCTCCGACCCGGACGCGGCCCTGTACTGGCTGGCCCGGATGCTCGCCGGCGGCGAGGACCCGGCCTATATCCTGCGCCGGCTGACCCGCTTCGCGGTGGAGGATGTGGGCATGGCCGATCCGACCGCCGTCACCACCGCCATCGCCTGCTGGGAGACGTACGACCGTCTGGGCTCGCCGGAGGGGGATCTGGCGATCAGCCAGCTCGTCATCCACCTGGCCACCGCGCCCAAGTCGAATGCCGGCTACAAGGCCCATGGGGCGGCCAAGCGGGCGGCCAAGCAGACCGGTTCGCTGATGCCGCCGGCCCATATCCTCAACGCGCCGACCAAGCTGATGAAGGAACTGGGCTACGGCGCAGGCTACGCCTACGACCATGACGCCGAGGACGGGTTCTCCGGTCAGGACTACTTCCCCGAGGGCATGGCGCGGCAGCGGTTCTACAACCCGGTGGAGCGCGGCTTCGAGCGCGAGATCCGCAAGCGGGTCGACTATTTCGACAAGCTGCGCGGCAAGCGCCGGCAGTCGCAGGGCACGGCCCCCGCCGACACCCAGGACACGCCGGACGAGGACGCATGACGGCCGTCCCGGCCTTCGACCGCTTCTACGGGATCGACTGGTCGGGCTCCAAGGCGCGGCGCCTGCCGGGGCTTCGGGTGGCGGAATGCGCGCCGGGCACGGCGGCGCCGAACCTGCTCGACGGCCCGCAGTCGGGCGGGCTGTGGCGGCGACTGGACGTGCTGGCGCTGCTGGAGCGCGAGATCGCGGCGGGGACGCGGGTGCTGGCCGGGTTCGACTTCGCCTTCGCCTATGCCCATGCCGATCGCGGTGCCTATTTCCCGGAGACCGGCCCGGACCCGTCCGATATCCGCGCGCTCTGGGCCTTCGTGGAGGATCTCGCGGGCGAGACCGAGGATCTCTATGCGGGGTCGGTCTATGCTCCGGGCTCGCCGGTCGCCGACCATTACCTGTCGCCGCTGGGGCGGGGCTCGCTCTATGCCTACCGGCAGCGCCGGGCCGAGCAGGCCTGCGCCGGCGTCACCACGCCGCATCCGGTGTTCAAGTGCATCGGTGCCGCCAATGTGGGTACCGGCTCGGTGGCGGGGATGCGGCTGCTGCACCGGATCGCCGACCGCGCCGCCGTCTGGCCTTTCGCCGCACCGGGCCCGGTTACGCTGGTGGAGGTGTTCCCCCGCCGATATTTCATCGCGGCCGGGCAGGACCCAAGGGCGTGGCGGGAGCGGGCGACGGTCGACGCCACCCTCGCCGGATACGGCAGCGCGGCCTATAGTGGTCCCGTCCTGGATACCGAGGACAAGGCCGATGCGGTGGTCGCCGCCGCGGCGCTGCGGGCGCTGTCGGAGGACCCGGCGGTCTGGTCCGCGCCCGGGCGGGAGCCGGCCTCTCGGTTGGAAGGCTGGATATTCGGCGTCACCTGAGATAAGCCCGCGCTCATGAAGATGCTTCTCGCTGTGGCCCTGGGCGGCGCCGTCGGGGCCGTCCTGCGGTATAAGGCCGTCGGATGGATCGCGCACCTGATGGGGCA
The DNA here is from genome assembly GCF_034377285.1 of Thalassobaculum sp. OXR-137. Classification (NCBI taxonomy): domain Bacteria; kingdom Pseudomonadati; phylum Pseudomonadota; class Alphaproteobacteria; order Rhodospirillales; family Thalassobaculaceae; genus Thalassobaculum; species Thalassobaculum sp. OXR-137. Next base: position 5,308,395 of record NZ_CP139715.1, on the reverse strand, counting down.
CGGTTTTCCCTGGGGCACCCTGGCGGTCAACGTGATCGGCTCGTTCGCCATGGGCGCGCTGGTCGAGTTGGGCGCGCTGAAGCTGAACCTGTCGGGCGAGATGCGGGCGTTTCTCGCGGTCGGCCTGCTCGGCGCCTTCACGACGTTCTCCACCTTCTCGCTGGACGTGGCGACGCTTTGGGAACGCGGCGCGGTCATGTCGACCGGCGCTTACATTGCGGGCTCGGTGGCTCTGTCGATCCTGGCATTGTTCGCCGGCCTCGCCCTCGTTCGAACGGTGGTAGCATGAGTGCCTATGTCGAAACCCGCACCGTCGATGCCGACGAGGCGGAACAGCGGCTGGACCGCTGGTTCAAGCGGCATTTCCCCGCCGTCACCCACGGCCAGCTTTCCAAGCTGCTGCGCACCGGACAGATCCGCATCGACGGCAAGCGCGCGAAATCGAACCAGCGGCTGGAGGCCGGGCAGCAGATCCGCATCCCGCCCCTGGGCGATGCCCAGCCGCATCTGCAGTTCGCCAAGCCGGCCCGGCGCGACAGCGAGACCGGGGCGGACCTGATCGAGGCGGTCATCTACCGCGACGACGACATGATCGCGATCAACAAGCCCGCGGGCCTTGCGGTGCAGGGCGGCTCGGGGACCACCAAGCATATCGACGGCGCGCTCGACAGCCTGCGCTTCGGCTACAGCGAGCGGCCGCGGCTGGTGCACCGGCTGGACAAGGACACCTCCGGCGTTCTGATCCTGGCCCGTACCCAGCGGGCCGCCCGGCGGCTGACCCATGCGTTCCGGGCAAAGTCGGCGCTGAAGATCTACTGGGCGCTGGTGGTGGGCGAGCCGAAGCCGACCAACGGCCAGATCGAGCTGCCGATCGCCAAGCTCCCGGGCAAGCTCGGCGAGAAGATGGCCGTCGACCACGAGAACGGTCAGTCGGCCGTCACCCGCTACGTCACCCTGGAGAAGCTCGGCCGCCGCGCCGCGCTGGTCGCCCTGTCGCCGGTGACCGGCCGCACCCACCAGCTTCGCGTCCATATGGAGGCCATCGGCACCCCGATCCTGGGCGACGGCAAGTATGGTGCTGCGGAGGCGTTCCTGCAGGGCGAGGGGATCAGCCGCAAGCTGCACCTGCACGCCCGCGCCATCCGCATCCCCGACGAGGACGGCGTTCCGATCGAGATCATCGCGCCGCTGCAGGACCACATGATCCGCTCCTTCGACTTCTTCGGCCTGGAGCCGGAGCTGGACGGGTCGCCGTTCGAGCCCTTCGAGGAGTAACCGTGCCCGGCCTGAAGCTCTGCGCCTTCGACCTCGACGGCACCCTGGTCGACAGCCAGCACCGCATCGTCGCCTCCATGACCGCCGCCTTCGCGACGGAGGGGCAGGTGGCGCCGACCCCGGACAGCGTGCGCCAGGTGGTGGGATTGCCGCTGGACGTGGCGATCCGACGGCTGGCGCCGGGCGTCGGCGGCCTGCAGGTCGAGCGGCTGGTGGAAGCCTATCGCGACGCCTATTTCGACCCGCGCCACGACGGCGAGGCGCCGGAGCCGCTGTTTCCGGGCACCCGCCAGATGCTCGACGCCATGGAGGCGGAGGGCTGGCTGCTCGCCATCGTCACCGGCAAAAGCCGGCGCGGACTGCTCCACGTGCTGGACGCCCACGGCATCCGCCGGCGCTTCGTGTCGCTGAAATCCGCCGATGACGGGCCGGGCAAGCCGAACCCGACCCTGCTGCTGGAGGCCATTGCCGAGGCCGGCTGCGAGCGCCGCCGCACGGTCATGGTCGGCGATACCAGCTTCGACATGGAGACGGCGGTCAACGCCAAGGTCGCCGGGGCCATCGGGGTTTCCTGGGGCTATCACGATGCGCTTCGGCTTCAGGCGGCCGGATCGGTTATCATCCTGGACAGGTTCGACCAGCTCCCGTCCGTGGCGGCCGAGCTGATCGCGCCGCAACCGGAGGACTGACCCCATGCGCTGGCTCCACATTCTGGCCGGTCTCGTCGGTGTCCTGGCGATCGCCGTCATCGGCCTGGTGATCTTCGTCGCGACCCTCGACCTGAACAGCTACAAGGCTGAGATCGAGGCGGCGGTGCGCGAGGCGACCGGCCGCGATCTGACCATCGAGGGCGATCTCGACCTCGCCTGGACGCCGCGCCCGACGCTCACCACCGAGACCGTGCATTTCGCCAACGCCTCCTGGGGCAGCCGGCCCGACATGGCGACAATCGGTCGCCTGGAGGTCGCGGTGGACGTGGTGCCGCTGCTTTCGGGGACCCTGGACGTGCAGCGGGTCGCCCTGGCCGATGTCGACCTGCTGCTGGAGCGGGACGCGACGGGGGCGGCGAACTGGCAGCTCGGTGGGGACTCGTCCGGCGGCGGCGCCGAGACGGTGCCACTGCTGCGCAGCGTCGACCTGGTCGATGTGATGGTGCGCTGGAAGCCCTCGCCCGATGCCGAGACCCAGACCGTGCGGATCAGCCGGCTCACCCTGGAGGGGGAGGACGGCAACACGCCCCTGGACGTGAGCCTGGAAGCCGATGTGAACGGCGACCCGATCGCGTTCGACGGCACCCTGCCGGCCCTGTCGGAGGCCCTGCGGCCCGGGGCGACCCTGCCGGTGGACGTGACCGGATCCGTCGGCGGCCGCGATGTCGCGCTGGCGGCCAACCTGCATTACGCGGTGGCGAAGGATGGGGCGCTGTCCTCGATCGAGGCCGACAGGCTGTCGCTGACCGCGGACGGGATCACCGTGACCGGCTCCGCGTCCCTGGCCCTGGACGGCCCGCGTCCGAAGCTGGTGGCCGATCTGAAGAGCGATACCATCGCCCTGCCCGAAGGCGGGGACGGCGGCGGCGACGGGCTGGAGGCACCGCTGCCCTTCGACCTGCTGACGCTGATTGACGCGCAGGTCAAGTTTTCGGCCGCGGAAATTTCGCGAAACCCCCTGATTCTGTCCAATCTGTCCACTACCGCCACCCTGACCGACGGCACCCTGCGCCTCGATCCGCTCGACGCCACGGTCTCCGACGGCGCGATCAGCGCCAAGCTGATGGTGGTCGCCTCCGACACGGTGCCGGCCCAGGCGCTGAAGGCGACCTGGCGCGGTGCGGATTTCGGCAAGCTCGCCCACACCCTCCACGGCTCCGACACCCTGGATGCCAGGGGCGACGCGGCGGTCGACCTGTCGGCCTCCGGCACCAGCATCCGCGACATGATCGCCAGCCTCGCCGGCACCGCCTGGATCACCTCCCGGGACGGTCACATCGCCAACGAGGACTGGGAACTGATCGCCGAAGACCTCGCCACCAACTTCCTGCCCTTCCTGGAAGGGGCGGGGCGCGGCACCCTGAAATGCGCCGTCGGCCGCTGGACCCTCAAGCGCGGTGTGGCGGAGACGGTGGTGATGATGGTCGACAGCGACCGGGTCACCGTCGGCGGCCAGGGCACGATCGACCTCGCCCGCGAGACCCTCGACATGCGCCTGATGCCGAACCCGAAGGATGCGAGCCTGGTCAGCCTTGCCACGCCGGTCATGATTACCGGCCCGATCGCGAACCCGCAGATCGCACCCGACCCGCTGGCGGTCGCCAAGGGGGTGGGCTCGGTGGTCGGCGCGGCCGCCCTGGCCGGCCCGCTGGCATTGATGCTGCCCTTCGTGTCCTCGGGATCGACCGAGCCGGCCTGCGCCGAAGCGATCGCCGTCGCCCAGGGCTCCAAGCCGATGCCGAGCGCCGGCAGCGCGGGGTCGAACGAACAGGAGAACAAGCCGGGCGGCATCAAGGGCCTGTTCGACAGCCTGCGCAAAGCCGTGGAATAGCCGCCCCGCGAACCGACACAGGAAAGACGCGACCCGCATGAAACGCTTCTACAAGTCCGTCGCCGTGACCGATGCGGATGACGGCGCCTTTCTCGTCACCCTGGACGGCCGCAACCTGAGCTCCCCGGCCAAGCGCCCGCTGCGGCTGCCGACCCGCGGCGTGGCCGAGGCGGTGGCCGAGGAATGGGAGACCCAGAAGGAGGAGATCGATCCCTCCTCCATGGCGATGATGAGTTTCGCCGCCACCGTCACCGACCGGGTCACGCCCCAGCGCGAGCATGTGGTCGACGAGATCGCCGGATTCGGCGGTTCAGACCTCCTGTGCTTCCTGGCCGAGGGGCCCGACGAGCTGGTCGGCCGGCAGGTCAGTCAGTGGACCCCTTGGCGCGAGCGGGCGGAGAAACGTCTGGCCATGCGTCTTGCGGTGACCGCCGGGGTCATGCCGGTGCGGCAGCCGCCGGAGGCGCTGGCCGCCTTCCGTGCGGCCGTGGACGCGGTGGACGACTGGCGTCTGGCGCCGCTTCATACCGCCACCTCGATAACCGGATCGCTGGTTCTGGCGCTGGCCTTCCTCGACGGCGCCCTCGCGGCGCTGGAGGCGTTCGACCTCTCGCAGATCGACGAGGCGTTCCAGGTGGAGAAATGGGGCCAGGACCGGGAGGCCGAACTGCGCCGCCGCAACCTGCTGGCCGAGATGAAGGCGGCCGAGCGCTTCAAGATGCTGTTGGACGCCTGAGCGGGCGCACAATATGAATTCCCGGTCACATAGACCGGCGAATTGCTCTAGGATCGCCGGCCGAACGACTGTGGGAAACGCATAAGGGGCATCGACGATGCAGGACATCATCCACCGTCTCGAAGAGATGCGGGAGCAGGCCAGGGCCGGTGGCGGCGAGAAGCGGGTCGCCGCCCAGCATGCCAAGGGCAAGCTGAGCGCGCGGGAGCGCATCGACCTGTTGCTCGATCCCGGCTCCTTCGAGGAGTGGGACATGTTCGTCGAGCATCGCTCGACCGATTTCGGCATGGCCGACCAGAAGGTGCGCGGCGACGGCGTCGTCACCGGCTGGGGCACGGTGAACGGCCGTCTGATCTTCGTGTTCAGCCAGGACTTCACGGTGTTCGGCGGCTCCCTGTCGGAAGCCCATGCCGAGAAGATCTGCAAGGTCATGGACCAGGCGATGAAGGTCGGCGCCCCGGTCATCGGCCTGAACGACAGCGGCGGCGCGCGCATCCAGGAAGGCGTCGCCTCCCTCGGCGGCTATGCCGAAGTGTTCCAGCGCAACGTGCTCGCCTCGGGCGTGGTGCCACAGATCTCCATGATCATGGGCCCCTGCGCCGGCGGTGCCGTCTACTCCCCGGCGATGACTGACTTCATTTTCATGGTGAAGGACAGCTCCTACATGTTCGTCACCGGCCCGGACGTGGTGAAGACCGTCACCCACGAGACGGTGACCCACGAGGAACTGGGCGGGGCGGTCACCCACACCACCAAGTCCGGCGTCGCCGACCTCGCCTTCGACAACGACGTTGAGGCCCTGCTGAACCTGCGCCGCTTCATCGACTTCCTGCCGTCCTCTAACCGCGAGCAGCCGCCGGTGCGGCCGACCGCGGACGAGGCGGACCGTCCGGAATACTCGCTGGACAGCCTGGTCCCGGCGAACCCGAACAAGCCCTACGACATGAAGGAGCTGATCCATAAGGTCGTGGACGAGGGCGACTTCTTCGAGATCCAGCCGGGCTATGCCGGCAACATCCTGATCGGCTTCGCCCGCATGCAGGGCTCGACCGTCGGCATCGTCGCCAACCAGCCGATGGTCCTGGCCGGCTGCCTCGACATCGAGAGTGCCAAGAAGGCCGGCCGCTTCGTGCGGTTCTGCGACTGCTTCAACATCCCCATCGTGACCTTCGTCGACGTGCCGGGCTTCCTGCCGGGGACCGCCCAGGAATTCGGCGGCATCATCAAGCACGGCGCCAAGCTGCTCTTCGCCTATGCCGAGGCGACGGTGCCGAAGGTGACGGTCATCACCCGCAAAGCCTATGGCGGCGCCTATGACGTCATGAGCTCCAAGCACCTGCGCG